>JAVBRI010000052.1:0-31161 GCA_031548165.1 Lachnospiraceae bacterium
GCATACCCTTTTTACTGTAATTTCCACGGATTTATAATAATTATACACCTTTTTAAACAAAAAAACATCCACTTTTTTAATTTTCTTCATTCACAATGGAACTTAATCTAAAAAAGCGGATTTTAGTTTAAATACTAACCACCTTCTATTTCCTCTCTAATCTATAAAATGTATGAGTATACAATGGCATCTTTAACATTGACGTATTCCACAAAGCCTTAAAATTTGCGTTACTTATTTTTCTGTTATATGTTTTTTCATTGCAATTAACTAACTCTGCTAACGACTCTGCAATAAACAAATTATCCTCATCATATCCCACAACTGGAACATAATGCAACCACTTTTCACCTCTTCTGACTTTTATAAATACAATAACAGGATTTCCTTTACTCACTTCATTCTTTAGAGCATTTAGATTTCCAGCACAATATTTTACAGAGAATCCATACTTCTCAAACATTCTTTTTATTTCTTTAGGATATACATAACCATTAGCCATTTTATTAGACATTTTACTATAAATATCTTCTCCATCTGCTTGCATATCATAATGTCGTAAAACATATGCAGTTGAGTATCCTGAACACGTATTTCCTTTTTGAATATCAATTTTATTTTCTTTAGAAATCATAAATCGAGAAATACTACTCTTTCTCGAAAGCTTAAGCCTAAATAAACCCATCAAAATCATATCTACAAGAGTTATAATTATAAGAGTATTCACAAGTGTACCTATTGACCAAACAAACCATCCCATTTTAGTTCACCCTCCAAATTCTTATCTATAGTTTTACTTACACCAATATATTATTCAGGCATGGTGGCAAATGCATCATATGGTGGTCGGTCATAGGTGTCAAAATCATTCCACCTCTCGTTAACCTTCCCCAAAATACTAATAACCACACCGAACGAAAATCATTAGTAACACCTCCCTCTTCTAATATCCTCATTACCCTTTCTTCTGGTACCATAGAATGTATCTGTTCAAGCGTTAAATTCTCTAATATCAAACGAGTGTTTTTTCCAACCGTGATCATATAATCACGAAGTGCCTCAGCATTAATTCCTTTTCCAAATGCTATAACCTCATCAAGTTCCAATGCATTACCAGTATCTGTAATAGATGAACCAATCTTTCTTTGCCATTCTTCATTAAAAATCTGGCTTTGATTCATCATCAAAATATTGCTCACCAAATCTTCAATACGATATGTATGCCAAAACTGCCAGCATACAGGAACGGTTTCAGTTCCTGCATACTTTAAATTTATATTGCAATCCTCCCTAGGTACTAATTCATTCTGATTACCAGATAACATATAATCCAAAACATAATCTGCAATAGTCTTTTCTGCCCTTCCAGAAATTTCCGCTGGGTGTACCATAGCATGAACCTCTAACATAAGCTTTCTTATCTTTTCTATATCTTTTCCATTTAAAGCCTGTTTTAAATCTTCATATTTTTCTCTGATTGGTGTATATAGTTCTTCTTTTGTCATAAAACATATTATCCTCTCTTGTTTTATCTTATAAGTATCTGATTTTCTTTTATAATTGTTTAATACAATTAAATGATTTTATATCCACTTTCTACCATTTCTTTTATTGCTATCGTTGTATATTCACTGTATATTTTATGAGGTGTTAATATCTGTTTTTTACTCATTTTACTCTTTATCCATTCAGACAATTGATTATACCATTCTTCAAGATTTCTATCTTTAACAACAAGTTCTTCTTTTTCATTATAATATTTATTCTCTAGCCAAAGCCTGCCTCTAGAAATTTCTTTTGGATTATTCCTAATAATCGTCCTTGAAAACTCAATTACAGAGGACGAATTGGCATTAATATATTTTCTTCCTGAATCCAATTCTTCTAAATTTAGTTCACCAAATTCTTTTTTATAGAGATATACTTTAAACCATCCTTTGCCCGAAAAGCCTAAAGGTAAATCTTCAATTTCAATAGGTTGATTATTATTCCCTTCAAATAATATTACACCATCTAAGAGTATTAATTTCTTAAATTCTTCTTCTAGTTCATTATCCATTAAAAATCTAATTTGCTTTCCCATAATTTTTACCTCGTTTTTTTCGTATAGATGATATTTAATTCAATCCAACCAAACACAATCAACAATATCTCTGTCTACTTTAACAAATTTTTCCTCTACAAAAACAGCTGCCCAACCATGCTCTTCCTCCCATGGACAATCCAGCACCAGTATCACGCATACATCAACATTTTGTGACTCATACTTGCTCTTTTCTGTTTTACTTTTTGCATATATACCGTCTTCTAATGCATAAATTGTAACATCTGTACCTGTAAATTTTACAAGTTCTGCAGGCGACTTAATCTCCTGCCAATACTCCTTACTTTCTTTCTCATCATCAGGCCCCCATTGCTCATACATTTCGTCATAATACAGTTTAATAAATGCTTCTAACATCTGAGTTTCAAGCTCAGGTGTCCATTTATCTATAAGTCTTTTGCAAGCAACGATACCTTTTTCCACATCCTCACAACAATCTTCATCAATCTTAAAATCCTTTGGATTTAGTAACCAATTGTTTAGCATTTTTGTTTCCTCCATAAATTATCTACAATTACATTTGCCTTTTACTTCTTCTCTATCTTAAAAAATTTGTGAGAATAAAATGGCATCTTTAGCATTGATATATTCCATAAGACGTTAAAATTTCAGTCTCGGATAAATTTAACAACATATGTCCCAGTACTTGTTCACAAGGAATTTTAGTTGCACTGTTTTGTCAATAAAATAGCACCCTGCATTATCTTTTTCAGCAGGACATAAACCTTGAACGCCAACACTTGTAAAAGAAATCTCAAGAAAATTTGTTTTAAATGTTACCGTTTTACCATTTTTCACAAATGGTACATTATTTCAATTCCCAACATTTAACCTACCCATGTTACCATCTTTTTCAACCGCTGTATTAAGTTCAATATAGCTACTGATATCATCTTGTATTTCTGCATTAATGTGAAGAACAGGGCGCAAAGAATTGAAACCATCTGGAAGAATTGCTCGAAGTCTATCTTGTTCTACACCATATGCCATCACATACTGTTCGATTTTCATTATTTAACCATCCTCCACAAACTTCTGATTTACAATTCACATATTCCATAAAAAGTTCTTTCTTGGTATAATTAATATATTATTTTTTACGATATTTCTTTTCTATAACTGTTACATAAATAGCCATAGTAATAATAGCTTCCGCCATTACTCCTACAATTGATAATAAAATTAAAGCAGAATTTTGTCCATTTAAAAGAGGTAATCCTTCTGTTACCATAGAATGAACCGCATCTTTCCCAAGTCTTTATTCAACATTTTTATTGTTTGGTATCGATTTCATTAACAAATCAAAGTCACTTTGTAGCTCTTTCAGTTCTTTTTTACGATACAGGTCATATTCTTTTTCAGCTTTCTTAACAGCAATTTCATGTGATATGGTACCACTACCAATAAGTAGTTTTTTTTGCATATTGATAATTTGTCTATCTAAAAACTCTACCCAATCAATCATTTTCATAGGTTTTAATTCAAGAGCTTGCAATTCAGCATAGTCTAAGTAACCAGAAACTAGAAGATTTAACTTATTTAGTTCTATTTCACTTAAATAGTTTTTGGCTATGACAACATCATCTTTAGTTACATAATCGCCTTTGAAGTTAGTCATACCCACAAAAGGTTTATCACTATTAACTCTTTCATATATAACTTCAGCAGCAGTATGTTCATGAACTGCGTAATGCATTTTATTTTGAACCGTAGCAAAAAATTCTTTAGTTATTTTGTTTCTAGGGTCATAGTCAACACTTGTAGCGTATATATCTGTTACTTGCTGATAGAAATTCCTTTCACTGCTTCTAATGTCTCTTATTCTTTGTAGTAATTCTTTAAAATAGCGATTACCACCTTGTTTAAGTCTTTCATCGTCAATAGCAAAACCTTTTTGAATATATTCGTGAAGTCTTTTAGTCGCCCAAATTCTGAAACGAGTAGCAACTTCGCTTTGAATACGATATCCTAATGCAATGATAATATCTAAATTGTAATATTCAACCTTTCGTTCTACCTCGCGAGTTCCTTCTTTTTGAACTTGCAAAATTTCTTTGCAAGTTGAATCTTTTGATAGTTCTTTTGTCTCGTAAATATTTTTTAAATGATATTCAATATTTTGTCTTGTCCCATCAAACACTGCAATTAGTTGCTTTTTGGTAACCCATAAATCTTCGTCACTATATAGAACATTTACTTTTGTAACTCCATCTTTATCTTCATAAATAATTATTTCATTACTATTTTTATCCATAAATCAATCCTCCGTAATTAATTTGAGCGCGATAGTCTGCCATTTTATCCTCCAAAATCTTATTTATTCTTCGTTTGTCTCCCTAATAATTAATGTTAATTTAATTTTAACACTTGCTATTATTTAAGTCTATATATAAAATTCTTTTAAACCGGACCAATGAAACTATACTTTTGCACACTTTATATTTGAAAGTCAGGTGAAAAAAATGAACGCTGATATACTTGAAAATTATATAGAAAAGATATATGGTTGTGCTGTCAATCGCACATACGCAAGAAAAGAAGCTGATGAGTTGACACAATAAATACTTTTTATAGCGATACAAGAACTTCCAAAGCTAAAAGATGAAAACAAACTCGAACCATGGCTTTGGGGAGTGGCAAATAATGTAACAAAAACATTTAGAAGAAACATGGACAAACATCGTGCGATGTATTCTTATGACACTTTAGACGCTGTAGCTTATGAAGATAAATATGGAAAACACCTACAACATCCACAACATCCACAACATCAATTTTAATATCAAATACTATGATATAATCCATATGTGGCACTATCGCTTCGTGATAATCAGTTTATACGCCATACTTTGCCTTCATTTCCTCTAACGCTGTTCTAGCATCCTTCACTTGACCATTTTCTATTTGTTTCTCTGAAATTTCAATATCACGATACATACTAAGTCTACGAATTAAATTTTCATATATTTCCATGCTCATAATAACCATATCACCATATCCATTTTTTGTAATATAAATAGGTTCATCTGCTTCATGGCACTTTTCTGAAATTTCCGAAGTATTTTTTAGATTTTTTATTGGAATAATTTGTGGCATATATATTTTTTTCCTCTCTTTTATGGGATAATTATACCATCATTGTTCCATATTTTCAATATAACTATTCTTATTCAGACAAAAAAAGTGAAGCAAAAACGCTTCACTTTTTTGGTTACATCTATTACAATCTCTCAAAAACCAATGTTGCTTGTATACGGTCACCACCGCCAAAGCCCTTGCTTCCGCCATTACTAGTACTAATAGTATGTAATCGATATCCTCTTTGTACTTGATTATTAATTGCTTGCTCAAGTTCACTCAGATTGCCCGAGCCTGTTCCAAAGAATTTTTCTTTTAATGTTACTTGTAAAACCACATATGGCAAATCAGCTCCAGATGCAGTCGAAAAAGAAGACCCTTTTTCTAAATCGTCCCAAAATCCCATAAAATTCTCCCTTCTATGCTAGATTAGCTTAGTTCTGTCCGTAATAAGCATTAGCTCCATGTTTTCTGTAATAATGCTTATCCTGTAACTCTTGTGGCGCTGGTGTAATATCTTTATTGATAGTTTCAGCTCTGTATGCCATCTTAGCCACTTCTTCAAGAACTACTGAATTGTGTACTGCTTCATGAGCATCCTTACCCCAAGCAAATGGTCCATGATTCTTACAAAGAACTGCAGGTACAGCCATAGGATCTTTTCCCATCCTGTTAAATTCACTTACAATAAGTAAACCTGTATTAGTCTCGTAATCACCATCGATTTCTTCCTTTGTAAGACATCTTACACAAGGAATTTCTCCATACATATAGTCTGCATGAGTTGTTCCATAACAAGGAATTCCTCTTCCAGCCTGTGCCCAGCTTGTTGCATATGATGAATGTGTATGAACAACTCCACCAACTTCTGGGAATGCCTTGTATATTTCAAGGTGTGTTGCTGTATCTGAAGAAGGTTTATACTTACCTTCTACCTTATTACCTTCTAAATCCATTACTACCATATCATCTGGAGTAAGTTTTTCATAATCTACGCCTGATGGCTTAATTACAAATAGTCCTTTTTCTCTGTCTATACCACTTACATTTCCCCATGTAAATGTAACAAGACCATACTTAGGAAGATCCATATTAGCCTCATAAACGGCTTTCTTTAATTCTTCTAACATAATAATCTAATCCATCCTTCTTTAAATTATTTAAGATTCTCTACTGCTGCTCTTTCAATTGGAAGACCTGCTTTATATCTTTCGATAAATTGATCAAATCCAGCAACATCACTAGCCTTAGGTTCCATTGTTTCGCCCTTTTGTCCAGCAAATATCTTATTGTTAAGGAAATCATCTAAAGTTTCGCCTTCGCTCTTATTAATCATATAAGATGCAAGTAATGCAATACCCCAAGCTCCACCTTCGCCTGCTGTTTCCATAACAGTTACAGGTGTATTCATTGCTGCCGCTAAGATTCCTTGGCCTACGCCCTTTGTCTTAAACAAACCACCATGACCTGTAATCTTGTCAATCTTAACGCCTTCTGATTTAAGAAGAATATCTAAACCTACTTTTAATGCTCCAAGTGATGTAAATAAATTCACACGCATAAAGTTTGCTAAGTTAAACTTGCTTTCTGCTGAACGAACGAACATTGGACGTCCTTCTTCAAATCCAGTAATATGCTCACCTGAAAAGTAATTGTATGCTAATAATCCACCACAATCATCATCTCCCTCAAGTGCCTTAGTATATAATGTCTTAAATAACTTATTCATATCCACTTCCATACCAAATGCTTCAGCAAATTCTTTGAAGATATTTACCCATGCATTAAGGTCTGAAGTACAGTTATTACAGTGAACCATACCTACTAAATTACCAGTTGGTGTTGTAACTAAATCAAGCTCATCATAAGCCTTTGATAAATCTTTTTCAAGAACTACCATAGCAAATACTGATGTACCTGCTGATACATTACCTGTACGAACTGCAATACTATTTGTACAAACCATACCTGTACCTGCATCACCTTCTGGAGGACAAAGGCTTATGCCTGCCTTAAGTGTTCCTGTAGGATCAAGTAATTTAGCTCCTTCCACTGTCAATGTTCCTGCATTTTCACCTGCAACCAATGACTTTGGAAGAATGTTTTCTAATTTCCATGATAAGTTCTTATCTGCAACTAAATCATTAAACTGATTAATCATATTTGCATTATAAGTCTTTGTATTAATGTCAATTGGGAACATACCTGATGCTTCACCAACACCAATAACCTTTTCACCAGTAAGTTTCCAGTGAATATAACCTTCTAATGTTGTAAAGAAATCAATATCATTAATATGAGATTCATTGTTTAATATAGCCTGATAAAGATGTGCAATACTCCATCTTTGAGGAATATGATAGTTAAAAAGTTTTGTTAATTCTTCTGAAGCCTGCTCTGTAATCGAGTTTCTCCATGTACGGAATGGAACTAAAAGCTCTCCCGCTTTGTTAAATGGCATGTAACCATGCATCATCGCACTAAAGCCGATTGCACCAGTTGTTTCCAATGCCACTCCATATTTATCCATAACATCTTTTGCCATATTTGCATAAGCATCTTGAACACCTGTCCAAATATCATCCAATGTGTATGTCCAAATTCCGTCTACGTATCTATTTTCCCAGCCATGGTCACCTGATGCTATAGGCATATTATCTGCCCCAACAAGAACCGCTTTGATTCTTGTTGAGCCAAATTCAATACCTAATGCTGTTTTTCCTGCAACAATAGCTTCTTTTATTTGTGCACTCATTTATAAACTCCTTTAATTCTTATTTGAAAAATACTGAGTTCCATCTTAATTCATTCTTAAATGCATTAAGATTTGTATTAGCATCAATAACAACGCTTTCGATACCCATAGCATCTGCCCAGTCAACCATCTGTTCAACTGATAAGTCATATGAGAATGCTGTATGGTGAGCACCACCTGCTAAAATCCAAGCTTCACATCCTGTAGAGAAATCTGGTTGTGGTGTCCAGAATGCTGTACCTACTGGTAACTTAGGCATTGGCTTTTCAACCTTCTTACAATCAACAGCGTTAATGATAAGTCTGAATCTGTTTCCTAAATCGATAAGTGATGTTGCCACACCTGGGCCTTCTTTTGATGTAAATACAAGACGACCTGGATCTGGACGGCTACCCATTGATAATGGACATGCTCTCATGAATACATCGCCATCAGCACAGCTTGGACATACTTCTAACATATGAGCCTGAAGAATTCCTTCTTTGCCTTTTACTAAATTATATGTATAGTCTTCCATTAATGAAGAACCTTTTGCATCCTTTTGGTTTGCTGTCATAAGTTTCATTAAACGAACCATAGCAGCCACTTTCCAGTCACCTTCTGCTCCAAATCCGTAACCTTTATCCATTAATCTCTGCATTGAAAGACCTGGTAATTGCTTTAATCCACCAAGCATACCGAAATGTGTAACTACTGCTTGATAATCTCTTTCAGTTAAGAATTTTTCAATTCCGATTTCCTGCTGAGCCTGAACAGCCATAATTTTTCTAAATTCTGCTGCATCTCTTCCATCATCAATAACCTTATATTTGCTGTAATATTCTTCAACTAATGTATCAACATCTGCCTGTGCTACTGCATCTACATATTCTACTACGTCGTTTACATTGTAATGATCAATTTCCCAACCAAATTTGATTTGAGCTTCAACTTTGTCACCTTCTGTAACAGCAACGTTGTTCATGTTATCGCCTAAACGACAAACACGGATATGGCTTGATTCGATTACACCGATTGCTGTAGTCATCCAGCTAGCAAGTCTTTCTTGTACTACTTCGTTTGACCAATGTCCAACAATGATTTTTCTTTCAATACCCATACGGCTTACGATATGACCATATTCTCTATCACCATGAGCTGACTGATTTTCGTTCATGAAATCCATATCGATTGTATCGTAAGGAATCTCTTCATTGAACTGTGTATGTAAGTGGCAAAGAGGTTTCTTTAATTCTTTTAATCCAAGAATCCACATCTTAGCTGGTGAGAATGTATGCATCCATGTGATTACACCTGCACACTCATTATCATTGTTTGCATCATTTAATGTCTGTCTGATTGATGCTTGGCTAATAAGAGTTGGCTTTAATACGATTTCGTATGGCATAACACCTGATGCGTTTAAAGCTTCTACGATTTTTGCTGAATGCTCTGCTACCTTTCTTAAGCATTCGTCACCATAAAGGTCTTGTGATCCTGTACAGAACCAAAATTTGTAATTTTTTGTGTTTAACATTGAGTTAATTCCTCCTTATAATAAAATATTTTTAACTTTTATATTATGAAAGGCTTAGCCTTATCATTCATTTAACTAATTTCTCTTCTTACATGATTGTCCAATAATAAGCTCTGGTTGTATAACCCTTGGAACTTTACTATCTTCGTCCGAAACTCCATTCATCTTCTCTAACAAAAGTTCTGCTGCCATCGCTCCCATTTTTTCTTTAGGATGAGATATGGTAGTAAGCTCTACCGGACCATTTGCTGCAATAAATGAATTATCATAACCTGTAATAGATACATCTTCTGGAACTTTTATCTGCCTTATACTTAATAAATCAATTACCTCTAATGCTATTTGATCATTATAACATACAACTGCATCAAATTTAATACCTCTATCAAGCATACTCTCAATTGCTCTTGCTGGCTTTTTATCCCTATCTTCTGTATGAAACCATACAACCAAATCTGGATCATAGTTTAATCCACCATCTTGCAGTGCCTTAACATAGCCTTTATGCCTTGCATTCCCCTGTGAATCATCCACTTTGAATATTCCTGCTATTTTTTTATGCCCCATATTCACTAGATACTGTGTAAGTGCGTAACCACCTGCAACGTCATCCATCGTAATACTTGGTTTATCACTTAACTGCATATTTTTACCTTGTATAAAGACATATGGAATCCTCATTTGATCCAATATTTTATATTGATTAATACTTTTACCAATAATCTCACTCTTACTTGGTTCTATTATAAGGCCATCAATATTTTTAGTTATTATATCCTCTAAACACCTCACCTCATTTTTTTGACTATTTCCAGTGTTTTTAAGAATAATACTATAACCATTTTCTGCCATTACATTATCTATTCCCTGAATAAGCCTTGGAAAAATATAATCTGAAATATAGGTTGTAATAACTGCTATATTCTTAGACCCATAACTACGAACACTTCGCATTTGGCAATATGTTCCCCTACCGTGTTCAGCCACGATATACCCGTCATTCGCAAGCAATGATAGTGCCTTCCTAACTGTATGTCTGCTAATTGCATATTCCTCAGACAACTCATTTTCAGAAGGTAGTTTATCTCCTGGAGCTATCTTCCCAGACACAATGTCTTTCTTTAGTTGTTCCATCAATGCAAAATACTTAGGTACATTCATCAGCATATATCCTTTTTATCTAGTTTACGGTTTTGACTATAGTATACAACTTGTATGCACATATATACAAGTTGTTTTTTAAATAATAACTAAAAAAAGTGATATAGATAATAAAAAATCAATATATATATTTTTTTTCATTTCTGCTACGATTTAGTTACAAAACACAAAATAAAGAAAGGCGGGATTTTTAAAATGAGAAAGGTAAAGCAATCTATTTCTCTATTATTGGTCTTTATCATGGTACTTAGCTTATTAGCTTGCTCATCAAAAGATGATGACAGCAACGAGACAACCAATAATACTGGAAGCGTAGTGGACGTTCCGGAAAACATAACTGTTAACCTGCATTATTTAAGAGATGATAATAATTACGAAGGATGGAATGTATGGTTTTGGACTAGTGGCGACGGTGCGTCGTATACTTTCGGAACTGATGCTGACGAAAATGGTGTAACTACTACTTACGTTGCTCCTACTGGTACCACAAGTATTGGATTTATTATCAGGCTAAATGAATGGGAATCAAAAGATGTCGAGGAAGATTTATTCATTGATACATCATCAATTATTGGAGGTACTATTGACGTGTACGTTAAATCAGGACAATCAAATTTCAAAGTTGAACACAGAAGTGATGTTGTAACAGGTATAAGTGTCTTAAAAGCTTCCGTTACATCAGATTTGAAACAAATTAGTTTCACCCTTTCTGAAGCAATCGACAAAGATGATTCTAGCAAATTGACACTTGTTGATAAGGATGGAAAGGCAATTGACTTTTCAGACATTAGTGTAGATGGTGCATCAGGCACTTTTACTCTAAAAGAAAAATCAACTGGTTTTGAAACTTACTATATCTTAATAGATGGTAAATACAAATTTAGTGTAACTATGCCAGATGTGTACTCTACAAGTGATTTTGAAGATAAGTACACATATGTTGGTGGAGACTTAGGTGCCAATTGGTCTTTGGAACATACAAATTTTAGAGTTTGGGCTCCTACTGCAACTGCTGTTAAACTCAACATTTATGAAAGTGGAGATGTGGCAAAATCAGATTTAGTTAAATCAGTTGATATGACATCTGATGTAGAAGGAACTTGGATAGCAAAAGAAAACGGCGATTTAAATGGAAAATATTATACATACAGCGTTACTGTAAATGGCAACACTTCTGAAGCTTGTGACCCATATGCAAAAGCCGTTGGTGTAAATGGTAATCGTGCAATGGTAATAGACTTAGCTTCAACAAATCCAGCCGGATGGGCTAACGACTCAAATCCAAACAGCGATTTAACTATAACAGACAGCATTATATACGAACTTCAAGTAAGAGACTTTTCATCAGATGCAAGCTCAGGCATGACAAAGACGGGTAAATATCTTGCTCTTACAGAAAAAGGTACAAAAAATGCTTCCGGCAAATCAACTGGTCTTGATTACATGTTAGACCTTGGAATAACTCATTTACAATTAAATCCCGTATATGATTTTGCTACTGTAGATGAGACAAAGCTTGATACACCTCAATATAACTGGGGATACGATCCAAAGAACTACAATGTTCCTGAAGGTTCATTTTCATCAGACCCATATAATGGAGAAGTTCGTATAAAAGAATTTAAGCAAACAATCAAAACACTACATGACAATGGTATTAGCGTTGTTATGGACGTAGTTTACAATCATACATATAATACAGATTATTGTTTTAATAAAATTGTTCCTGGATACTTCTACCGTGAAGGTTCAAACGGTTCAGGCTGTGGAAATGATGTTGCATCAGAACGTGCAATGGTTTCTAAATTCATAGTTGAGTCTGTAGCTTATTGGGCAAAGGAATATCATATAGACGGTTTTAGATTTGACTTAGTAGGACTTATGGATGTTGATACTATGAACGAAATAAGAGCCGCAGTTGACAAAATTGATCCTTCAATAATTCTTTATGGTGAAGGATGGAATTTAACTACTACTACTGTTAAAGCAGATACTAAATTGGCAGTTCAAGCTAATGCACCAAAAATGCCAGGTATTGCATTATTTAACGATTATATAAGAGATAGCGCTAAGGGAAGCGTATTTGATGCAGAAGACTTCGGCTATGTAAACGGAGCTACAAAATACAAAGAAGCTATTATGAACGGAGTAAAAGGAAAAACCACTTGGAGCTCTGACCCAACACAGCTTATCAACTATACATCTTGCCACGATAACCTTACTTTATGGGATAAGATAAATTCATCAAATGGCTTTGATACATTAGAAGATAGAATAAAGCAAAACTTACTTGCTGCATCTATTATTTACACATCACAAGGCGTGCCATTTATGTTAGCTGGCGAAGAAATGCTTCGTTCTAAAGTAAATGCCGATGGCACATTTAATCATAACAGTTATAATGCTTCTGACTCAGTAAATAGCATTAAATGGTCAAGTTTAGATGATCAAGATACTTCAAAAGTTGTTAGTTTTTACAAAGGACTTATCAGTTTCAGAAAAGCTCATAAAGCTTTAAGAATGACTGAAAATCCTGCTGATTATATTACATTTGTTTCTGGAACCGAAAATGGCGTTATTGCTTACTCTATTGACGGGGTGGAAGGAGAAGCATCAAACGGAATATTTGTAATTTATAATCCGCTTGCAACACAGACAACAGTATCATTACCTGATGGAAATTGGGATATATGTGTTAAAGGCATGACCGCTGGCACACAAAGTCTTGGAAAAGCCTCAGGCAGTATCACCGTTGACGCAATTTCATGTGTTGTACTTGTAAAAAATAAGTAACTTAAGGCATCTATCATAAATTTATATTTTTAGAAAGTATAAATTATAAAAGATTAATTTTTTAGGAAAGGAATTAAAATATGAGATTATTTATCAAGAAATTTCGTAGCGTTTTTATGACATTAGTAGTTTTAGTGGGAGTTTTACCTGTATATTCAATGACAGCTTTAGCTGCTGATACTGAATTCACAGTAAATATCGAGGTTGACAGCAGCCTTGGTTGGAGCGAGGTTGCACTCTACGGTTGGGATGGCATTGATGTTGGTTCATGGCCTGGCACAAAACTTACAGGTGCAGACGGTAAGTATACAACAAAGGTAACTGTTACTGGAGAAACATTTAACTGTATCGTAAACAACAATAACAATGGTGAGCAAACAGGAAATATTGAAGGTATTGATGTTACAAAGGGAAGCTGTACAATCGTAGTTGCTGCTGATAAAACATTTGAAGTTAAATATCCTGATGGTCAAAAACAAACTGTTGAGACAAAAGATATAAAAGTTACAGTTAAGCTTGACTCATCTATATCATGGGATAAAGTTTTCCTTCATACATGGGATACTACATCTAGTGACACTACATGGCCAGGTAATGAAATGACTGCTGCTAATGGAGTTTACACAGTTACTATTCCTGTTGCTACAACAAGAGAAACATTTTGTGCAATAGCAACTAATAATGACGGAGCTCAAACAATAGATATTAAAGATATTTCTACAACAAGTGGTAATGTAGTTATTACACTTGCTGCACTTGAAGATGGAGCAGATAACTATTCAGCTACAGTAACTTACGAAGCTGAAAATAATAACAATAATAACAACAACAACAACAATAATAATGACAATCAGCAAAACAATAACGCTCCAAAAACAGGAGATAACACTGCTGTATTTGCATTACTCACAGCACTTTGTTTAGCATCAGTAGTTGTTGTAAGCTTAAGAAAATCTTCAATTCAAGAAGAAAATTAATATGCAGACTAACTTATAATCGTTTTCTCATAAAATATCCACCCAACAAGAGGGCTTTTGCAAATGCAAAAGCCCTCTTGTCTATATTCTTATAATGTGATTTAAATCAGTTATTATAAGCTTGTATTTGATAAGGCTTTACCAAACTACGATCCATATCTTCTAGACAATCAGGATAATAAGAATAAGAAAATATAAACGCTGAACCGCCAAGACCCTCGCTATGTAATCGTTTCATTGTTTCATCGCTTATGCTAAAGTAATCATAATTAGGTGAGCCACCACCTTCTCCTACCGTACCCCATGTAGCATCAAGCTGATAATACTTTCCATTTATTTTAACCGCGTTCCAAGCGTGACCAGAATACCAATTGTCTGCTATTACACCATCGTTAACTTCGTATACATCGGCCATCACAACCACACTCTCAATCCCAGCTTCTTTACATAGCATAGAAAATGCAATCGAATAATCGTGGCATATTCCAAAATTATACTTAAAAACTCGGAGCATTTCACATGAAACCGGAATGGATTCATCCCAACCATATTTTACGTTCATTGTCAAATAATTGTAAAATGCAACTACTTTTTCTAACTCACTCATATTCGGTTTGACTATTTCATTATAAACTCGTTTAAATTCTTTTTCACCTTCCACGCGTTCATTATAGATGGTTCTTATATAATCGCTTGACTCTTCCGCTACATTATCCGCCATATTTTCATGATTTATATAATTATATATAATGGATTCTAAGACTGGCTCAAAAGCAGAATAATCTGTAATCGGGCATGCAAAAGTATCTGGTATACTAATCAATTTAGGCAACGTTGCCGCAACACTTATATCAGTTACAAGAGTTTGAGACAATGTTAAAATCTCAAGGTTCTTTAAATCTTTGAGAGAAGATATACTTTTTATTGGATTTTTTCCAATGGTTAGAAATGTCAAATTTGTAAGTTCTGATAATGCCTCTATACTGCTGATATTATTATTGTCAAGATTAAGACTAGTCAGATTTTTAAAATTTTCAATACCCGAAATATCTGAAATTTTGGAATCCTCCAAATCCATCTTTGTTATAGTAAGACATTCTGACTTTTCTATTTGTCCATTTGGCTTACCCAAAATCAAGCGAATCTGTCCTTCGAACACAGAATCTTTAAACACAACATATTTGCTTTCAGGTTCTCTGGTAGTACTTGTTTCTGTATTTTTGCTCTTTTCTGTGACATTTTCACTAGAATTATTTTGTTCTGAGTTTTTTTTGCATCCTGATAGTATTAAAATCAATACTACAGCAAGCATTACCTTCTTTAAATTTTTCATTTTAATTTTTTCCTTCACTTCTTGCTTTATAAATATATCATTAAAACAAACATAATTCTATTTTTGTTATTATTCAAAATACTTATTAATTGCTGTTTCAATAGCAGTTGCTATCTTTTCTTGATACTCATCTTCCACTAAGAGTTTTGCTTCTGCATAGTTTGATAAAAAACCACATTCTACAATTACTGCTGGACATTTCACATTTAATAACATATAGTAATTACCATTTGCCTTGGCTTTTCTTCCATTACTTTTATCTAAACTCTCCACCAATTCATGCTGTATGTATTCTGCTAATTTTTGACTATCCGTAGAACTTTTATAATAAAATACTTGAGCTCCTTTTACTCCCTCTGACTGATACTTATTTTGATGTATACTTATAACCAAATCAACTTCATTATCATTTGCCAAAGCACATCTTTTCTTCATATCAGATACTTTTTTATTTTTATCAGTCTCATCATATAATCCCATATCGGTTTCTCTTGTCATCAAAACCTTGTACCCACTAGATTCCAAATTCTCTTTAAGCTTTAATGCAATGGACAAGTTAATATCTTTTTCTACTGCATTTAGTACTGATATCGCACCTGGATCATTTCCTCCATGCCCTGCATCTATCAATATAATATGTTCCTTTTCTACGTCACTAGCTACCGCACTTGCTTTTAACGCTGGTATCCTTCCTGCAAATATATATACAAGTACAAGCATTATTAATGCCATCAATAGTTCTAACAACTGTTTACGATTTTTTAACTCTATTAATTTTTTAATTTTCAAAGCAATATCCTTAAATAACTTATTTATTAATAATACTACTTTTTTAAGTTATTTATGCAAGTATTCTCCAATAACATCCCAAATATTATTACTTTCTAAACCTAATTTCCAACACGCTACCCCTGCAATGTTATTTGCTTCCATAACATCAAGTTTAGCTTTTATTGATCTACTTTCTTCCAACCACACTCTATATATAATTTCATTCTCTTGATATTCACCATAATATTGTCCAAGCTCTTCCACCCAATAAGGTTCTACATTTTGTTCCAAAAGCTTAGCCGCTGCACTATCCATTCCCATTGCCACACTATCTAATAGTGTAGCTTCTAGCGTTTCACTCCATATTCTTGTATAAAATGGAATAGCATTTATTACTCTAGAAGGATCAACTTTAGCCACCGTATTTACTACTCCATCTGTAACATATGAGATAGAAGCAACTGACCCTGCGCTATCACCACCTGCCCAATGCTCATCATATCCCATTACAATAATATAATCTATTACATTTCCTATATCTTCTCTGCCATAGTACTCATTAAAGCTCATAGGTACATACATATCTGCTGATAACACTATCCCTGATTTTCTACACTCTATTGATAGTTCCCTCATAAATTGTACATATGCCTTACCACATTCAAGTGAAATATGTTCAAAATCAATATTTATTCCATCTATTCCATTACTTAGTACTTCATCCATTATATTTGTTATAAGACTTCTTCTTGATGCTGTACTTTTTAAAATAGATAAAATATAATATGTACCATCATCACCATACGAAAAATCATCTATTAAAGCCCAAACCTCTAATCCTTTATCATGAGCTTTGTTAACATATGTCTTTGATGCCAAAGATGAGATATTACCTGATTTATCTGTTATTTTAAACCATGTTGGTGATATTACATTTAGAGGTGTTGCATTAGCTACCTTTTCATCAAGTCCATCGTTCCCTAGCTGACTCTCCATCTGGTGCCATCCTAAGCAAACCTTTTCTTGCATCGTAATATGCGTATAATCATAGTCTACATATGTACTAGTTCTTTGCTCATTAGTCACATCTGACATGCTATCCTTTAATATATATCCATAAATTCCATTATCATTAACTACTTTATACCAATTCTCCGTCTTTTCCTTAACTACAAATTTTTCCCCTTCGTCTGCATCTGCCATTACACTCGCCTTTTGAGATTGCTCTGTTCTTATATAAGTTGACTCATTTGCAGTACATACCTCTATATTTCCAAATTCATTTATTATATATATTCTGTTAGGACTCTCCTCTAATCTCACAATAACATCTGAACGTTTTGTAACCAAATCAAGTTTTATGTACACTTCTCCCGAATGCTTAATAGCATCCTTATTTGCACCATCTACAGCTATATTCTCTATCTGTGTAGGTGTAGTCCATATTATTTGATTATTATCTTCATCATAAAAAAATCTACTATCTATTTTATCTGCCACAATAACTTGTGGAATGTATAATTCATTCTCTATCTTTATACCTTTTCCAACATTTTCACCTTCCAATAATACCGCATATTCATCACCTGTAATGCCATAAAACTCTTTTAAATCCACTCTAGTCTCTTCTTTCTTACTACTGCATCCAAGTATTGCACTCGTAAGTGTTAAAAATGTCATTCCAATAAGCACAAATTTTTTTCTTAATATCATATGTATAACACCTCTCCAAATTGATATTCACTTTATTTTAAAATAATTTTACCATAAACAAATACTATTTACTACTTTATTTTTCAATCTATTCCCACCCTACCATAGACAACTATACCTTTATCTTAAATTAATCTTCAGTCTCCTTTTTCTCATATACAACTCTTGCCTAGGATAATCGTAGCATATGTATTGTATTGTATTTATGAAACTTTGTATTGTTAGTTGTCTCCCTTTTTTCGTGATATATTATTTTTAATCAGTTATACTTATACGTTGTTTACAGTTACTTAAAAGTCCATACTTGAATCATAGGAATTGCCTATGTTTATTCCCATGAAATCAAAGAGATTATCTTCTAATATTTTTCTCTTCTCAGTATTTGTTTCTATATCTATTTCCTCTCTAAAATTAGGGTTCCATTGTGAAAGCTTTGATATGTATATATTTACTGGATAATTAGGTTTAGATAACTCCTGATTAGCCGCAATGTATTTTGATGCATACATCTTAGCTCCATCATAAATCATCGTATCTACATATGCTCCAGAAATTAAGAACAGTTCATTTTCTGTTACATTTATATAGACTCCTTGTTCACTTCTATCTTCAATACATTTACCACTTGCCACTACATAATCCTCTCCATTAGGAAAAAATATTCTAATATCAAATATTTCCCCCTTTTTAATTTGTTCTGGAATGAATATATAATCAAATAAATATGTTTTCATATCTGTACGGACTGTTTCCTCCTTTATATCTTCATTTGTTATATCACCCTTTACTTCAGTGTCTTCTATGGCCATAGGTTCTTTGGCTGAATACTCTTGTGACTTTTTATTATGACTCAGTAACATTACAGCAGCAATGCCTATAATGATAATCCCTAATACACCTGCTGCTATACTTGCCATCATAAACTTTTTTCTTCGTCTAAACATATGCTCCTCCTCAAATAATCTTGTCGAAATACTCAATTTCTGTACTTCCAACCACATAGGGATCATCAATATTTAGCCTTTTAACCGCTTTTATTTTTTTCTTTCTTTCAATAGCATTTATATATTTGCTATCCCCATTTAATACATGCAGCCAGCTTTCAGCTCCTTCAATAGTTTCAATAAATTTGCATAATTCAAGATACTCCCCATATCTCCACATACAAAAAGACCCCATGACAATCTTTTTACTGCAGCGCATAAATTCATTAATACTACCTTGATAATCGCTGCCAAAATCAATGACAACATATTCATAATTCCTATTCAAAATTTCGCTAACCTTCTGTGAACTAGCATGCGAGTAATAATCTACTTTATACAAAGGAAACTCTTCATCATCCCTTGTCTCCCCATAGTAAGCTCTAGCAATTTGAGAAAAATCATTATTTTTATTATGTTCGACAAGTGCTACTTTTGCTCTGAAAACTCCGCTCAAATAAGCAGCCATAGAAACCGCCATAGTAGTTACTCCTTCTCCCCTTTTCCCTGACACTATCCCTATTACCTTTTGGTTATAACCATCTTTCTTTATCTTTTGTTTTTTAGTCAAACTAATGCTACCTCCCCTTAATTCTTTGCTCTGCCTTTAGTGCTAACAATTGTTCTTTCATCACAGAAATATTGGATTGTCTAGATGCCATTTCAATATTAAGTGCTGACTCTATTATATTTTTAAGTCCAGCCACAGCATGTACTCTATCTAACAGTTCTGATACACTTGCATCTAAAACAGTTTTTCCTGTTAATAAATATAACAACACACTACCTAAAGAGTATAAATCAGCCTTTGCTCCATCTATCTTTTCTTTTTTTAAATCGTCACCATATAATTCTGGTGCTACAAAACCTTTTGTTCCAAATATATTTTTTCTTTTCATGTTATTTAGGTATCCATTACCAAAATCAATTAGATACAATTCTTTTCCCCATACAATAATATTTTTGGGTTGAATATCTAGGTGAGCCACCAAACATGAATTTTCAAAATGCAAATACTCTAATATACATGTTAAAGCAATACCATGCTCAATCACTATATTTTCTTGCATTCGCCCTTTTTTTCTTACTACTTCATATAAAGTATTACCTTCAAAATACTTTTGAACAATATAATAAGCCTTACCATCTTCAATTACTTCATAAATCATGGGAATATTAGGATGATTCAACATACTTAAAATGCTGACCTCTGAATAAAAACTTTCGACATAAATAGAATTTTTACTGATTTCTTTTATAACTCTTTTTTCCAATAACACTATATGTTCTACTAAGTAAACATTTGTATATATACCTTTTTTTAGTACCTTAATAATTTTATACTTAGCAAAATCTCTGGCATCACTTTCTATCTGTAATTCCTCCCTTCACAAATAGTATAATCCATGTTTTACTTTTTTGCAACTATTATTTTAATTAATTATTTCTTTTTTGTTACGTTTTTGTTTCTTCACAGCTTTTTCACCATTTTTTTTATTTATTAATATTTTTTTAATCAATAAGCACTTTACAGTTGAATTAATAATAGACTATACTATATACTATATTTATGGTATAATTAATTTAGGAAAATAGTTACATTAATAATTAATTTCCATATGATAAACAATATATAGTAAACAGAATAGGTGCATATGATTATTAGCCTTCATGGCAGATTGGAGATAAGTATGAAGATCGAAAAAATTAACGATAATCAAATTAAGTGTACTTTAAATAAATCAGATTTAGCTTCGCGGCAAATCAAGCTAAGTGAGCTTGCGTATGGTACAGAAAAGGCAAAAAGCTTATTCCGAGATATGATGCAGCAAGCATCTACAGAATTCGGTTTTGAAGCAGAGGATATTCCTCTTATGATTGAAGCCATTCCTGTTTCAGCAGATTGTATAGTTTTGGTTATTACAAAAGTCGAAGACCCTGAAGAGTTAGACACTCGTTTTTCACGTTTTGCCCCTTCAGATGATGATACCGACTTTGATATGGATGAAATCGATGATGGTGACGACTTTTCCGTTGTTACTAACGATTTAATAGATATGTTAAATCAAGTAAAAAGTAAAGTTATGTCTAATGACAATCCCGATTTTATTCCATTACCTGAAACTATTAAAAAAGGAAAAGAAAAGAAAGAAGTTACTCCAGATTCTTCTGGCCCTACTTTCAAGATATACTCCTTTGATAATCTCAGCTTGATTATTACTGTAGCCAACTTATTGAAGAATTTATATAATGGTCAAAATTCATTATACAAATCTCAAAAGGACAACCGCTACTATTTGATTGTTTATAGGTCATCGCTTTCATTAGAAGCTTTTTCTTCTATATGTTGTATTCTTTCAGAATACGGTATTGGTGAAAGAAGCACTGATGCTAGCAAAGCATATTTCAAAGAACACTTTGAAGTGATTATCCCAAGAAAAGCTTTACAAAAATTACAAATTGTTAATAATAGGAGGAACAAATAATGGCAACAATAACAAAGGATATGATTATCGCAGATATCATTGCGACAGATACTAACTTAGCACCTATTCTTATGGCGTCTGGTATGCATTGTATCGGTTGTCCATCAGCCCAAGGTGAATCATTAGACGAAGCTTGTATGGTTCATGGAATCGAAGTTGATTCAGTAGTATCTGCATTAAATGAATATCTTCAAAATAAATAATATCTTGCCCGGCGTTATATACTACGCTGGGCTTTTTATTTTTTATCACTAAAAGTCCATGTTTAATATAGGTGTTGCCATGTAAACCTCTGTTGTATTCTTTAATTCATTGTATCTTATTACTACATTTATATTCGTCTTAGTTGTTCCATATACCACATAATCATCTATTTTATCAGAAAATGCATATACTGTGAAAATTTCATTTGTTCTGCTTTCAGTTACAATCTTTCCACCCATCTCATTTATTATGTTATTTGTAATATTATTCTTTTCTGAGTTACTTATAGTTCCACTAATACTTCCTTTTAAGCTCAAGTAAACATCTGCACTCATTTTTTTATCATCAAAAAGCTTTTCTATTTTTTCTCTATAATATACTCCACTTTCTAACGAATTAAGTACCTCCATGTTGACCATTACATATTGCTTAAGTGATATCACTTCTGCACTTACTTGTTTTTCAACTGTTGTAAGAGTTATTGTTGTAACTACTGAGCTTGCTTCTTTTTCTAATTTTGTTACTGTTCCACTTTCTGTATCTTCAATAGTTAACTCGTATGGTTCATTAATTCCTAGTTCTCTTGCAACTTCTGATACCACTTCTTTCTTTTCATTATCATCAAGATACATGCCACCATATAATGCTGCTGCATCAATATAGCTTGTCGTATTTAAATAGTTGTCATTTGTAAATGCTGTAACGATATCCCCTCCAGCTTCTTCGTAGTTTATTATTAATTGAAAGAATGCGAATACCCATAATATTCCGCATATATATAATAATTTTTTACGCATAATTATACCATCCATTTCTTTACATTATTTTCTTTCTGTCATTATTAACCAAATATTTTGTTTTATACATTTAATCAATTTTTTTATCATATATATAAGCAATATTATTTTTTTAATTTTAGGAGGCGATTAATATGTTTGATAATGCAAATGACGCTAACTACCAAGATGTTCTTTATTTTACCTCCCTCTATCCTAATTCTATTATGCCACTATATAAGATGATTTCTGAGTATTGTGATATGCTTGAGCATGATGGGAGCTATATGTTTGACGAATATCCCGATAAAGAAACTCTTAAAAAAGCTGCTAATGATATTTATATCAATATAAATAATATTTACGAAGGTGATTTTTCTTTAGAGCTAGTGGAAGTTCTATTACTAAATGAGTTTTTACATAGAAGGATTAGACGCAGAGCTTTATCTTAGCATTAAAGATTTTAGACATTCTACATTGTGGAATGTCTAAAATTATGCTACACTAACAATAAAAAAGGAATATTTATGATAGAATTAAATACATTACTTGATGAAACAATAAATAGTAGCTTAATTAATTGCACTCTAAGCAATAAGCGCAATAAACTTGGTCAAATCGATAAGATTGGAGTTCGCCAAGTTATTTTAAAAAACAAATCTATTTTCCAAATATCTGAATATTCTGGAACAAAGGTTTTTCATAACAATATGAATAGTGATGAAACTAAAGAATATATTTTTTCAAAGATTTCATCTGAGTTTAAGCAATGCCAAATTCAAACCGAAACTATCAGTGCGACTATCCTTGCAAATAGCAAAGGGCAGCTTACTATAAAGAAAAAAGGCGGTAAGTTTAACTTAGATTTGAACAAGCTTAATCATAATCGTTCTAAGGACTACCTTATTAAAGAAGGTACTCTAGTTCCATTTATGATTGACTTAGGAGTAATGAATGGGGATGGTATGATTATTAAACCTAAATATGATAAGTTCAGACAAATCAATAGGTTTCTTGAATTCATTGATGATATTATTCCAAAACTAAACCATTCAAGAAAACTTACTATCTTAGATTTCGGATGTGGAAAGTCTTACCTTACCTTTGCTATGTATTACTATTTAAAAATAGTTAAAAACTTTGACATTAATATTATTGGATTGGATTTAAAAGCAGATGTTATAGATAAGTGTAATCTACTTGCTAAAAAATATGGTTATACTGATTTACAGTTTCTTAAAGGTGATATAGCTGATTACGAAGGCGTTTCAAAAGTAGATATGGTTGTTACACTACATGCTTGTGATACTGCTACTGATTATGCACTTTATAAAGCAGTAAAATGGGATGCTGATGTTATTTTATCTGTTCCATGTTGTCAACATGAGATTAACAAGCAAATAAGTAATGAATTACTATCACCTATTTTAGAATATGGAATATTGAAGGAACGTATGTCTGCACTTATCACTGATGGCGTTCGCGCAAATATATTAAAGGAAGTTGGTTATGACACTCAAATTCTAGAATTTATTGATATGGAACATACTCCAAAAAATTTATTGATAAGGGCTGTAAAAGCTTCAAATAATAAAGTTTGTGACTCTGATAATCCGAAACTTTGCGATTTATTTAATCAACTTAACATAAACCCAACGTTGTACAACCTATTAAAGGAGGAAAAATGAAAATATTCAAGAAAACCTTTATAAAATTTATTATATTAATTTTGATTTTTATAGCTGTCATAGCTGCATATACCTTTATAAACTACAATAAGCCTGACGACAATGATGTTTCCATGGACCTCGCTACCTTACCTATAATCTCGGTAGACTATGAATCTACAAATTTAAATTTACTTCATGGTCACATAACAAGCATGGATTCTGGCTATATGAGAGATTCCATCACACCTATTGACAGCAATCATAGTTTGAACCTCAATGTACACAGATATGAAAACACGATAGCAAGTATATCTTATGAGCTTAGAAGCCTTGATACCACTAGACTTATCGAAGACACGCAAATAGATACTTGGCAAGTAGATGGTGAAAATGTCCATGCTACATTGAAATTATCAAATATTATTGAAAAAAATAAAGAATATATTTTAATTATAAAACTAGTTACTGAAAAACATGGAACCATAAATTACTATACAAGAGTTATTGAGCAAGATAATAGTAATGTAACAAAGCAAATAGAGTTTATTTCAAACTTTAGCAAAAGTACTTTAAATGCTGATGAATTTGAACCATATATAAACTATTTAGAGATTAACACATCATCTGATAACACAAACCTTGCAAAGGTTGATATTCACTCAAGATCTACAAATGTAACATGGGGAAATTTATCTGTTGAACGTGTTACTGAACCAATTGTAAACGTTGTTGAATTAACTGATGATATGGGCAGTTATCAACTCAAATATAAAGTACGCGCAAAAAATGATTATGATACTCACCAATATTATAATGTTACTGAATATTTTACTGTAAAATCAAGCGGAAGCACTATGTATCTCTTTGTATACGAAAGGACTGCTGAGCAAATTTTTGATCCAACCAGTCAAAATGTTTCTACAACTCGAATTAACCTTGGATTAGATAGTGATCTTTCACTAAATTATAAATATAACGAAAAAGGCTCTACCATAGCCTTTGTAAAAAATGGAAGTCTTTGGTGTATGGATATGAAAGAAAACCGTATTATTTCACTATTTTCCTTTGAAAACATGACTTCTAGTGATTTGCGTTTATCTTACAACCAGTATGATATCGAAATCGTCTCAGTTGATGAAGATGGCAATATTATGTTTATAGTTTATGGATATATGGAAAAAGGTAGGCATGAAGGCTCAACAGGCGTTGCTCTTTACCGCTACTCATATAAAGAAAATGACGTTGATGAATTAGTTTTTGTTCCATCTTCCACTCCATTTAATGTTTTAAAAGAATCTGTTGGAAAATTTGCATATTTAACAGATGATGAACTTTTATATTTTATGATAGGAAATAGCATTTACACAGTAACCATGGACAGCAATGAATATGTTCAGCTTGTTACAGGACTTAAAGATGGAAATTATATTATAAATCAGACTAATAGTATTCTTGCATGGCATGAAAATGTTACTATCAATGATGCTGACAGCATACGAATAATTGATGTTGCTGCTAAAAATGACTACACCATCAAAGCATCTGAAGGCGAAAAAATAAAACTTCTTGGCTTTATTGGAAATGACCTTATTTATGGCACAGCAAAAACAACAGACATTCATACTGATACTTCTGGAAATACTATTTTTCCTATGTATAAGCTAAATGTTGTTATATATGATCAAGATGAACCTGAAGAATACAAAAAAGATAATATATATATAAGCAATGTTTCTGTTAAAGATAACATTTTATCATTAACTCGTTTATCAAAAGACGAATCAGGGAACTTTGTAAGTATAGAAGAAGATAAATTAGTTAATAGAATAGCAAATACCACCAACATAGTAGACATTTCTACTATTGCAACAGATTTAAAGAAAAAGGAGCTTATTCTTACTTTTGCATACACAGTATCAAGTGATAATAAATTCTCCTCTATAGAGACAAATACTATTAATTTTACTGCACAAAATAAGTTGAATTTAAGTGATAGTTCAATTACTGTTGGAAAATTCTATGTATTTGCAAAAGGCACCATGTCCAAATCATTTTCCACTGCAAGAGGGGCTATTGAATATGCCTATGATTTATTTGGTACTGTAATAGATGAAGTTGGAAATGTCATTTGGATGAGAACTTCAAAACCTACACTAGCGAAGCTTTCTAATACTTCTATCCTTGTGAATAAAAAATATTCTTCACTTGAAGACATAAAGAATGATACTGATTATAATGTAATAGACTTAACTGGCACTGATATTGCAAATGTTTTATATTATGCACCTAAAGATTTTGCTGTTATAACTAAGATAAATGATTTAGGGCTTGTTATTTTATCAGCATATTCCACTTATCTAGGTTCTGTGGATGTATTTGCTTTTACGTCACTAGAAACCGGTGAAATCACAAAATATGATTATGATGTAGCTATTGCGAAGATGCAGGAATGTGGAAATGTATTTTTAGCTTTGATACCAACAAAATAAGTAAACCATATCAAAAATCTCGCCCCGTAAGGGACGAGATTTTCTATTTTTTAAAACTTAACCTAACAAGTGACCTCTTTAGTGCAGCCTCAGCTCTTGCCATATCCACTCCAGAACCACTTTCCTTAAGTCTTCGCTCAGCACGAATTCTAGCTTCATCTGCTCGATTTACATCAATTTCATCAGGCCATTCTGCCACTTCTGCCATAACCTTTATTCTATCCTTTAGAATAACTACAAATCCTGACATAACTGCAGCTTCCTTCACGCCATCCACTTCGTATATTTTTACCACTCCCGGCATCAATACATTTGTCATTGGGATATGATCTTTATATACACCTATTTCACCTTCACTAGTAGCTAACTCCAGAAAATGTGCCTCTCCTTCATAGAATACTCTCTCTGGTGATATGATTTCTAATGTAAACAATTTCTCATCTGCCATACTGACACCTATGCCTCTCTATATATTTAGCATTATTTCTCGCATTTTGCGAGTACATCATCAATACTTCCTGCATTTAAGAAATAGCTCTCAGGAATATCATCATGCTTTCCTTCTATTATTTCCTTGAAGCCTTGTATTGTTTCATTAATAGGAACATATCTTCCTTCAAGACCTGTAAATTGTCCTGCTACGAAGAATGGTTGTGACAAGAATCTTTGTACCTTTCTTGCTCTTGATACTATAAGCTTATCTTCCTCTGATAATTCATCCATACCAAGTATCGCAATAATATCTTGTAATTCTTTGTACTTTTGTAAAATTTCCTGTACTGCTCTAGCCACCTTGTAATGCTCTTCACCAACGATTCTTGGGTCTAATATTCTTGATGTTGACTCAAGCGGATCTACCGCTGGATAAATACCAAGCTCAACTATTGAACGTGAAAGAACTGTTGTTGCATCAAGATGTGCAAATGTTGTAGCTGGAGCTGGATCTGTTAAATCGTCCGCTGGTACATAAACAGCTTGAACTGATGTTATTGAACCACTTTTTGTAGATGTAATACGTTCTTGTAGTGTACCCATTTCAGTCTGTAATGTAGGCTGATAACCTACCGCTGATGGCATACGTCCAAGTAACGCTGAAACCTCTGAACCTGCTTGAGTAAAACGGAAAATATTATCAATAAATAATAATACATCCTTTCCACCTTGATCTCTAAAATGCTCAGCCATTGTAAGACCTGTAAGACCTACTCTCATTCTAGCTCCTGGTGGCTCATTCATCTGACCAAATACCATGGTAGTCTTATTTATAACACCAGACTCCTTCATTTCATTATAAAGGTCATTACCTTCTCTTGTTCTTTCTCCAACACCTGTAAATACTGAATATCCACCGTGTTCTGTAGCTATATCTCTAATAAGTTCCTGAATAAGAACTGTCTTTCCTACTCCAGCACCACCAAATAGACCGATTTTTCCGCCTTTTTGATATGGGCAAAGAAGGTCTACTACCTTAATACCTGTCTCAAGCATTTCTGTAGATGTTGATTGTTCCTCAAATGCAGGCGCCTTTCTGTGTATTGGTAAAAATGTGACTCCCTCTGGATTTGGCTTATTATCAATTGGATTTCCTAATACATTAAACATACGACCCAATGTATTTTCGCCCACTGGTACTGTAATTGGTCCACCCGTCGCTTGAGCTTCCATTCCTCTTACAAGTCCATCTGTTGGACCCATTGCAATACATCTTACTGTATCATCACCTATATGCTGTGACACTTCTACAACCAATGTATTTTCTTTATTTCGAATGCTAATAGCTTCGTTAATCTCTGGAAGCTTTCCTTCATTAAATTTAATATCTAATACCGCACCAATAATCTGAGTGACTTTACCTATATTTTTTTCTGCCATCTGCCTAGCTCACTCCTTTACGTTTTCTTTTTATTAAGTACTAGCTTATTGCTTCAGCGCCTGCTATAATCTCTGTCAATTCCTGTGTAATTGAACTTTGTCTAGCTCTATTATACTTAAGCGACAAATCTGCAATCATGTCCTGTGCATTACTTGTTGCTGAATCCATTGCTGCCATTCTTGCACCGTTTTCACTAGCTACTGCCTCTATTAAACCACCATAGATAATACTGCTTACAAATTTAGGAACTATAATATCTAACACTTCCTCTTCACTTGGCTCGTAATTCATCAGCGTAGTAGTATCTTCCTGTGATTTTTCTGCACTCTTTGGGATTTCTACTGGCAAAATTCTTTTAAGTTGTGGTATATGACTCACTGTATTCTTAAAAAAAGTATATGCTATATATATTTCACCAATTTTACCTTCAGCAAAATCATCTAACATCTTTTTTGAAATCTTCATAGCATCACTATACAAAGGTTCACTAATGATTTCCGAATAGTCTTCACACACTTCATAGCCTTTTCTTAAAAGACCTTCCTTTGCCTTTCGACCAACTGCATAAATCAATGTATTTTCTGGCGTCATATCTTTATTAGCAGTAATCAGTTTTACAATATTTGAATTATATCCACCTGCAAGCCCTCTGTTAGAAGATATAACTAATACTGCTTTCTTCTTATCTGGGTGCTCATTTAGGTATCTATGATTAATATTACTCGACCTCGAAAGCACTGATGCCACTGTAGTATACATACCTTCCGAATACGGTTTCGCATCAATAGCTCTGTCTTTCGCTTTTTGAAGTTTTACAGTCGATATAAGCTTCATCGCTTTAGTTATCTGACCCGTGCTTTGTACACTTGCTTTACGCCTCTGAATGTCTCTCATTGAAGCCATTTAAAACCACCTCGCTTACTACTTATTCTGACTTTTAACTTCTTCTATCGCTACTATAAGCTTTTCTTCTATCTCCTGTGTCAATTCCTTTGTTTCTTTAATTGATTGAGGAATTTCAGGATACTTTGTATCAATGTATTCAAATAATTCTTCTTCAAAATCAAGTATATCATCTACTGCAATATCTAAAAGATACTTCTTTGTAGCTGCGTAAATAATAATTACTTGGTACTCTACTGGCATTGGCTTATATTGTGGTTGTTTAAGAATTTCCTTAATTCTTGCACCTTGATCAAGACTCTCTTTTGTAGCCGCATCAAGGTCTGAACCAAATTGTGCAAATGAAGCAAGCTCTCTATATTGCGCAAGCTCTACACGGATAGGTGCTGCTAATTTCTTAATAGCTTTAATCTGTGCAGAACCACCAACTCTTGATACCGAAAGACCTGCATTTACCGCTGGTCTAAAGCCTGCATTAAACATTTCTGACTCAAGATATATCTGACCATCTGTAATAGAAATTACATTTGTAGGAATATATGCAGAAACATCTCCTGCTTGTGTTTCAATGATAGGAAGTGCTGTTAATGAGCCTCCTCCTAATTCATCTGAAAGCTTTGCTGCTCTTTCAAGAAGTCTTGAATGAAGATAGAAAACATCTCCTGGGTAAGCTTCTCTTCCCGGCGGACGACGAAGTAACAATGACAGTGTACGATATGCTGTAGCATGCTTACTAAGGTCATCATATACAACTAAAACATCCTTTCCTGCTTCCATCCATTCTTCACCAATAGCACATCCAGAATATGGTGCTATGTATTGGAGTGGAGCTAATTCACTTGCTGTAGATGCAACTACAGTTGTATATGCCATTGCTCCGTTTTCTTCTAAGGTTTTAACTATTGTAGCTATTGTTGATGCTTTTTGTCCTATAGCTACGTATATACAATTAACACCTTGTCCTTTTTGATTAATAATAGTATCAATAGCAATAGCAGTTTTACCTGTTTGTCTATCGCCAATGATAAGTTCTCTTTGTCCTCTTCCAATTGGAACCATTGCATCAATTGCCTTAATACCTGTTTGAAGAGGTGTATCTACTGATTTTCTTGCAATAACACCTGATGCAACTCTTTCTATCTGACGATATTTAGTTGCATTAATTGGTCCTTTGCCATCTATCGGCTGTCCGAGCGAGTTTACAACTCGGCCTATCATTTCATCGCCTACAGGAACTTCAACTACTCGTCCTGTTGTTTTTACTATATCTCCCTCATTGATGTTCTTATGATCACCTAAAAGTACTGCACCTACATTATCTTCCTCTAGGTTAAGTACCATTCCATATACTTCGTTAGGGAATTCAAGAAGCTCTCCTTGCATTGCCTTTTCTAGACCATGTACTCTGGCAATACCGTCAGCTACCTGAATTACTGTACCCACGTTAGATACATCAAGCTCTGTGGAGTAATTCTTTATCTGTTCTTTAATAACCGAACTTATTTCTTCAGGTCTTAAATTCATGGAGCTACCACCTTCTTTATATTGATTTTGTAAGCTGCACATTATACAGCTC
>JAVBRI010000050.1:0-41809 GCA_031548165.1 Lachnospiraceae bacterium
AAAGAAACTATTCATGAAGTGTAGAAAAGTAATAGTCATTTTTAGTCAAAGTAACTTCCATTTTCAACTTAATCAAAGTAACATCTACTTTCTGAATTTAAATTCCACAGCAAGGTGGAATTTAATATGAAAATTAAGACACATACCACATTTTGCGTTGATATTATAGTAAATACCAGATAATTATGATATAATTAAATGTAATAAATTGATTTGATTTAAAATGGTTAAGATAATATGAAATGAGAGAGGAAGTATAGTATGTCAGAAAATTACAAACCACCTTTTACCATGACAGATGAAATAATGAATATGGTTATAGAAATAGGCGAGTTGGTTGGACAGATAACAGTATATAATAAATTATCAACTAATTTAATACTTCGTCGTGAGAATCGAATTAAAACTATACATTCTTCATTAGCCATAGAACAAAATACGTTGACATTAGATCAAGTAACAGACGTTATTAATGGTAAGAGAGTTTTAGCACCGCCAGCTGAGATTAAAGAAGTTAAAAATGCATATGAAGCATATGAGCAATTGCAAAAATTAAATATGTATTCAATTAAAGATTTACTTAAAGCACACAAATTGATGACAAATGAATTAGTTAAAGAAGCAGGTGTTTTTAGAAGTAGGAATGCAGGGGTATATACATCAGAAAATGTATTGATACATGCAGGTTCACCAGCAAATTATGTATCATCATTAATGAAAGATTTATTTAGTTGGTTAAAAACTTCTAATATGCATCCGTTAGTCAAATCATGTATTTTTCATTATGAATTTGAATTTATTCATCCTTTTGCAGATGGAAATGGAAGGACAGGTAGGTTATGGCATACTTTGATTTTACAAAATTGGAAAGAATTTTTTGCATGGTTACAAATAGAAACTATGATATATGAAAATCAAAATGAATATTATGCAGCTATAAATGCATCTAATACAGCAGGTGAATCTACAATATTTGTTGAGTTTATGCTAAGAATGATTCATAAAGTGTTGAAAGAAATCGTGGGTAATCAAAGTAAGCATAGTAATGGCGGAACAAATGGTGGTATAAACGGCGGAATAAATCTGAAAGAAATGACAGTAGAGCAAAAATTATTAATTTTATTAAAGAATGACTCTAAAATAAATGTAAAACAAATGTCTTTAGTTCTTGAAGTGTCAGTAAGAAAAATAGAAAGAACAATAGCAATATTAAAAAAAGATGGAAAATTAGAACGTATTGGTGCAAATAAAAATGGTAGTTGGAAAGTTATTGATTAAGGAGTGACAAGAGTGAATTGACAAGAGATAAATATAAAATATTCAAAGCTACAAAATGAATATGGAGCAAAAGAATTAGATGCAATATGTAGTGGAGAATGTGAAAATAATCCGAATATTTTTTTAATAGATTTATTAGATGAAAGTAGAAAAAGATAATTGAAAAAGAGGTTAGATGATGCGTGATGTACATGTGCATTTTTTGCATGGAAATGGTGGTGGTTATACTGTGGATTTTTTTGAGGGCTTTATTAAAGTTGCTCAAAAAGCAGGACTTGATGAAATATATTTACTTGAACATACTCATCAGTTTACCAAGTTTGAAAGAGTTTTTGAACCAATAAAAGCCTACAACGATTATCAGCGAAGCTGGATTAATAAAAATATGAATGGTTCAATTAAAGAGTATTTGAATTTCATTGAAAATGTCAAGGATGTACAGTATCCGGTGAAAGTTAAATTTGGTCTTGAAGTTTGTTATATTCCTGAAACCGCCGATATTCTGGCAAATATTCTTGATGGATATGAGTTTGATTTGACAGACTTATACAGTGATTTATCCACTCTTTTATATAAGCATGGTATGTATGCCGAAAACAGCGGCGGCCTGCGGTTGAATTATAATTCGGATTTAGAGTTAGGATTGAACGCATCTCTGCTATCTGTTTTCAAAAAGAATAATGTGGATATAGCCACCGCTTCGGATGCTCATAAGCAAAGTGATGTCGGCGCAAATATTCTAGAACTTGAAAATATGCTAAAATAACCTTTTAGAGACTACACACTGTGAAGGAGAGAGTAAAAGAATGGACAAGTGTGAAAAATAAAATTACATGGTAGTACCGAGCATCCGAACTGGGAGGATAATAATTTGCCTGGAGAGTTCACTATTTATGCTACCAAGTAAGTCAATGTATTATAAAAATTATTTTATCATCAAGATAATAGGACTATCTTGATGCTGTTCTATTATAGAGATAAGAAATTACTTTTGTATTCAACCATTTAATAAAATTTTTAAATAATTAAGATATTTTTGAAAGATGAATCGTTTATATAGTGAAAAGGCTTTTGGAAAGGAGGATTTGGAAGGAATGAAAGAATCTTTATTGCGTACGAATAAAGAAATAGCTGAGATTTATGAAAGAAATGCAGATATGGTTTACAAGGTTGCATATCTTAGTATGAAAAATGAGCAAGATGCTTGTGATGTTGTCCAAAATGTTTTTGTTAAATACATGAGTAAGAATGTGGTTTTTAATGGTTTAGAGCATGAGAAGGCATGGTTTATTACTGTTACTAAAAATGCATGCAAGGATTTGTTACGAAGTTCATGGTTTTCTAAGCGTAGGGATATAGATGAGATAGAAAACTATAGAAGACCAGATAATACAAGTGCTTCAAATAGTGAGCTGTTAGAATTAATAAAGGGATTAAAGCCAAACTATAGGATTGCTGTTTATTTTTATTATTATGAGGGATATAAGGTAAAGGAGATAGCAAAGCTTATGAATAGCAAAGAAAGTACTGTTCAGACATGGCTTGCAAAAGCTAGGCAGGAACTAGAATGCGGATTGAAGGAGGATAAGCTTTATGGATGATAAGGATATTAAAGATGCAATTGAAGGGATTGAATTTAAAAAGAAAGATGAGATTTTAATGAAAATATTGAAATCAGAAGAGGTAAATAACGAAATGATTGATAAGGATTTTGTAAATGATTCAAATGAACTTAGTTCAAATATGAAGGAAAAAAAATATGTTAAGTTTATTAAGATGGCAGCAGGTATTGCAGCGGGAGTAGCCATACTATTTGGGGTGATTTTTATAAGTGGTAACAAGGATAGTGGGAAAAGAAATCCAGCAGGTGATGGACAAATTAATGGTGAAGTTGAGACGACAAGTAATGGTAGTGTAATAGATGTACAGGGAGAAAGGTTTTATGTAGAGATAGTAGCATGTTATCGACCAATAAAAGAAGAAGATATAACAAGAGATGAGATAACCACAAGAAAAATTGAGGATAAAAATAACACAACAAATTCAGAAGGCAGTCTTTTAGTTATAAAGTTAGATGCTGATGGAAAAAGAACAAATGAAATGTTTTTTATAAATGCAGCAACGTATAGTTTGGCTTATGAGGAGACTCTTAATAGTGGGATTTTAGGTGTAGAAGTGCTAGACAATATATGGGACCTTTTATCAGATATGACAGCAAGAAGAAAGTATTCCATTTCTTTGGACTTTGATGGGACAGTTTTAGAATCATTTCCTGGACAGATATATGGTGGCAATATTACATTATATTATTATGAAAGTGAATTGGTTGATGCTGTGCAGGCATATGAAAAGGCATTAGGGGATTTAGATGAAATAGAATTCTTTAATGAAAAGTATGATACATCAGAGAAATGTAATTATGTAAATGGAATTTTATCAGTAGCAGAAAAATGTATAGACTCAGATTCTTATAATATTACATTACAAAAACCAAATGGAAATTATCATTTCTGCGTTTCGCCAGATGATTTTTATAATTATGATGGAAGCTTAGTAGATATTGAGGATTATATAGGAAAAGAGATATTAGTAGAATATACAGCATATATTAATCCATTAGATAGTAATTATCAAGCATCAAGAAGAATGATTATATGCGATACAGATTCAAAGGGAGCAGATGTGCCAAAAGAAGTTTTACTTTTAGAAATAGAAAAATAGTTTTATCCACAAAAAGGTTTGTCAAGAAAAAATACTTGACAAACCTTTTTGCGTGATGTATTATACTTGATGTAGTTGTGTTAGATTAGATGGAGAAGATTAAGTAATATGGAGAAGATTATAAAACAAGCTTTATTATATGATTTTTATGGAGAGCTTCTTACACAACATCAAAAAAGTGTATATGAAGATTATGTTTTAAATGACATAGGAATCAGTGAAATAGCACAGGAACAGGGAATTAGCAGACAAGGAGTTCATGATCTTATTAAAAGATGTGATAAGCTGCTAGAAGGATATGAGGAAAAATTACATCTCATTGAAAAGTTTATAAAAACAAAAGAACTAGTGAATGAGATTAAAGAGCTTACAGTGGAATTTAATGAAGCAAAGGGTACTAAGAACGAAGTAAATTTTATTGAAAAAATAAGTAAAATTTCAGAACATATACTTGAAGAATTATAGTATTGAAATGTATTAGTATGTATAGGAGGTATCGGCAATGGCATTTGAAAGCTTATCCGATAAGTTACAGAATATATTTAAAAACTTAAAAGGCAAGGGAAGATTAACAGAAGCTGATGTTAAAGCGGCACTTAAAGAAGTAAAGATGGCGTTACTTGAAGCTGATGTTAGTTTTAAGGTAGTTAAGCAGTTTATTAATAGTGTTCAGGAACGAGCTATTGGTCAAGATGTTATGACAAGTCTTACACCAGGGCAGATGGTTATAAAGATTGTTAATGAAGAAATGGTTGCACTTATGGGTTCAGAAACTACTGAACTTAGCCTAAAGCCATCAAACGAGATTACGGTTATTATGATGATGGGTCTTCAAGGTGCAGGTAAGACAACTGCAGCAGCAAAGATAGCTGGAAAGTTAAAAGCAAAAGGAAGAAAACCTTTACTTGTAGCGGGAGATATTTATAGACCAGCAGCGATAGAGCAGTTAAAGGTGAATGGTGAAAAGGTTGGTGTACCAGTATTTTCTATGGGTATTAACAATAAACCATTAAACATTGCAAAAGCAGCTATGGAGCATGCGGCTAAAAACGATATAAATGTTGTTATCTTAGATACAGCTGGACGACTTCAGATTGATGAAGACATGATGGATGAGTTGGTTGAGATAAGAAAGAACATTGATATACATCAAACACTACTTGTAGTAGATGCTATGACAGGTCAAGAAGCAGTAAATGTGGCTTCGGTATTTGACGAAAAGATTGGTATTGACGGTGTCTGTATAACAAAGTTAGACAGTGATACAAGAGGTGGTGCGGCTTTATCTATTAGAGCCATTACAGGAAAGCCTATACTATTTATTGGTACAGGCGAGAAGTTAAGTGATTTAGAACAGTTTTATCCAGATAGAATGGCATCAAGAATTCTTGGTATGGGAGATGTTCTTACACTTATAGAAAAGGCTGAGGCAACAGTAGATGCTGAAAAAGCCAGAGAAATGGAAAAGAAGCTTAAAAAAGCTGAATTCGGATTTGATGATTATTTAGAGTCAATGCAACAGATTAAGAATATGGGCGGTATTGCAGATGTTCTTAATATGCTTCCAGGAATGGGTGGTCAATTAAAAGGCGCAGCACTTCCTGATGATAAGGCATTAGGTAGAACAGAAGCTATTATTTATTCTATGACACCAAAGGAAAGATCAAATCCAGCTATTCTAAATCCATCAAGGAAAAACAGAATAGCAAGAGGCGCAGGAGTTGACATTGCTGAAGTAAATAGACTTGTAAAGCAGTTTGAACAGTCTAAGAAGATGATGAAGCAAATGGGTGGACTCATGGGCGGTAAACGTGGTGGTAAAATGGGTAAATTTAAATTACCGTTTTAACATATATATTTAAAATAACCAAGGAGGTGAAATACAATGGCAGTAAAAATGAGATTAAGAAGAATGGGACAGAAGAAGGCTCCTTTCTATAGAATAGTAGTAGCAGATTCAAGATCTCCTAGAGATGGAAAATGCATCGAAGAAATCGGTACTTATGATCCAACTGTTGAACCAAGCGCTATTACAGTAAATGAAGAATTAGCAAAGAAATGGTTAGCTAATGGTGCTCAACCAACTGAAACAGTGGCTAAGTTATTAAAGAAGGCTGGACTATAAGCTCACATCGGAAAGGTATGGGTGTATAATGAAAGAATTAGTAGAAATTATAGCTAAAGAACTTGTTGATTTTCCTGATGAAGTTATTGTAACTGAAACGGAAAATGAAAAATCCATAGTGATTGAGCTCAAAGTAGCACAAGGCGACATGGGTAAAGTAATAGGCAAACAAGGCCGTATTGCTAAAGCCATTCGTACAGTTGTAAAAGCAGCTTCTGCTAAAGTTGATAAGAAAGTCATAGTGGATATACTACAGTAGTAAATCTTCGTCCGGCGATCGAATAAAAGATTCGCTAAAGCGAACTTTGCATAAATAAAAAATCGTTGCGAAAGCACAACGGTTTTTTGTTTATGATTGGTGCGACAGCACTTGGCTCGCTTGCATGGCGGAAAAAATGAATGAATAACTAATGTTTTTTTAGTGAAATATAGTTACTGTGTATAATGAAAAATGTATTAAACTAAGTTTTTACTGACTATGGAGCATGGAGACGAGACTTTATACACCCTAGAAGCCTTTGCTGAATAGGGTGTATCGTTTAAAGGCTCGTTGGAATGTTTGCGGAATGGAAGTAAACACTTAGTTTAATACATTTTGTACTATAGAAAGGAAATTTTATGGAAGATTTATTGAGGGTTGGGGTTATTGCGAATACACATGGTGTTAGAGGAGAAGTTAAGGTTTTTTCAACAACGGATGATTTGTCAAGGTTTGATAGTCTTAAGGATGTTATATTGGATACAGGAAAAGAGCATATTAATTTAGAAGTTGAGGGAGTTAAGTATTTTAAGAAAATGGCTATCCTTAAGTTTAAAGGATATGATAATATAAATGATATAGAAAAGTATAAGGGGAAGGATTTGCTTGTGACAAGGGAGAATGCAGTACCTTTGGAAGAGGGTGAGTTTTTTATTGTGGATTTGATTGACCTTAATGTAATAGATGAGTTTGATAACGAAATAGGTGTATTAGTGGATGTTATGCAAACTGGTGCGAATGATGTATATGTTATTAAGCTTAAGGAAAGCGGTAAGGAACTTTTATTACCAGCTATTGATGATTGCATATTAGATATTAACTTAGAAGAGAAGGTAATGAAAGTACATATTTTAGAAGGGTTGATGGACTAATGAACTATTATGTAATGACGTTGTTTCCAGAAATGGTTGAGTCAGGACTTAGGACAAGCATTATAGGTAAGGCTATTGAAAATGGACATTTATCATTGGAAGCTGTTAACATAAGAGATTTTACAAAGGATAAGCATAAACATGTAGATGATTATCCATATGGTGGAGGAGCAGGCATGGTTATGCAGGCTCAGCCTGTTTATGATTGTTATATGCATATTGTAAATAAAATTGAAAATAATGGTGGAAAACCTCCGAGGGTTATTTATCTCACACCACAAGGAAGAACATTTAATCAAGAGATGTCACAGGAATTTGCAAAAGAAGAAGAGCTTGTTTTTTTGTGTGGCCATTATGAAGGTATAGATGAAAGAGTGCTTGAAACAATAGTTACTGATAATGTATCAATTGGTGATTATGTACTTACAGGTGGAGAACTTGCAGCAATGGTTATGATTGATTCTATATCAAGAAATATTAAAGGCGTTTTAAATAATGATGAGAGTGCGATGACAGAGAGTTTCTCTGATAATCTTTTAGAATACCCACAATATTCAAGGCCAGAGATGTTTATGGATAAAAAGGTGCCAGATGTTTTATTAAGTGGACATCATGCAAACATAGAAAAATGGAGAAGAGAGCAATCATTAATAAGAACATATAATAGAAGACCAGATTTATTTGAAAAGGTAGACTTAAATAAAAAGGATATGAAATTTCTAAAGGAACAAGGTCTCAAATAAGAGGTATTAGTATGAATGTATTAAAAGATATAAATTATCAACAAAATAATGTGTCACCAGAACATAAGTGGAAGAAACTATTTTCTTATTATAAGCCATATAAGGGAATTTTTTTTGCAGATATGTTTTTTGCATTTCTAGGTGCTGTGGTGAGTCTTATACTACCGCTTATTATAAGGCATATAACAAGTACAGTAATTTATGAAGATAAGAGTGTTATGGTTAATCATATAATTGTGTTAGCTTCGATTATGATTGGCCTTATTTTGATAGAATGTTATAGCAATTTTTTTATTTCATATTATGGTCATATGATGGGTGCTAAAATTGAGTTTAGTATGAGAAATGAAATATTTGGACATTTTCAAAAGCTTTCATTTTCTTTTTATGATAATCAAAAAGTCGGACAGTTAATGTCTCGTATTACCAATGATTTGTTTGAAATTACGGAGTTATTGCATCATGGTCCAGAAGATGTGATTATATCAATAATAAAACTTTTGGGTTCATTTATTGTATTATTATTTATAAATGTAAAGCTTGCATTTGCAGCGTTTGCAGTTGTTCCAATTATGTTTATTTATGCTTTTGTATTTAATAAAAGAATGAAAAGGGCATTTAAGAGAAATAGAGCTAAGATTGCTGATATTAATTCAACCATTGAAGATAATTTATCAGGAATAAGAGTAGTAAAATCATTTGCAGGAGAAGATTTTGAACAGAAAAAGTTCCATGAAGGTAATATGAATTTTCTTCTTAGTAAGCAAAATAGCTATATGTGTATGGGGCAGTATCATGCAGGATTAGGTTCTTTTATAACTCTTATTACTGTAGTAGTTATTGTGGCAGGTGCATTTTTAATGAATGGGAGTGATCTTAATACTACAGATTTGATTACATTTTTACTTTATATAAATAACTTCACAGCACCTGTTAGACAGCTTATTAACTTTACAGAGCAGTTTCAAAACGGTATCACAGGATATGAACGTTTCCTTGAAATGCTTAGCATTGAGCCTGATATAAAGGATAAAGAAGGTGCAATAGAGGGTATTAAAGTAAGGGGAAATGTATCATATGAAAATGTAAGCTTTAAATATGAAGATGACTTGCCATTTGTTTTGCAGAATGTAAATATTGATGTAAAAGAAGGCGATTATGTGGCACTTGTAGGTTCATCGGGCGCAGGAAAAACTACAATGTTAAGTCTTATGCCAAGATTTTATGAGGCTACACAGGGATGCATTAAAATTGATGGTATAGATGTTAAGGATATAAAATTAAATACATTACGAAGAAATATTGGAGTAGTACAACAGGATGTTTATCTATTTGCAGGCACAGTTATTGATAATATCAGGTATGGGAAACCAGATGCAACAGATGAAGAGATAATAAACGCTGCTATTAGTGCAAATGCACATGATTTTATAATGGAATTACCAGATGGATATAACACAAATATAGGACAGCGTGGCGTGAAGCTTTCAGGAGGACAAAAGCAACGTTTATCAATAGCGCGAGTTTTTCTTAAAAATCCTCCAATACTTATATTTGATGAGGCAACATCTTCACTTGATAATGAGAGTGAGAAGGTGGTTCAGGAATCACTTGAAACACTTGCAAAGAATAGAACTACGTTTGTAATTGCGCATAGATTATCAACTATTAGAAATGCAGGTACAATATTAGTTCTTACTGAAAATGGAATAGAGGAATCTGGAACACATGAAGAACTTATGAAAACAAACGGAATATATAAAGCATTGTATTCTATAGGGATGTAAAAATATATTGTTTTAAAATACATATATATAGTGTATAATATAATTAAGTAGATTGAGGAGGGTCGTGATGAAGATAGAAATTATTCAAGATTTATATAAAAGTTCTAAAATAAGATGGTCAACACACTGTTTGGAGCGAATGCAAGAAAGAGATATAAGTATTAATGATATAGGTAATTGCTTTCTCACAGGAGAAATCATAGAGGATTATCCTAATGATTTTCCACAACCCAGTTGTCTTATATTTGGATATACAATACATAAAGCAATATTACATGTTGTTGTTGGTTCGGATGGAGAAATATTGTATATTATAACTGCATACTATCCAGATAATAAGAAATTTAAAGAAGATTTAAAAACGAGAAGGGAGCGATAAATATGTGTATGTATTGTAAGTGTGAAACATTTGTTTCGGGATTAACTACTCATGTTGTGAATTATAAAGGCTGTGTAATTGTTATAAAAAACGTTCCTTGTGACGAATGTGAGCAATGTGGTGAAAAATATTATACAGATGAAGTAGCACATCAGCTTGAAAAGCTTGTAAATATAGCAAAACAATTAATGCAAGAAGTTTCAGTAATTGATTTTTCAAAAGTAGCATAAATGATATATATTATTAAAAGAAGTTTTTCTATTAACTAAAAAACACTGGAGTTTTATATGGTAAATATATTGATTGGATTATTATGTGTTATTATTTCAATTGTCGTAGCTACTTTTTTATTTATTAAATTATGGAGTCCGATTGGCGGGCATATTAGTTTAGAGGATAAAAGGGATTACGAAAAACGTGCAGAAAACTATAAAAATGGAAGATTTGTAAATAAGGGTGAAATTTCTAGTATGAGAAATTGGACAGATTCTTATGCAAATAGAACAAGTGGTAAAGGTAAAAAACCAAAAGATACTCTTCCATCATTGAAGTCAGAACTACGAGGTAGTATTAATCAAGAGGATTTTACAGTGACATGGTATGGTCATTCTACTTTATTATTTCAAATATCGGGTATGAATATATTGATAGATCCAGTGTTTGGTGAAGTTACATCACCAGTATCTTTTATAGGCGCTAAAAGGTTTAGCCCACTTAGTACTAGTATTGATGATTTACCACATATTGATATATGTATTTTTTCACATGACCATTATGATCATTTAGAGTATAATTCAATTAAGGATTTAAATAATAAGGTGGATTTGTTTATTGTACCATTAGGAATAGAAAAGCATTTGGAAAAATGGAATGTTCCTAAAGATAAAATTCAGAATATGGCTTGGTGGGAAGAGAAAAAAATCAATGGACTTACAATTGTATGTACTCCATCAAACCACTTTTCAGGAAGGTATCTTCTTGATAGTAACAAAACATTGTGGGCATCATGGGTGTTTATGAATGAAAATGTAAAAGTGTTTGAAAGCGGAGATACAGGATATTCAACTCACTTTGTAGATATAGCAGAAAAATATGGTAAATTTGATTTTGTTATGACTGACAGTGCGCAGTATAATAAGATGTGGCATGATGTACATATGTTTCCAGAGGAAGCAGTTGAAGCGGTTAAAATACTGGGTGCACCGGTTGTTATGCCTATTCATTGGTGTGCATTTTGTCTTTCGAATCACGCTTGGGATGATACAGCAGAAAGAATTACATTATATGGAGAAGAAAATGGACTAACCGTGCTTACACCATTACTTGGACAAACTATTGATTGGAAATATCGAGAGGATTTTCAAGATAGATGGTGGAGGCGATACACCTAAAGCCATATAGCTTCACTTAGCGTGCTTTGAGCGCGTAAATCTTCTACACATACCATCTTAACCAATAGCCATGCACGTTCATCTTCAGTTAACTCGTGTATGGCTGTTTTTGGCTCAGTTGTAGCCATGCGCTCGGTTATGTTATCAATTGCTTGTATTTTATTTTCAGCAGAATAAATAATACTTTGCCATTTAGTTTTTTTGTAAATAAGAGCTTCCATAAATTTGTCGCTTGTCATTCCACCATCCATTAGTTTTTTTATTTCTGATAATGAGAATCCAAGTTCTTTAAGTTCAATAAGTGCATCTATTTGTTTTACTTGGTCAGCGCTGTAATACCTGTATCCTGTTTTTTCGTCTATTTTTGTAGGTTTAATAATCTCCATTTTTTCATAAATCCTTAAAGCTTTAGCTGAAATATTAAAAAATCCAGCAATTTCTCCTATACGTAATAAATCATCCATTCTTATATCAATTCCTTTCCATTGTATTATTTATTCGTCTTATGCCTGCCATACTAGCTTGTATGGAAACTAGGCTATTTATTAACATCATTACACCTATTAATATACCACTACGATATTGGAATGCGGCAGTTAATTCACCAAATGTAATATTACCATTAGCAATCCAACTATTGCTTACGATAAGTAAAATTAAATATCCACTTAACCCAAAAGGTAAAATAGAAATGGCAGCATTAAGGGCGTGACGTTTCTTTATCATCATTTTAATTCGTAATAATTCCAAACTATTTGCCTCAAATTTTTTCATTAAGTAATCTTGCCCATCATATAAAGCGATAATATCAGCACATAAAACGAATGAACTTAATGTATCTGTATTTTTTGCAGTGGCTTCAAGGCAATATTTGTTAAGTTTAGGCATAACTCGTGCTACAAGAAGTTGACTTATTAATATATGTGGAATAATAAACAGCATAACCCATCCAAAAACCGCCATATTCATATGATATAAAATTATAGAAGATAAACTAATTCGTACTATGGCATTAAATGCGTGAGGCAAGTGCATTGGCTGTGAAAATGGCATCTGAACATCTGAGTTTAAAATAGTAAGCCAATCACCATGAGAAGTTTTCTCAATATCTTCGTATGAAAGCTTTGAAATCTTCTTAAATAGTTTAAATCGTAACTTACCCTCTATTTGAACAACAAAAGAAGAGTAGATTGTCCATATAGTCCCATTATATAGGAAAATACAAAGGTTAGCAACTGTGAAAACTATGCAAATAAAGGTAAGCTTTGCACTATCATGTTCTTCAATTTTATTAAAAGCATAACATAAAAATTCAGCATTTATTATTGTTAATAATGCATCTGTAGGAGCCCTAAGTAAAAGTAGAATAATAAAATGTGTGCTATTACCAGTTATTTTAAACAGTTTTTTAATATCATAAAGCATAAAGTTGTCCTCCGTCTAATCTAAGAATACGATCACAATCGGCAAGCATATCAGCCTGATGAGAAACATGAAGAACAGTTTTACCTTTAGTTAAGTTTGTTAATGCAGTTATAACTGAGAAACCTGTACTCTCATCAAGAGCAGAAGTTGGTTCATCAAGTAAAACTATAGGAGAATTTTTTACAACAGCTCTAGCAATGGCAATTCTTTGTGCCTGTCCACCTGACACAAGCCCGCCACGTTCACCTACAAAGGTATTTATGCCGTTTGGTAATTTGGAAATCCATTCAGTTAAACATGCAATATCACAAGCGTGCTTTATTATTGATTTATCTATATTGTGTCCACAAGTAATATTATCATGTATACTGGCGGGGAAGAGCATAGCATTTTGCATTACCATAGAAACACATTTACGTCTTTCCGATGAAGTATAAGAATTATCTATTGCAATAATTCCACTTTGTACAACATAAAGACCACTAATTAACTTTAGCAAAGTGCTTTTTCCACCACCACTAACCCCTATAATTCCTATGGTTTCACCAGTACGAATTGATAAATTTATATGGCTAAGAATTTGCTTATCACCATATGAGAATGTTAGATTTTCTATTATTATACCCATACTTAAAAGTCCTTTCTTAAAGTGTTATCTTAGGTGATAAAAGTTTCATATTAACGGCGAATTGTCGAAAAGAGGAGATGTATCCAGGCATATTCATCATTATACCTGAAACATTTCCAGACAAATTTAAGAAAATGTATAATGTGCCAATAGTAAGAGTTTTGTTAATAACCATATTTCCACCGATAAAGAATAATAGAATCAAAGGAATAGTACTTAAAAGACCGGATAGAGACATAAGTAGAGCACGTATACGCTCAGTACGAATGGTTTGTACTTTCCAATTTTCTAGTTCATTACTATAATTATTTATTATCATATGTGTTGCATCGTATAATCGAATTATAGGAAATATTGATAGCAGAGTATCAGAATATTTATTCATTTCCCCTTTTGCCTTTTGACTTTGTAAGGTTGAACTACTTATAACTTTACTTGAATAAAATACATAAATTAGTATAAAAAATACGGGGAGATTTACAGATAAAGTTAGTTTAGGATTTAGTACTAATAACCATATAAATGTCGTTATAAACCTTATAAAATCTCCAAATAATTGAAATAAATTATTATCTAAGTATTTAGAGACATCGGCAATCTCGTTTTGAAGTTTTGATAATTCTTCGCCTGTGCTTAACTGTTCAACTTCATATGTAGGTAGATTAATAAAATATCGTGCATAACCCATACGTAAATCATGTGATATATATTCACACGATAGTCCGGAAATATAGTTACTAATATATGAAGATAAAGATCTTATAATTATAATCAAAGGTATAATACTTCCGATAGAAATAATATTAATAATACTACTAAGTTCTACATTCCAATATAGTGATATTAGTACATTTAAAACAATAAGACCAACTGTTAATAAGATTAAGACTAAGCGTTTTTGAATGATTCTTATAAGTAAATTCATGTATAGTTACCTCCGTTTCTTTCAATATAAACTATGTCCCGAGGACAGAGTCAAGTGGATTTAAGAATAAATTAAAGGAGTATTACAAATAGCTATTATATCTATTTGCAAATACTCCTTTTTTATATTTTTAGAGTTTATATTTTTTCATCCAATAATTTACCTGAAGCAGATAGGCAATCATTTGCGGACCACTCATTAGCTGTCCATACCAAGGCTTTCCGTAATCAGAAGGCATTGTTATAAATTTTATAGCTTTTTTCTTGTCAATAATACTATTTATTGGAGAGGAGGTATCTGTCATCACATCTAATAGCTTTGATTTAAGCATATTTTCATATTTTTGATCGTATGTTTTTGGATATGGTGATTTTTTCCTATAAAGAACTTCGTGAGGTAGATAATCCTTGCCTATTTCTACAAGAAGGCTTTTTGTTACCCCTTCATGGCATTTGAAATCCCAAGGAATATTAAAAACATACTCAAGAATACGATAATCAGCAAAAGGAACACGAGCCTCAAGACCAGAATACATACTGGTTCTATCCATCCGGTTTACGAGTGTCATCATAAACCAGCGCACATTTAACCAAGCAATTTCGCGTCTACGTCTTTCAGTATCATTTTCACCATCAATATAAGGCGTTTCCTTCAAAGATTTTTCATATGCCTTTTTTGAATAACCTTTAATATCTAAATCTATTAAGAAATCATCATCCAGCATAATGCTGCGTGCATTCATATCATATCCCCAAGGAAAATGCTCTTTTTGCATTAATTCCTCACGATGAAACCAAGGATAACCACCAAAAATTTCATCCGCACATTCACCAGTAAGAACACTCTTACATAGTGGTGCGACTTCACCACAAAAGTAAAGCAGAGATGATTCAACATCAGCCATACAAGGTATATCCCTAGCATCTACGGCTTTATCAAGATAATCAATTTGAACTTGATTATTACACTCAAGGTAGGTATGTGAGCTATTTATGTGATCAATCATAATATCGACATAAGGTCTGTCGAGTGATGATTGGAAGGAATTAGGCTTGAAATTTTTATTATTATCTACAAAATCAAAGGAAAAGGTTTTTAATTGTCGGCCTTCCTTTCGTAATTCTTTACTACATATAGCAGATATTAAGCTGGAGTCTAGGCCGCCTGAAAGCAAAGCACCAATTGGGACTTCTGAAATCATTTGGCGTTTTACACTGTCTGTTACTAAGGATTTTATCGTTTTTATTGTTTTTTCATATGAATCATTGTGTGAACGTCCCTCTAATTTCCAATAATGTGTATTAATCATAATTGAAGAGCCATGAGTATAGCTGTAGCATAAGTTGTGATAATCTATATTAAGTGCGTCAGCTATTTTATCTCGATTTCCTAACACTATAAAATGCCCTGGCAAAACTTCTTTTATATCTTTAAAAACACCATTACCAGGGGTATGGGCTGGACCTAGAGCAAATATTTCCCTAAAAGTATCTTTGTCTGCTTCAGGCTTGATACCATATGCAAAAAGTGCTTTAGGTTCAGAACCAAATACAAATATATTATCATCAAAGGTATAAAATAGAGGTTTTATACCAAGATGGTCTTTGGCTATTATTAATATATCAAAGGTATGGTCATATATAGCAACGCTGAATATACCATTTAGATATTTGAATATTTCAACACCAAATACAAGATAACCATTAAGAATGGTTTCTGTATCACCAGATGAATTTACTTGAACATCATAATTACTTAAATGATTTTTAAGTTCTTTTGTATTGTAAATTTCGCCATTGTATATAATGGTAGCAGTCTTTCCTTTGAAACTTCTAGTCATTGGCTGATGACCACCTTTTATATCCACAATAGAAAGACGGGTATGACCCAAGCAAGTGTGCTGAGATATGAATGTGTCATTGTCATCAGGTCCTCGATTTAATAAACTATTTTTCATTGCTTCAATTTTATAATTCCATTTTTTATCTTCTAAAAAATTAAAATCTGTTTGGAAAAAACCTGAGATACCACACATGGATATCCCTCCCTTCTAATTGTTATGAGGACTTTGAATTACTGGTTGAATCTGTTTATATTCAAGTGCAGCTTTGATGGTATCTGGAAGCTGTTCTACGTAGGCAATCATTGAGTTTGGTTTGGTTTTAAAGCTATCTTGACCAAATGGAACAAAGTAGATGTTTTTTGTGTTTAGTAATATGCCGATATTTTTTAAGTTCATTCCTAAGGCATCATTAGTGGATAAGAATATTACAAGAGGTTTGTTGTTTCGTAAATGAGATTTTGCAGCCATTAAAACAGGTGTATCAGAGATACCATTGGCGAGTTTTGATAAAGTATTTCCAGTACAAGGTGCAATTACAAGTATATCTACAAGAGATTTTGGACCAATTGGCTCAGCTCCTGGAATGGTAGTAATAGGTTCTTTTCCACTTATTTCTTTAGCTTTTTTTAAAAATTCTTCATACGTGCCAAATCTGCTATCTGTGCTAGATGCTCGGTCAGAGAATATAGTTAAAAGGTTTGCGCCACAATCGGAAAGATTTTTTAATGCATCAAATATTTGACTATATGTGCAATATGAGCCAGTAAGCCCGATTCCGATATTTAAATTTGAAAAATCGTGAGTCATGACATTGTTACCTCCTTAAAAAGTTGATGTATCAATAAAATTAAAAAACTTCATCCTCAATTATGTCGCAAATAATCTTTGCAGCAGATTGTGGAGATAATTTTCCTGGAATACCAGGTGAATTTAGGTATGAAAGGTCACGTTTTTTAACACTTTCCATATCGAAACCACCAGGTTTAGAAGCAACTTCAAATATATAACAATCTTTATTAAGTTTATTTATATGAGATTCGTGCATTATAATTGATGGAATAGTGTTTATAATAATGTTATAGTTATTAAGTTCATCGTTAGCTTCAAGTGTATTTAAGTTTATAAAACCATCTGTTTTTGCTTTTTGCTTATAATATTTGTTTCTATTATATATGGTTACATTGGCGCCAAGTAGTTTTAACATCTTTGCAATGGCACTACCACAAAAACCATAACCTAGTACTAGAATATTAGAGCTTGCTAATGAAAAAGGAGTGGATTTTATAATGTCACTAAGTAAACCTTCGGCAGTTAGATAAGAATTTGCATAGGTAAAACTATCATAGGACATTAAGTCAAAATAATTTATACGTTTTTCAGAAAGGGCGACAGATACTTGATAAGATATTTGACCGCCAATTATTTTTTGTTTTGGGTATATATAATTGATGAATTTTGAAATTTGGAGTTGCGTATCAGTATATTCGCAAGCGGTTGTGATGTTTACTATATCTCTAGAAAATGGAGTGGGGCATAAAAGATATTCATAATCTGTTATTGTATTTAAAAATGTATCTAAGTTCAGGTCTGAACTTTTGTTCATGCCTGAACTTTTGTCTATATCAAAATTTTTATCAGAGGTATTTAGCGCTGGAACTAAATAGCAGGCGACATTATGGTTTGCTTCCTTTAGGTAATTAGCACAGTAGCGCCCGCGTAAATCGCCACCTATTACAAGAATATCAGCTGTTTTCAATAAAAACACCTCCTCACATATAAAAGTATATGTAAATAAAATTCAAATGTGCGTAAAAATACTTGATTTTAGACAACTCATATGCTAATATAGATAAGATTGTAATACATTTAATTGGATTTTAGGAGGTGTAATCATGCATACATTTTTAACAATAATATTTGTAATTGTTGCGTTAGCAATAGCAGTGCTCGTGTTGCTTCAAGAAGGTAAGTCAGCAGGTCTTACTGGATCTATCAGCGGTGCAGCTGACACATATTGGGGTAAAAATAAAGGCCGTTCAATGGAAGGCGCATTAGAAAGAGGTACAAAAATATTAGTAATAGCATTCTTTGTACTTGCAGTTGCTTTGAATATGTAATACTAACGATAAATCCCCTTGATTACAAGGGGATTTTCTGATTTTATAAACAAAGAGTAATGTTGAACAAAAAAGCATGTTCAACTATTGAATTAAGTGCGCACATAGTGCGCAGATGGGAGTAATGTTGAACAAAAAAGCATGTTCAACTATTGAATTAAGTGCGTACGTAGTGCGCAGATGGGTGTAATGTTGAACAAAAAAGCGTGTTCAACTATTGAATCAAGTGCGCACGCAGCGCGCAGATGGGTATAAATATGGAGAAATCAAAAATTGAAGAAAGAAAGAAAATTCTTACAGATATAATTTATAGCAAGGAGTACAAGCCTATGAAGGCAAAGGAACTTGCTATGCTTCTTAATGTTCCTAGAGAAAACAGAGATGAACTAGTTTCGGTTTTAGATATATTAGTATCAGAAGGGAAGGTTGGGATTACAAAAAAAGGAAAGTATGAAAAGAACGAAAATTCAGGAGAAAGTCTCTTTACAGGTGAGTTTACTGCACATTCAAAAGGCTTTGGCTTTGTAAGTATTGAAGGGGAAGAGGAAGATATCTTTATTCCGGAAAGCTGCGTACATGGAGCTTTTCATAAAGATGTTGTTCAAGTGGCAATAAGACGTGAAAGACCAACTGATGGAAGTAAGAGACGTGAAGGTGAAGTAGTGAAAGTTATTTCTCGCGGAGTTGAAGAAGTGGTTGGAACTTTCCAAAAGAATAAATCATTTGGATTTGTGATTCCAGATAATCAAAGGCTTGCTAAAGATATTTTTGTACCTATTGAAAGGTCAAAAGGAGCTGTTACAGGTCATAAGGTAGTTGTTAAAATCACTAATTTTGGTGAGAAGAATAAAAAGCCAGAGGGAATTGTTAAAGAAATAATAGGACATGTAAATGATCCAGGTACAGATATATTAAGTATTGTTAGAGCTTATGATATACCAACAGATTTTTCTGACGGTGTAATGAATCAAATAGAACGTATTGGTGATACAGTAGACCCATCTGAATATTCAGGAAGACTAGATATAAGAGATTGGCAGACAGTAACTATAGATGGCGAAGATGCAAAGGATCTTGATGATGCTATTACAATCACTAAAAAAGGTAATATCTATACTTTAGGTGTTCATATTGCAGATGTTAGTCATTATGTAACTGAGGAGAGTCCTCTTGATAGAGAAGCTTTAAAAAGAGGAACGAGTGTATATTTAGTGGATAGAGTTATTCCTATGTTACCACATAAGCTTTCTAATGGTATTTGTTCACTTAATGAAGGACAAGACAGACTTGCACTTAGCTGTATTATGGAGATAGATGGAAGCGGAAAGGTGATAGGACATAAATTAGCAGAAACAGTTATTAATGTTGATAGAAGAATGTCTTATACAAATGTTCAAAAGATTATTGAAGGTGAAGATGAAGCAGTATTAAAAGAGTATGAGAATCTTATTGATATGTTTAATATGATGAAAGAACTTGCTAGTATATTAAGAGAGCGAAGAATGTCAAGAGGTTCTATAGATTTTGATTTCCCTGAAAGTAAGATTTATCTTGATCCAAAGGGTGTTCCTGTAGATATTAAGCCTTATGAGCGAAATACTGCCACTAAAATAATAGAAGATTTTATGCTTATTGCAAATGAAACTGTTGCTGAAGACTTTTTCTGGCAAGAGCTTCCGTTTGTGTATAGAATTCATGAGAATCCAGATCCAGAAAAGATGATTACATTAGGATTATTTATTAGCAATTTTGGGTATGGAATAAAAGCAGGAGCAGGAATAGAAGGCATTCATCCAAAGGAACTTCAAAAGCTTTTAAAGAGGATAGAAGGAACGCCAGAGGAAATGCTTATAAGTAGACTTACTCTTCGTTCTATGAAACAGGCAAGATATGCAACAGTATCTAATGGACATTTTGGATTGGCTGCACAGTATTATTGTCATTTTACATCTCCTATAAGAAGATATCCAGACTTACAGATTCATAGAATCATAAAGGAAAACCTTCATGGAGGTTTAGTTGAGAAAAGAGTTAAACATTATGATAAGATTTTAAATGATGTAGCAGAACAAGCAAGTAAAACTGAAAGAAGAGCAGATGATGCTGAAAGAGATACTGAAAAGCTTAAGAAGGTTCAATATATGAGTAAACGTATTGGAGAAGTATTTGAAGGCGTAGTATCAGGCATAACAAATTATGGAATGTACGTTGAACTACCAAATACTGTAGAAGGTATGGTTCATGTAAGCTCTTTAAAAGATGATTACTATTATTATAATGAAGAAAAATATGAACTGGTTGGGCAAGATACTGGGAATGCATATAAGCTTGGTCAAAAGATTAAGATATGTGTTTTATCAACAGATATGATAAGCAGAACGATAGATTTTGAATTATATGAAGATGAAGAAGGAGGTTTAAGTGATGGCGAAGGAACCGAGGAAGCTGGTAGCAAATAATAAGAAAGCGCGTCATGACTATTTTATTGAAGAGACCTATGAAGCAGGAATTGAATTACATGGCACAGAAGTTAAGTCACTTCGTATGGGAAAGTGTAGTATAAAAGAGTCTTTTATTAGGATTGATAAAGGAGAAGCTTATATTTTAAATATGCATATAAGCCCATACGAAAAAGGTAATATTTTTAACAAAGATCCTCTTAGAACTAAGAAGTTATTGCTTCATAAGTATGAGATAAATAAACTTGCAGGTCAGATGGCGGTTAAAGGGTATACATTAGTTCCTTTAGAGGTTTATTTTAAGGGCAGTCTTATTAAGCTTGAAATTGGTTTAGCGAAGGGTAAGAAGTTATATGATAAACGACAGGCTATCGCAAAGAAAGACCAACAAAGAGAAGCGCAAAAGGAATTTAAGATAAAGAATTTATAGGAAGTGTGAAAAATGAAACCTATATTTTATGTAAATATAGCACTAGAGCTTTTTGGTGCGGCAATATCATTTATAATCATAATTTGCTCAGCCTTTAGAGAATATGAAAAGAGCAAGTTAGATAAAATTTTCATTATGCTTTTAGCGGGTAATACACTTGTATTACTTAGTGATGCTGTTGCAATTTTGTTAAAAGGAAACCCAGCTACTTTAGTAAGTATTTTTATTAGAGTGGCTAATTTTTGTGTTTTTAGCTTTGGGTATATATTTTTGGCTATTTTTACAGAATACTTGGTTTTGTACATAGAAAGAAAAGCAAAAATCTCAAAACGAATTGTATATATCATATGGACATTATGTGCGATAGCTGTTTTTATGGTAGTTATTTCACAATTTAACCATATGTTTTATGATTTTGACAAGAATAATGTATACATAAGGGGAGATTGGTTTTGGATGTCACAGATTTTTGGAATTGTAAGTATGCTAATTAATGCCACGATTATTGTGAAGTATAGAAAGGTTTTTACTAGGCAGGAGTTTGTTTTCTTTATGATATATGTGATATTACCTATTATGGCTATGATTATACAGATTAAGGTTTATGGTTTAGCACTTCTTTATATTGCAACAACATTTTCTGTGCTTATTATATATATTGGTGTTCAGTCAGATCAAGCTAGACAACTTAAGCAAAAAGAAGCAGAATTGACAGAGAGTAACATTAAACTAATGCTTTCGCAAATTCAGCCTCATTTTTTATACAACTCACTTAGTGCAATTGATAGATTATGCTATGATAATAAACAAGCACATGAAGCAATAATAGCATTTTCGAGATATTTAAGAGCAAATATGGATTCGTTAACACAAAAGGATATGATTTTCTTTTCAAAAGAGTTAGAACATACAAAGCATTATCTTTGGTTGGAACAATTACGTTTTGAAGATAATTTAGAAGTGGTTTATGATTTAAAAGTGCAAGATTTTATGTTGCCTGTATTAACGCTTCAACCCATTGTTGAAAATGCTGTACGACATGGCATTATAAGAAAGAAATTTGGCGGCACAATTACAATTAAGACGCAGGAAAAAGATAATGCATATGTTATTACTGTATCAGATGATGGTAAGGGTTTTGATACAGAAAAAATAAAATCTGATGGAAAAAATCATGTAGGCATATTTAATGTAAGAGAGCGAATTGCAGCTGTTTGTAATGGTAGACTTGAAATAGAAAGTCTACCAGATAAAGGAACAATTGTGACAATAACGATACCAAAAGAGTTTTAGTAGCGTAGTAAATATTGTGCATCTTCTTTCAATAATTTAGCAACCATCTCGCGTAGAGGGGCGGCGTGCATTAAACGTGTAGTTGCATCACCAAAACGCCCTAATGTTAAGATACCTTCTTGTTGTGCTTGAGGCTCTAGTTTACTAAAAGTTGCTGAACCTAAGCGTGCACAATGACGGTATTGTGGCGTATATAGTCTTTGACCTTGATGATTAATGACATATAAATCGGTTTTATCAGGAGAAATGGAACCAGTTGCACCATCCCATTCTTCAATCCCATGAATATAGGTGTTACGAGAAAAATCCACACCAATAAGTAGAATCTGAGCATTACGTTGCCATAGTTTATGATATGCACCACCTTTGGCACATGGTGTTTCTATGTTTTCTTCACCAGAAGTAAACTCTAAGGCGTCTTTACCAAGAGCAGACACTGAATGGGTAGGGTGTAAAGAACGAAGTACTCCTGGCCTCCTTCGAAAAATTTCGGTTAAAGCGCCTACACAAGTAGGAGTATATAGTACGTCCATTACAGGGTTTTGTGTATTAACATTTGCCCAAGAGTGACTAGGTAACACGAGTAGCCCTGACTGCATATATTCTGATAATGCATCTAAAACAGTATCGCCTCTTCCATCAACATCACCAATTGCTTTATAAGAAAGATGAACCGTCAGTGTTCCATTTGGATCAATACCTATATTTTCTAAGTGTTTTAATAAGTCTTGTTTTGTATACATAATTTATTCCTCCAATACTGTGTTTATATAAAATTATACAGCACACAAGTAAAAAACACAATAAGGTTAAAAGTACCATATAATAAGAAAAAGACTTATAGTGGAGATACGTTGTATGGATAATAATGATTTTTATGAAAAAAGAATGTGTTATGATGATACAATTAGAGTAAATGATGCTTTGATAGAAGAAGTTTTTTGTTTAGATAATCATAATGGGTATATAATAATTTCATATACCGAACAAGGTATAGATGGTTCTATTAATGTTCAAAATGTTAGGTTGAATGTTGATAGAAATACGATTATTTTAGATACAATGGGAGAAAATACATGTGTATGTAGTTTGAGAAAAGGAATGAGAGTAAGTGCTGTATTTTCGGCAGTTATGACAAGAAGCATACCGCCACAGTCAAATGCATATTTAATAGTTGTTCAAAGAATACCTCAAAATATTTATTCTACAACAATAGGAAGAGTCGCATATGTAGATACAGTTAATAATTTTCTTTATACAGGGAATCCCAATGATATTAATACCCAGATTAGATTTTATATAACGGAAGAAACAGTTATTAAAGATGTTAGCGGTAGAGATATTAGCTTGAATCAACTTAGTCGTGGTCAAGTGGTAAGAGTAATTCACGCCAATTTTATGACTGCCAGTATTCCACCACAAACTACAGCGTTTGAGGTGAATGTACTATGAAAAAACTTTGTCCAGCGACGAAGATTGCAAGAATAATAGATTCGGCTTTAGCCGAATCTATTATTCTTGTTTGACTATCATATTTAGCTCACATAGTTTCCTGTTATTAATCAATTGAAAATAGGTAACCAGTACTTGATTTATCATAACCATCAAAAAACACTTCGGCAGTCCAGTATTTATCTGGATATGGTATACCTTTTTTACCTTCGCCAAGTATAATGTTACGAGTGACATCATACATAGCATCACTATCAAATCCATCTTGAGAGTGCATTGCATCTGTATCACCAGAAAATTTAGCAAAAGCAAAACGTGATAAATAGGGTGGTCCTGCTATAGGAGTATAATTTTGTATAAAATCAAATGAAATGAAGCCATCGGGAACAGGTGTGTCTGCATTCATGAAACGTCCCCAAAAACCATGCCAAGGACCAACGTCTACACCAAGACCATAGTGGTGCATTAAAAAAATGTCATAGTCAAAACCAGATTTATGCTCATTCATAGAGTCAAGTATATTCATCTTCTTGATGCGGAGTTTAGGATCCCTAAATTCTTCGCCTTCAAATCCAATAAAGCGCATAGCAGGCATTTCGCGATACTCAAAACTATCAATATTGAAACCTTTAGATTGTTCTTTTACTAAATCAGGCATAAATAGTGCCCATTGAACTCCTGCATCAAAATCTTTTAAATAATTGACATATCCAAAGAATTCTACAGTATCAGTGCCAGTAGAACCAGTTTTATTTCCTGCTATTTTTTCACGAACGCTACGTTCCTTCATAGCTGAAAAGTCAGCAAATACTTTAGTAACAGTTTCACGTAGTCTTTCATCATGTGGATTACCTGATAATTCTTGGTCAAAATTATCCAATGCACCAAAAACAGCTTCATTTACTACGCCTAATGGTTCAAGTTCTTTTAGAAAAGCACGAAGTTTAGCATTTTGCTCTTTAAATCGTCCTAAAACACCATGCATTAAAATCCATTCATTTTCTTCAAGAGAAGCATCACTCCATTTTGAATCATCTAGTATCCATTCAGTTAGTGCATCAAAAACTTCTGGGTTTTTACCTCTTGCTTGACCTGCCCAGTTACCCAGTTTTTTATAAGCCTCTTCACTTAGTTTATTTCCTTTTAGTTCTTCGATACTGCTTAAATCCAATAATAAAAAATCGTCAATTAATTTGTGTGACATATCAAATCCTCCTTGAACAGTAATGTTAATGGTCAGTGGATAAAACATTTGGATATTTCCCCACTGTACCTTTGATGGAGGGATACCATGAAACCGAGTAAATGCCTTAGAGAAACTCTCTTGTGTATCGTATTGATATCTCATGGCTACATCAATTATTTTAGCATTTGATTGTAATAAATCTTGTGCGGCTAAACTAAGCCTTCTATTACGGATATATTCGCCAACAGTCATACCCATAACCAAATGAAAAATAAGTTGAAAATGAGAAGTTGAAACATAGGATTGGTTAGCAATTTCATCTATGTTAATATCCTCAGTTAGGTGTTTTTCAATGTAACTAATAGCCTTTGATAAGCATTGTATCCAGTTCATAATTCATCCTCCATTCAATGAGTATTTTATAATATTATAGCATAAAAAGTCATGTCTTAAAGTACGATGTTTTGTCAGTTACATTAGTAGTAAGCGTTATAAGTTAAACTCAAGTAGTAATTTTTCATAACGTTCTTTTTCGCTTGGCTTTATAGGGAATGTCAAATTATAAAAACAATGCTGAAATACATCGGCATCTTTTAATAATTCATCATATTCTGAATCAATATTAGCCTTATTGCTATGATGATATATGGCATTACAAATAATATCTGTTTCAATATCATCTGTTAATGATAAGTCGCTTAAAATCTGTCGTGCTAAAATAGCACCTTTTTGTGCATGATCACTAGCAGGTGAAACTTTATAGGAATATATATCGTGTAACATACCTGACATTGTAGCTAATTCAACATCAAGCCCTCTCTTTTTTGCAATTACAGCAGCACTTTGTGCAACTCCATATAAATGTACATATGCACATCGTCTGTTATTTTGGTTGTCCATGTTTAGCAGAATAGTATCAATGTATTCCCTTAGAGTTTCAATTCGATTCATTGTGATCCTCCTTTAACTTTGTTGTTTCATCATCAATCTTATTATAAAAAGTAAGAACACTTTTTTATTTGTATATATGCATTATTTAACTCCCTAATGTTTTTTTATTATATTATAAAAGTAAAAGAAAGTCGACCATAATGTTAAATAATATATTGAAAGTACACTAAAAATACTCTTACTATATTTTTTGTCGAAGTATAGTAAAAAGCAAAAATTTAATATATAATTATATTGTGATAAATTACTTATATAGTATAGTTAATATAATAAAAGGGAGTGGATATAATGGCTATAATTAAAGTTGAAAAATTATGTAAGGATTATAAGTTTAGTGTTAAAAATAATGATAAAGGATTTTTACACAATTTATTTAATAGTAATATTAAAACAGTAAAAGCAGTTGATAATATTTCTTTTAATGTTGAAGTGGGGGAAACATTAGCCTTTATTGGGCCTAACGGTGCAGGGAAATCAACTACTATTAAAATGCTTACAGGAATATTATATCCAACTTTTGGGGATATAAAAATATTTGGATTAACACCTATTAAAGATAGAGATAAATTAGCATATAAAATAGGGACAGTATTTGGGCAAAGAAGTCAATTACTGCCAAATCTACCACTAACAGATAGCATGGAAATGTTCGGTGCAATGTATGATATGTCAAAACAAGATATTAAAGATAGAGTAAAAGAACTATCAGAACTTTTTGATTTGGAAGAATTTATAAATCAGCCTGTTAGAAAATTATCTTTAGGACAACGTATGAGAGCAGAGATCGCGACCTCTTTAATTCATAGACCAAAAATAATATTTTTAGATGAGCCAACTATTGGGCTTGATATTGTATCAAAGAAAAATTTAAGAGATTTACTTATAAAAATCAACAAAGAAGAAAAAGTAACTGTATTTTTAACTAGCCACGATACTGAAGATATTCAAAGCATTTGTAAAAGATGTGTAATAATAAATCATGGGAAGATTATAATTGATATGACAACAAAAGAACTCATAAGCTCTTATGTTAAAAATAAAAATATTATTGTTACCCCTAATACTATATTTGAAAACTTTCCAGAATTACCTAATGGAATTGAATATATGGAAAAGCATAAAGACCAAATGATTTTGAGAGTAAATACAGAAGTAATCGGAACTCAAAAGGCTTTACAGGAATTAACAAAGATATTTGAAATTGATGATATAAATATTGAAAATGAATCCTTGGAAGATATTATTAGGAGGATTTATGAAAAAGATTAAATTTCCTTTAATTGTAATAAAGATATTTATGAAAAATCAAATGCAAAATAAAACATATATTTTCCTAGATATTTTCAATATGGTTTCAAGATGTCTATTAGTTTTTTTATTATATTCTTATGTATTTAATTTGAGTGGTGGTAGTATAAATGGAATAAATTACATAACTACATTATGGAGTATGTTTATTTATTTTTGCTTAATGACTTTAAACATAAGAAAGATACATACATTGATTATGAATGATGTTAGAAATGGAAATGTGGAAATGTTTATAAACAAACCTGTGAACTATGTTTTATTAAGTTTTTATAAGTCATTAGGTCAAGGAATATATTCATTTGTGGTAATAAGTATTTTAGGAACTATTGCTATGCTTTTATTTGTCGGCGTTCCAGAACTTAATCTTGTAATATTTATTCCTACACTAATTATTACTATTATTTTAGGACAAATTTTAGGTTTAATTATATTTTCAACAATAGGATTATTATCATTTTTTATGCAAGATGTCAGACCTATTTATTGGATTACAGATAAATTCGTAATGGTTCTAGGTGGTAGTTACTTACCAATTGCACTATTTCCACCTTTTATGAAAATGTTAGCATATGTTAGTCCTTTTGGTGCGATTAACTTTGCTTCAAGTACAGTTTATGATTATTGGAACTCAGAATTTTTAATAAGAATAGCAATGCAATTCGGTTGGATTATTATATTTGGTGTATTACTTAGATTTGTGTTTGATAAAGCCAAAAAGAAAGCTATGATAAATGGAGGTTAATATATGAGAAATATTAAATTAGCACTATTAAATATAAAAAAGAATTTTCAAAATGCTAAGGAATTAAAAAGTGCCTTTATTACTTCCATTATAGGAATGTGCTTAAATAACATTGCGTTTATAGTATTATGGTATAACTTTGGAACAATGATAGGAAATATAAATGGTTGGGAGCCTTTTGATATATTTGGATTATATGGTTTTAGCACTACATCATATGGAATAGTATGTACATTCTTTTATGGTATTTATAGTATTCCAACATATATAAGCAGTGGCAATTTTGATAAATACTTACTAACGCCCAAAAATATACTTATGAAAGTGGCTACATCTTCTATATCAACAAGTGCTATTGGGGATTTATTATTTGGACTTATTTGTTTTGGTATATTTGCAGTTGCCTCACAACTTACCTTTTTACAAATTATGGTATCTTTATTACTGATGATAATATCAGCAATAATATTCTTCTCATTTTCGCTTATTAGTATGAGTATATCGTTTTACTTAATGGATGGCGAAAACATATCAAATGGAATATATCAAATGTTTTTAACACCCTCTTTATATCACGGTGGAGCATTTAGCGGTGTTTTAAGAATTATATTTGTATTTATAATTCCATCTTTACTATTAGGAGCAATTCCAGTTGAATTTGTAAAAAATATGTCGTTATTAACTTTTGTTATGATTATATCTCTAACAATACTTTGGTTATTTTTATCAATACTATTTTTCTATAAATCGTTAAAGAAATATGAAAGTAATAATTTCTTTGGGTTTAGTGGATAATTTTAAATATTATAGTTGTAATAGTAAATATAAGAAGAGGTGTAAATGTTAAGTATGCACCAAATTTGTCAGCATAAAAAAACTTATAGGACTTTGAAATCCTATAAGTTTTTTTTGCGAATGGAGCTGACGGGATATTGAACATGGGTTCAACTACCTAGTTCCATAGTAAAATACAGAGCACACAGGATAAACCCTATGTGCTCTGTATTTTAATGGAGCTGACGGGATTTGAACCCGTGTCCAAGAACCAATTCCCCGTTCTTCTACTATCATAGTTACTTATTTTACATTCCCTCTATTAAGCGAGAAGTAACACTCTCTTAACTTCAGTAGCTTCATAATACGCCCATATACTCAAAGCTTTGCATATGTCGTTTCCTACTTAGTCGATGCCTTATCTAAAACTGTAGGTAGAATTAGTAAGACAACTGCCATTAGGCAGCGATTGCTAAATTATTTTCAGCGTTTAAATTTAATTTTGCCATTTGACGCATCGCATGCGGATAGCTTCACCGGCTGCATAATCCCTGTCGAAACCAGTACAACCCCTGGTTTTAAGTATTAAGTGTTAATACCCATGTATTTTGCAAGCTGATTTGTTAGCAATTATAAGTTTATATTAAATAGAGATTGTTGTCAAGACCCCAAAAATTTCAAAAAGATTTGAAAATTGTGTGAAATGTTATTATATCAGTAGAAAAATAAAAAAGAATCTGCTATTATTATTGTATAGTTTCCTATAATAAAAAGGAGTTTAAGTTTAAATGGAAAGAAAATATGTAGTAGATGGATTTGAGTTTAATTCAGTGACAGATGCTGAATTAGCAAAAAACGAATTAAATGGTGTTGAATATTTAAAAGAACGAACAGATTTTAAAAATGCTAAAAATGTTCTAAGTGTATATAATACAGTAGTGGACAAGCAACTTTTTAAAACACCAGTCGGATATAAGTTTTTGAAAGATTTGCAAGAGATACTTTATAAAAGTGTAGAAATAGATAATGATGATATTGTTGCAATACCTGTTTTTAGTGAAAAAGGTAAAGAAAAAAGTAAAGAAAAAAAATCAAAGAAAACAAAATCATTTATTTTATCAAAAGAAGATGAAAAATATAAAAATAGATTTACAAATAGTGTAATAATAAATATATTGTTAGTAATTCTTTTGGTATTATTTATTATTATATCAAGCAATAGCAATAATGCTAATATTATTAATTATGAGAATAGAATAAACAGAGAATACACAGAAAAAGAAAATCATCTGGCTAAATGGCAGCAAGAGTTAACTATTAAAGAACAACAATTAAGAGATTTGGAATAAGAGTCAAATATTGATTAGGAATGTGAGGTTTTAGAATGGACTTTAAAATATTGGTTGTTGATGACGAACCAAGAATTAGAATGATTGTAAAAGATTTCCTTGTGAAAGAAAAATATACGGTTGTTGAAGCATCTAATGGAGAAGAAGCTCTAGAGATGTTTATTGAAGATAAAAATATTTCACTTATTATATTAGATGTTATGATGCCTAAGATGTCAGGATGGGATGTTTGTAAAGAAATTAGAAAATATTCAAAAGTTCCAATTATTATGCTTACAGCAAAATCAGAGGAGCAAGATGAATTATTAGGTTTTGAATTAGGGGTAGATGAATATGTGTCAAAACCATTTAGTCCAAAGATTTTAGTAGCAAGGGTTAATGCAATACTTAGAAGGATTAATAAATCAGATGAGGAAGGCATTATTATAGCAGGTACAATAACGGTTAATAAAATAGCACATACAGTTTTTGTAAATGAAGAGAGTATTGATTTAAGTTATAAGGAATTTGAATTACTTGTTTACTTTATAGAAAACAAAGGGATTGCATTATCAAGAGAGCAGATATTAAACAATGTATGGAATTATGACTATTTTGGTGATGCAAGAACGATTGATACGCATGTAAAAAAACTTAGAGCGAAGCTTACAAAGGATGCAGATTATATAAAGACAATATGGGGTATGGGGTATAAATTTTTAATTTAATGAGGTAAAGTATTGTGAGAAAATCGATAAGGTTTAAGATGGCATTAATATTAGTATTATTAACATCAGTTTCATTAATTGCAAACTGGCTTATTAATGTTACGTTTATAGAAGACTATTATGCTTATAGTAAACAGGAAGACCTTATTGAGGTATATGAATATATTTCAGATATAATTAAAGCAGAGGTTTCATTAACTAATGTAGAATATAGGGATTTAGTTACAAGGTGCGAGGATAAAAGTATTTCAGCAATTGTTATTGATGCAAGTAGAGGACCTAAGTTTACAGCAGGATATAATGGTGTTGGTGATAGATTATTAAATCGTTTATTAGAGATTTTATTTATCACAGATGTAGAAACAGTAGAAGTTATTGAAGAAGAGAATAATTATACATTGCAAAAGTTTTGGGATAGTTCAAACAATACCAATTATTTAGAAATTTGGGGCAGTTTAGAATCTGGTGATGTTTTTATGTTACGAACTTCAGTAGGAAGTATAAAAGGTATAGTAAACTTAACGAGTAAATTCTATGTATATGTTGGAAGTAGTATAATAATACTTAGTGGTGTTATTATGGTTATAGTATCAATGAGTGTTACAAAGAGAATCAAGGCACTTACAAATATTTCTAATGAGTTGACTATGCTTAATTTTTCGGCAAAGTATAAGGATGAAGGTAATGATGAGATTTCGCAGCTAGGAAAAAACGTGAATATTCTTTCTGAAACATTAGAAGGAACGATTTCAAAACTGAAGTCGGCTAATGTTAAGTTACAAAGGGATATTGAGCAAAAAATAGAGATAGATGAGATGCGTAAGGAATTTTTATCAAATGTTTCGCATGAACTTAAAACTCCAATAGCCATTATACAAGGATATGCAGAAGGTCTAAAAGAAAGTGTAAACGATGATGCAGAAAGCAAAGACTTTTACTGTGAAGTAATTATAGATGAAGCTCAGAAGATGAATAAAATGGTTAAAAATTTGCTTGCACTTAATCAGATTGAGTTTGGTAATGAGAAGGTTACTATGGAGAGATTTGACATTATAACGGTAATTGACCAGTTATTGAATAAAATGGAGATGTTGTTAAAGGAAAAAAATGCAAAAGTAATGTTGAATAATAAAGAAGAAATTTTTGTATGGGCAGATGAATTTCAAATTGAGCAGGTAATTACAAATTATCTGAGTAATGCAATTAATCATTTAGATTACGAAAACATAATAAGGATTAATATAGAAGAAAAAGAAGATATAATTAGATGTAAGATGTTTAATTCAGGCAATAGTATTCCAATTGAGGAACTTGAAAATATTTGGATAAAATTCCATAAAGTGGATAAGGCAAGGACTAGGGAATATGGAGGAAATGGAATAGGATTGTCTATAGTTAAGGCTATTATGGATTCTATGAATATGAAGTGTGGAGTAGAGAATGTTGATGGAGGTGTTGAATTTTGGTTTGAAGTCGAGAAAGCTCAAAAAACCGAAAATATTAAAAATTAGTTGAACTATTGTCAGAAAAATGATAGACTATTATTAAATTAGGTTGTATAATGCTTAAAAGATTTAATAAGATTCAGAATGGAGGCTTGGTGTGAAAAGGAAAGCTTGTATTATTGCAATGTTAGTATTTACAGGAGCTACATTAAGTGCATGTCAACAGATAAACTTAAATAATGAAGAAGAAGAGCTTATTGTAGACTATGCTGTAAATGCAATTATAAAGCATGATAAGAATTATATTATAAAATTGCAAGATGTATCTGAGCCTACGACGCAGGAAGAAACCACTTGGTGGAAGGATAATAACAATAATAGTAATAACGGTAATGGTGAGAAAAGTACATCAGGTACTGATAAAAACAATCCTACACAGATGGTATCGGTTAGTCAAGCATTTGGATTGTCAGGATTTAATGTTACATATGATAGCTACGTAGTTACAGACAAGTACCCTAACGACAGTCAAACATTGGGATTTAATATGATGGCATTGCAGGGTTCAAAATTATTGGTAGCAAAGTTTAATGTTACAAATACTACTGGTAAAAGAACAAATCTTGATATGATAGAAAAGTCATTGTCTTTTAAAGGAATAATAGACGCAACAACAAAGGTGAATGCGCAAGTAACAGCACTTTTAGATGCATTTAATACTTGGAGCGGCGAATTTGATGCAGGAGAAACAAAACAGCTTGTATTAGTATTCCAAGTAAGTGAAGATATTTCTAGTTCAATATCATTACTACAACTTGCTATAACAAATAGTGAATCAACAAGCATAACACAATTAGATTAATTTCTGTAATTATTCAAGAATTTAAGGTATTTAATTGCTTGAAATAGGGTTATATATTACCTACATTCTATGGTAGCTAAATGACTAGCATAGAAAATACATAAAAATATATAGAGAGGATTATTATGGAAACAGATATTTTATTGGAAAGTGGTACAAATGAACTTGAACTCTTAGAGTTTACAGTGGGGAGCAATCATTACGGGATTAATGTTGCGAAGATTAGAGAGATCATTACATATCGTGATGTCACACCTATTCCTAATTCACATCCTAGTGTTGAAGGAATCGTTATGCCGCGTGATGAAATAATTACAGTAATTAATCTTTCAAAGGTATTGAATATTAAGAGTGATTCTGATGCAAAGAATGATATGCTTATTATAACAAACTTTAATAAGTTAAATATTGCTTTTCATGTAGATATAGTACATGGAATTCATAGAATTTCATGGGCAGATATTATTAAACCTGATGCTACGATAAATAGTTCAGATAGTAGTGTTGCTACGGGTATTGTCAAAGTTCAAGGAAAGCTTATTATTATTCTTGATTTTGAAAAAATCGTTTCTGATATAAGCCCAGAAACAGGACTAAAAGTATCAGACATAGATTTATTAGGTGTGAGAGAGAGAAGAGATATTCCTATACTTATGGCAGAAGATTCACCTCTTTTAGGTAAAATGATATTTGATTCATTACTTAAAGCAGGTTATACAAATGTTACACGTACTGATCATGGTTTAGCAGCATGGGAGAAGTTAAAGGAAATCGAAAAAGAAGATAAACCACATAAAAAGATTAAATGTGTAATCACAGATATTGAAATGCCTATTATGGATGGACATAGATTACTTAAACTTATTAAAACAGACCCAGATACCGCTAAAATTCCTGTTGTCATTTTCTCATCACTTATAAATGAAGAAATGAGAAAAAAAGGTGAAATGTTAGGTGCTGATGCACAACTTACAAAGCCAGAGATAGGAAAGCTTGTAGTAACAATAGATGGTTTGTTAGGAAACGTACAGGAAAAAATGATAGAGGGCTAATAGATTGGGGACTGGCCTTAGGGCTAGTCCATAATCTATTATAGGATATATTAAAGATGGAGTATTTTAAGCAATTAAAAGAAAAGATAGAATATAGTGAAGCTATTGTTGTAGGAATAGGAAATGAGTTTAACACTGATATTAAATCAGTAATAAGAGAAAATCTAATATATAAGTCATTGAAAGATAAGCTTAGTAAAGCTGTTAATGAGGAACTTATTACTGAAAACGAGTTAAGACTTATTGAAGGAGCTGTTTATTATAAAGAGCTATCAAGTGGGTCAAATCCTATAATCAATGCGAGTATAAAAACATATAACAAACTTTATGATATGATTGGTGATAAGAATTATTTTGTTGTAACCACGAATTATGATGATGTTATATATAAGTCTAGTTTTTGTGGAGAATCAAATGAAAATCGTATTGTATCACCTTGTGGAAGTGTTTTAAGATTACAATACCAATGTGATTGTAATGTAAATAAAGAAAACAATAATGGTATATGTTCTTGTGAAGCTTTTTATGAAGAATTGTATTTGACTATGAGTAAAATGACTGATAATGATGATATAAGTGTGTTAAAAGAATTGATACCATATTGTGTTGAATGTCAAAAGGTATTGACCCTCAATACTTATGGTAATTTAGGATATAATGAAACAGGTTATATTGATAAATGGAATGAATATACAAATTGGTTACAAAAATCGTTAAATAAAAATTTAGTTTTGATAGAGTTGGGAGTAGATTTTTCGGTTCCAACAGTTATTAGGTGGCCATTTGAGAAAATGGCATTGCTTAATTATAAAGCTACAATATTTAGAGTTAATGAGAAGCTTCCACAGTTAGCAGTGGAAATTAAGGATAAAGGTTATTCATTAGATATGAATGCTAAAAAATTTATAGATACATATCAGTAAATCAGGAGGAATTACTTTTGGGAAATCAAGGTAATAGTTCCGAAGAAGATTACTTAGACAGTCTTTTAAAGTCGGTAACAAGTTCGGGCAAGGATGAAAAACTGAATAATATTATTAGTGACGAAGAATTTCTTGGAGATATAGAAAAAGATTTGTTTGGTGATGATACAGATGAAATAAACGAGTTTTTGAACTTAGACGAGGAATTTGATGATATATTAGAGACTTCAGATTTGGAAGAAAATGTTAATGATATATTAGAAACGCCTGTTAAGAAGCCTAAGAAAGGATTGTTTTCTAGAAAAGAAAAGGCTTCTAAGAAGAGAGAACATGTTCCAGAAGCAGAGGTTGTTGTTAAAGAGCCAGAAGAAAGACAAGAGTCAGAAGAGCCAGAAGAAATAGAAGAAATTCAATTAGAGGAAAAATTAGATGCTCAATTAGAGGAACAGCAAGAAGATATATTGGGATTGTTTGAAGGAATGGAAGATTTATTTAGTGATCAACCAGAGGTTAGTGAGGAATCCTCAAATCAGATGTTAGAGCCACAAATGGATGAGTTATATGATATATTAGGAGTTGTTTCAAATGAAGATAAACAAGAAAATCAAAATGTTGAAATAGAAAAGTTAGAAGAACAAAAAAAACCTAAAAAAGAAAAAAGAAGCAGACGTGAAAAGAAGGCAAAAAAGGCTAAATTGTCTGAAAGTGATTTACCAGTATCAGATGATATGACAGGTTTATTTGATTCACCAGGCCTTTCTTCGATTTTTGATGGTCAAGAATCAGAAGGATTCAAGGAAACTAATGAGATGGAGGAACTTGGTAATCTTTTTAGTGGTGGATTTGAAGAAGAACAGATAAAAGATGAAAATGATAGACTTATAGAGGAAATGGATAGTGGGAAGTTTGATGAAGAAGAAATTTTAACTGATGTTAAGGAAGACAAGAAAAAGAAAAAAGTTAAGAAACCTAAAAAAGAGAAAAAACCTAAAGTAAAGAAGGTAAAGCCGGCGAAGCCAGTAAAGGAGAAAAAACCTAGAGATCCTGAGCTTGATGAAGTTATTCATATATCAAAGGCATTTATTATTTTTAGTATTTCATTAATAGTGCTTATTGTTTTTGTTCTTAATATGGGTGGTAAGTATTATAATTATAATAAGAAAACAGATGCAGCAGTTGCTTATTATTTAAATCAAAACTATGCAGCGGCATACGATCAATTGATAGGACTTACAATGCACGAAGATGATCAGTTTTTCTATGATCAAGTAGAGACTATTATGTATGTGAATAGACATTATGTTTCAGCAAAAAGTCTTATAAAGCTTGAAGAGTACACTGATGGACTTCAAACATTGCTACGAGGCATTGTTATGTATGATAAGTATAAAGATATAGCTAGAGATGAACTACATTGTTATGATGAAATGGCTAATGTTTTAAGCTTGATAGACGGAATTTTATTAGATACATATGGCTTATCTGAAAGTGAGGCTAGAGAAATTGTTCTTATGGAAGATCAATTTGCATATGCAAAGAAAGTAAATGAAATAGCAAGTAAAGCAAAGGCAAAAGCAGACGCACAAAAAGAAGCAGAAAAAGAAGCACAAAAAGAAGCACAAAAAGAAGAGTAGAATGGAGTTTGTTTATGATTTCTATAATAGATTATGATGCAGGGAATTTAAAGAGTGTTGAAAAAGCATTGGCATTTTTGGAAGAAGATGTAGTGATTTCAAGAGATAGAGATGAGATATTAGCAGCAGATAAGGTTATTTTGCCAGGTGTAGGAAGTTTTGGGGATGCAATGGGAAAACTTAAATCATATAATTTAGTTAATACAATATATGATGTTGTAGAAAAGGGTACGCCATTTTTAGGAATATGTCTTGGATTACAGTTATTGTTTGAACGAAGTGATGAAACAAAAGGAGTGAGTGGATTAGGTATTCTTCAAGGTGAAGTTTTAAGGATTCCAGATAAAGAGGGACTTAAAATACCACATATTGGATGGAATTCTATAAATCTTATAAATGATGGAAGACTATTTAAAGATATTAAAGAAGAATCTTATGTTTATTTTGTTCATTCATATTATTTAAAGGCAAAGGAAGAAAGTATTGTAAGAGCTACTACAGAGTATAGTGCACATATCCATGCTTCAGTAGAAAAGAACAATGTATTTGCATGTCAGTTCCATCCGGAAAAGAGCGGTGCAATAGGATTAAAGATGCTTAAAAATTTTGCAAATCAATAGGAGGCTAGATATGCATACAAAAAGAATTATCCCATGTTTAGATGTTAATAATAACCGAGTGGTAAAAGGAGTTAATTTTGTTAACTTACAAGATGCAGGTGATCCAGTTGAGATTGCTAAAGCATATGATAAAGAAGGTGCAGATGAAGTTGTGTTTCTTGATATTACAGCATCTAGTGACGGAAGAAAAACAGTAGTAGATTTAGTTAGAAATGTGGCGGCACAGGTATTTATACCATTTACTGTAGGCGGTGGAATTAGAACAGTTGATGATTTTAAAGAAATTTTAAGAGAAGGTGCAGATAAAGTAGCTATAAATTCAGCAGCAATAAATAATCCAGAACTTATTTCAGAAGCAGCACAGAAGTTTGGTAGTCAATGCGTAGTAGTTGCAATTGATGCAAAGAAAAGAGAAGATGGAACGGGTTGGAATATCTATAAGAATGGTGGAAGAATAGATACAGGTATAGATGCACTTGAATGGGCAAAAAAAGTAAATGACTTAGGTGCAGGTGAGATTTTACTTACAAGTATGGATTGTGATGGAACTAAAAATGGTTACGATATTGAACTTACAAGAAAAGTAGCTGATATAGTAAGTATACCTGTAATAGCTTCAGGTGGTGCGGGAAATAAAGAGCACTTTTATGAGGCATTAACAACAGGTGGTGCCGATGCGGCGTTGGCAGCATCATTATTTCATTATAAAGAACTTGAAATAAATGATGTTAAGCAGTACTTAGGTGAAAGAGGAGTTTCAGTAAGAATATGTCAGCAATAAATAATGATTGGTTAGATGCTTTAAAATCAGAATTTAATAAACCATATTATAGTAAATTATACAAAACTGTAATTGAGGAATATAATACACATCAGATTTTTCCACCTTCTGATGATGTTTTTAATGCATTTAATTTTACTCCATTATCACAGGTGAAGGTGGTTATAATAGGACAGGATCCATATCATAATGTTGGTCAAGCTCATGGATTATGTTTTTCGGTAAAGCATGGTGTAGAGATTCCTCCTTCGCTTGTAAATATTTATAAGGAACTACATGATGATTTAGGGTGTGATATACCAACTAATGGTTATCTTGAGAAATGGGCAAAGCAAGGGGTGCTAATGCTCAATTCTGTATTAACGGTAAGAGCTCATAGTGCTAATTCTCATAAAAGTATTGGATGGGAACAGTTTACAGATGCAGCAATTAGAGCAGTAAATGAACAAGATAGACCTATTGTTTATTTATTATGGGGGAATCCAGCACAAAATAAAGCAGCTCAGGTAAATAATCCGAAGCATTTATTGTTAAAGGCACCGCATCCAAGTCCGTTATCGGCTTATAGAGGATTCTTTGGATGTAAGCACTTTAGTAAAGCAAATGAGTTTTTAGTGGCAAATGGAATGGAGCCAATTGATTGGCAAATATAGTATAGTCATAAAAAATGGTGTGTGATGTGATATGACACACTTTTTTTTGCTATTTGTAAAATTGTGAGAAAAAATGTAAAAAAACAATAAATTATGTATTGACATTTATAAGAGATATGATAATATTATAGAAATTATCTAATATTACGAGATGAAGAAAAGAGGAAAATCATGGAAATAACAACATTATTAGGTATTATTGCTGGATTTGTTGCAGTAATTGGAGCTATGATATTTAAACATATTAGTTTTTCAGTATTTCTAAATCCAGCAGCATTTTTTGTTATATTTGTAGGAACGATAGCTACTATATTAAATTCTTATCCTATGAAGGATTTAAAATGTATAGGAAAACTCTTTAAAATTGTTTTTACTTCAAGTAAAAATTCAAATAACGAACTAGAAGTTATTAGAGAAATGGTGGATATTTCTAACGAAGCTAGAAAAAGTGGATTATTATCTTTGGAACAGAAGGTAGATTCAATTGAAGACCCATTTACAAAGAAGGGTTTTCGTATGGTAATAGATGGATTGAATGAAGAGTATATATTAGATGTATTAGGTGCAGAAATAGAATCAATAAGCGAGCGACATAGAAAGAATGCAGGTATTTTTGCATCAGCAGGAACTTATGCACCTACATTAGGTGTATTGGGAGCTGTTTTTGGATTGATTGCAGCTATGGCAAATATTGATGATACCGCGGCTATGTCAGAAGCTATTGCGGCAGCATTTATTGCGACTATTTTGGGTATCTTTACTGGTTATGTACTTTGGCATCCATTTGCAACAAAATTGAAAATGAAAAGTCAACAGGAAATAATAGAAAAAAGTATTATTGTAGAAGGTCTGCTTTCAATATATAAAGGTGAATCACCGATTATGATAGAAGGAAAACTTCTTTCAATGCTTCCACAGACAATGCAAGATAAATATGCGCAACAGTATAAGTCTAATTAGGGAGGTTGATTATGAAACTAAAAAAACAAGAACATGAAGAAGAAGCTGGAGAAGCTTGGTTACTTCCTTATTCAGATTTGATGACACTTTTATTGGCAGTTTTTATAGTTCTTTTCGCGGTAAGTAGTATGGATTCTGAAAAAGCAGCAGAAATAGCAAAGGCTTTTCGCGATGGTATGCTTACGGGTAGTTCTGGTATATTAGATGATGGAGGAATATCCATAATACCAGATGGGAGTAGTAGTGGCGATGGATTAACGCAACAAGAAATAGACGCAATGATTGATCCGCAGGATTTAGCTAATCTTAAAGAAATAAAAGTAGCACTTGAGAGTTATTTTAAGGATGAAGGAATAAATCAATCAATATCTTCCTATATTGATGAAAGAGGATTGGTTATTAGTTTAAATAATATGATTTTATTTGATCTTGGAAGTGCAGTTATTAAACCAGATAATGAAGGTTTATTATTGACAATAGCAGAAAAAGTAAAAGATATGGATAATTATGTTAGAATAGAGGGACATACAGATAATTTACCAATTAGTACAGATAAATATCCATCAAATTGGGAATTATCTAGTAGTAGATCCATTCAAGTAGTTCAGCTTTTTGTAAATAAGGCAGGAATTGATCCTGAGCGAATGGTTGCAGTTGGTTATGGAGAGTATAAACCTATAGCAGATAATAATACAGAAGAAGGCAGGGCAAAAAATAGAAGAGTTGATATTATTATATTGAACACAAAATATAATTCTTTAGAAGATCAGCTTTCAGACGTACCTCACATTAATTAGAATTTTATTTGGAGCTTTTGCAAAAAGATAGGATTAAGTACAACATACTTAATCCTATCTTTTTGTGTAGTTCGGTTTTAGTCGAATCTAATTTTATAAATTTTTATTTGCAGTTGCAAGCATAAGCTTGATTCTATTTAACTGGTTTACTTCGCTGGCACCAGGATCGTAGTCAACAGCTACAATATTTGCATCTGGATGTTGATGACGAAGCTCTTTAATAACACCTTTACCAACTACGTGATTTGGAAGACAACCAAATGGTTGTGCACATACTATATTTGGTACGCCATTATGTATAAGTTCAAGCATTTCACCTGTTAAGAACCAGCCTTCACCTGTTTGATTACCTATTGATACAATAGGAGCGGCATCTTTTGCAAGGGCTCTTATATCAGCAGGAACATCAAAATGCTTACTGTTTTTACAAGCTTTAACTACAGGTTTTCTTAAATATTCTAAGAATTTAACACCAATATTTGAAATCATCTTTGATTTCTTACTCATTCCGAGATAATCTGTTTTAAAATTACTGTTGTAGAATGAATATAAGAAGAAGTCAAGTAAATCTGGCATAACAGCCTCAGCACCTTCATGCTCAAGTAATTCTACAAGGTAATTGTTAGCAGAAGGTAGGAATTTAACAAGGATTTCGCCTACAATACCTACTCTAGGTTTTTTTACTGATTCGTCTATTGGAATATTATCAAAGTCCTCAACTATTTGCTTAAGGTTTTTCTTAAATTGTCCCATATTCCAAGATTTATCGCTAAGGTCTTTTTTGCATTTCTCAACCCATCGTTGGTGAACTCTATCAGCAGCACCTTTTTCTAATTCGTATGGTCTCATACGATATAAACAACGCATAAATACATCACCATAGACAACTGCTTGCATTCCTTTTATAGCAAGAGAAGGAGTGATTTTGAAACCAC
>JAVBRI010000054.1:0-38591 GCA_031548165.1 Lachnospiraceae bacterium
CAAAGAAACTATTCATGAAGTGTAGAAAAGTAATAGTCATTTTTAGTCAAAGTAACTTCCATTTTCAACTTAATCAAAGTAACATCTACTTTCTGAATTTAAATTCCACAGCAAGGTGGAATTTAATATGAAAATTAAGAGAAAATGAAAAAAAGTGAGATTTATTATTGCATTATTAGAAATTTGTGGTATAATATAAATATCTTAAAGAAAGCCAAATGAACGTGGAGGGTGATAATAGAATATTAGAGCTATACGATTGTTAAATGAGATAATATAGCTGTGTATAATGGACTTTCTTTGGAAAGTAAAACGTAAAAGGAGTGGACATCATGAAGTACATTATAACAGGAAGAAAGATGGAAGTAACTGAGGGATTAAAGACAGCAGTATACGATAAATTAGGAAAGCTAGAGAAATACTTCAATCCAGACACTGAGATGATGGTAACACTTAGTGTAGAAAAGGATAGACAAAAGATTGAAGTAACAATACCTGTGAAAGGAAATACAATTAGAGCTGAGCAGGTAAGTAGCGATATGTATGCATCTATTGATCTGGTACAAGAGGTTATAGAAAGACAGCTTAAGAAGTATAAAAATAAGTTAGTTGATAAAAAGCATGCTGCTGAAAGCTTTACACCAGAATTCATGGATAAGAGCTACGATGAAGACGATACAATTAAAATCGTAAGAACCAAAAGATTCGCAGTCAAGCCTATGGACGCAGAAGAGGCTTGTATACAAATGGAACTTTTAGGACATGATTTCTTTGTTTTCCGAAATGCAGATACTGACGAAGTGAATGTTGTGTATAAAAGAAAGGGCAACACATTTGGTTTAATTGAACCAGAATTTTAATCCTAAGTTATTAGAAATAGAAGAAGGGCCTAACCTGCCAACGAGAAAAGCAGGAGAGGCTCTTCTACTATATAAATATATAAATTTTAGTTGAATATATATATAATAGGTGTTAAAATATACTCTATATCGCCAAAGGTATCTATACTAATATAGTAGGTATAAATATGCATGCGTTTAAATATGGAAAGAGGTTTATATAATGGGATTAATTAGTAAAGTAATAGGAACTCACAGCGAGAGAGAAGTTAAACGAGTAATGGGTATCGTAAAGAAGATAGAAGGACTTAGAGACTCAATGGTGTCATTGTCTGACGAGCAGTTGAAAGATAAAACATCAGAATTTAAAGAAAGACTAGAAAACGGAGAAACACTTGATGATATTTTAGTTGAGGCTTATGCAGTTGTAAGAGAAGCAACTAGAAGAGTGCTTAATCAAGAACATTATGAAGTTCAGCTCGTTGGTGGTGTAATACTTCATCAAGGAAGAATTTCAGAAATGCGTACAGGTGAAGGTAAGACACAAACATGTCTTTTACCAGCTTATTTAAACGCACTTGAGGGAAAAGGCGTTCATGTTGTTACAGTAAATGATTACCTTGCACAACGTGATGCTGAGTGGATGGGACAAGTACATAGATTTTTAGGTCTTAGTGTAGGTTGTATCCTTAACAGCATGGATAGTAAAGAACGTAAGGACGCATATAATTGCGATATTACATATATTACAAACAATGAATTAGGATTTGATTACCTTAGAGATAACATGGTTATTTATAAGGAACAGTTAGTACAAAGAGGACTTCATTATGCAATCGTAGATGAGGTTGACTCGGTATTAATCGATGAAGCTAGAACTCCACTTATTATTTCAGGTCAAAGTGGTAAGTCAACAAAACTTTATGAAGCATGTGATATTTTAGCAAGACAATTGAAAAAAGGTTCAGAAAAAGAACTTTCTAAAATGGATATTATCATGAAGGAAGAGCGAACAGAAGAAGGAGACTTCGTTGTAAATGAAAAAGATAAAATAGTAAATCTTACAGCAGAAGGCGTTTTAAAGGTTGAAAGATTCTTTAGTATCGAGAACCTTGCTGACCCTGAAAATATTGAAATTCAACATAATATTATACTTGCTCTTAGAGCACATAACCTTATGTTTAGAGACCAAGACTATGTAGTAAAAGATGATCAAGTACTTATCGTAGATGAGTTTACTGGTCGTATAATGCCAGGTAGACGTTTTTCAGACGGATTGCATCAAGCGATTGAAGCAAAAGAGCATGTAAAGATAAAAAGAGAAAGTAAAACACTTGCTACTATTACATTCCAAAACTTCTTTAATAAGTATGAGAAGAAGTCAGGTATGACAGGTACTGCTCTTACAGAAGAACAAGAATTTAGAAATATATATGGAATGGATGTTGTAACTATACCTACAAACAGACCAGTTGCTAGAATTGATTTTGACGATGCTGTTTATAAATCAAAAAAAGGTAAGTTAAACGCAGTAGTTGAAGAAATTATTGAAAGCAAAGAAAAGGGTCAGCCAGTCTTAGTTGGTACTATTACAATTGAGGCATCGGAAGAATTAAGTAGTTTGCTTTCAAAAAATGGTGTAGAACATAGAGTGTTGAATGCTAAATTCCATGAACAAGAAGCAGAGATTATATCAGAAGCAGGTATTCAAGGAAAAGTAACAATTGCTACAAATATGGCAGGACGTGGTACTGATATTAAGCTTGATGATGCGGCAAAGGCAGCAGGTGGTCTTAAAATCATAGGTACTGAACGTCATGATTCAAGACGTATAGATAATCAGTTACGTGGACGTTCAGGACGTCAAGGAGATCCAGGTGAATCAAGATTCTTCATATCATTAGAAGATGATATAATGAGATTATTTGGTTCAGAAAGAATGATATCAGTTTTCAATGCTACAGGAGTAGGTGAAAATGATAGAATAGAACATAAAATGCTTTCAAATGCTATTGAAAAGGCACAAAAGAAAATAGAGAGCAATAACTTTGGAATAAGAAAGAACTTGTTAGAATACGATCAGGTTATGAATGACCAAAGAGAAATTATTTACAAAGAAAGACGTAGAGTTCTTGATGGCGAGAACATGAGAGACGTTATCTATAAGATGATTATAGAGATAGTAGAAAAATCAGTTGACTTATGTATATCAGATGAGCAGCCAACAAGCGAATGGGATATCAAAGAATTAAATGAAGTTTTACTTCCAATTATACCATTAAAGCCAATCGAATTAACGCAGCAACAGCTACAAAATGGTATGAAAAAAGCTGAACTTATCCATATGCTTAAAGAAGAATCAGTTAAGTTATATGAAGCTAAAGAAGCTGAATTCCCAGAAGCAGAACATATAAGAGAGTTAGAAAGAGTAGTTCTTTTAAAATCTATTGATAGAAAATGGATGGATCATATAGATGATATGGATCAGTTACGTCAAGGTGTTGGATTACAGGCATACGGACAAAAAGACCCACTTGTAGAATATAGAATAAGCGGTTTTGATATGTTCGACGAGATGACAGCAGCTATAACAGAAGAAACTGTTAAAGTATTATTCCATGTAAGAGTAGAACAAAAGGTTGAAAGAGAACAAGTAGCAAAAGTTACAGGAACAAATAAGGATGATTCAGCAGTTCGTGCACCAAAGAAGCGCGAAGACAAAAAAGTTTATCCAAATGATCCATGTCCATGTGGTTCAGGTAAAAAGTATAAACAATGCTGTATGAGAAAAGTTCAGTAAATATATTCTAAATTAAAGGAAGTGATTTTATTGGTAGAATTAGATCAGTTTAAATATAATTTAAACACATTTAAGCAACCGTTAAGCGATTTGAGGGATTCACTTTGACTTGGCAAATAAAGAAGCTAAGATAAAGGAAATGCAGACTCAGATGGAGGCTATGGATTTTTGGGATGATGCAGAAAAAGCACAGCAATTTATGAAAGCTCTTAAAAATCTACAAGCAACCGTAGAAAATTATTCACAAATTCAAACTCTATACGATGATGTTGAAACACTTATCGAAATGGGGTATGAAGAAGAAGACGAAAGTATTATTCCAGATATACAAGAGTCTTTTGATAAATTTAAGGAAGATTTTGAAAAACTTAGAGTTACAACATTGTTATCGGGAGAGTATGATAAAGATAATGCAGTATTAACACTACATGCAGGCGCGGGTGGAACAGAATCCTGCGATTGGGCGAGTATGTTATACAGAATGTATGTAAGATGGGCAGAAAAGAAAGGATTTGGTGTTGAACTCATTGACTTTCTAGATGGAGACGAAGCAGGTTATAAAACAGTAACTATTCAAGTGAGTGGCGAAAATGCTTATGGATATTTAAAAAGCGAAAAAGGTGTTCACAGATTAGTTAGAATATCTCCATTCAACGCTGCTGGAAAAAGACAGACATCATTTGTGTCATGTGATGTTATGCCAGATATAGAAGAAGATGTTGATATCGATATAAATGAAGATGATTTGAAGATAGACACATATCGTTCAAGTGGAGCTGGTGGGCAGCATGTAAATAAAACATCTTCAGCGATTAGAATCACACATATACCTACCAATACCGTAGTTCAATGTCAAAATGAACGCTCTCAGCACAAGAATAAAGATAAAGCAATGAAGATGCTAAAATCAAAGCTATATCTAATAAAACAACAAGAAAATGCTGAAAAGTTATCAGGTATAAGAGGTGAGGTTACTGAAAATGGTTGGGGGAACCAGATTCGCTCGTATGTTATGCAACCTTATACATTAGCCAAAGATCATAGGACAAATGAAGAAGTTGGTAATATACTCAGTGTATTAGATGGTAATATTGATCCTTTTATAGCAGCTTATCTAAGATGGATAAAGCTAGAATCGGAGAAATAATAATATATACCTATATTTAAGCTACAATTAATTGCGAGGAAAGGATAAGTGCATAGATATATGCATGGGTGAATTTATGGAAGAATTCAAAGCAGTAATTTTTAAACTTGATAGTGAAGAGTATGGAGTAGATATTAATAGGGTACTCAGTATTGAAAAGGAACAAGAAATAGTTCCTGTGCCAAATACAGCATCCTATATCAAAGGAATCATCAATTTAAGAGGTGAAGTTATTCCAGTGTACAGTTTAAGGGATAAGTTCAAAAGACCAGAGAAAAATTCAGATGATCAGCAGTATATTATTGTATCAATCAATGGAGTATCAATGGCATTAGAAGTTGATGGTGTAGATAAGATACATAATATAGAAGAAGATGATATATTTGATGCACCTCCTATTATCTTAAATGAGCATACAGGATTTGTAGATAAGGTGTTGAAAAACGATAAAAAGCTAGTTATTATTATGAATATTGACAAGTTACTTTCGAAAGATGAACTTTCAAAAGTTGAGAAATTAATAAATAATGACTAAAAAGGGTTGCAGTTTATAGTTTCTTGTGTTAATATCTTTCTGGTGAATACAAGTGTATTTCGTGCGCGAACAAATGGAGGGTATAAATATGAGCGAAAAGAATAAGTATTATTTAATTACGCAAAGGGCTGTCCCAGAGGTATTACTTAAAGTTGTTGAGGCAAAAAGACTACTAGAAGTAGAAAGAGACCTTACAGTTCAAGAAGCAACAGAGATAGTAAAACTTAGCAGAAGCTCATTTTATAAGTATAAAGATGACATTTTTCCTTTTCATGAAAATGTAAAAGGAAAAACTGTAACCTTTGTATTACAGATGGAAGATGAACCAGGTATATTATCAAATGTTTTAAAAGTTGTGGCTGACTATAAAGCCAATATACTTACGATTCATCAAACAATTCCTATTAATGGAGTGGCATCTCTTACATTGAGTGTTGAAATAGCGGTAGATGGACAAGCATCAGTTATGATTGAAGAGCTTGAAAAATTAAATGGAATACATTATGTTAAAGTATTAGCTAGAGAATAAATGGAGGAAACAGTAATGGTAAACGTTGCAGTATTAGGATACGGTACAGTAGGTTCGGGTGTAGTAGAGGTATTAACTACAAATAGCGATAGTATAGCAAAAAGAGTTGGAGATGAAATAAAGGTTAAGTATGTACTTGACTTAAGAGAGTTTCCAGGAGATTCAGTAGAAAAAATACTTGTACATGATTTTGATACGATAATCAATGATGATGAAATAGATATCGTTGTTGAAGCTATGGGTGGAACAAATCCAGCATATGAGTTTGCAAAAGCTACATTAGAAAAAGGAAAAAGCTATTGTACATCAAATAAAGAATTAGTAGCAAAATATGGTCCAGAATTACTTGAACTTGCAGAGAAAAATGGAAAAAACTTTTTATTTGAAGCGAGTGTAGGTGGTGGAATACCAATTATTAGACCATTAAACAATTCATTAACATCAGATGAGATTACAGAAATTGTTGGTATCTTAAATGGAACAACAAACTTTATCCTTACAAAGATGAATAAAGAAGGATTAAGTTTTGATACAGTATTAAAAGAAGCTCAAGATTTAGGATATGCAGAGAAAAACCCAGAGGCAGATGTTGAAGGTTATGATGCTTGTAGAAAAATAGCTATTCTTTCATCACTTGCATATGGTGAACATGTAGATTATGAAGACATCTACACAGAAGGAATAACAAAGATAACAGACATGGATTTTAAATATGCTGCAAAATTAGGACGTTCTATAAAGCTTTTCGGAAAGAGCAAGCGAATAGGAGACAAGTTCTATGCAATGGTTGCGCCATTTATGATTGATTCAGATAATCCATTATATAGTGTAAATGGAGTATTAAATGGTATCCTTGTAAAAGGAAATGTAATTGGTGATGTAATGTTTTACGGAAGTGGTGCAGGAAAATATCCTACAGCAGGAGCTGTTGTGGCTGACGTTGTAGATGCAGCTAAGCATTTAAAGACAAACATTATGACAATCTGGAGTAGTAAAAAGCTTGTTCTTGATGATATAAAGACATCTCAAAAGCAATTCTTTGTAAGAATAACAGGTACAGCAGATGCAAAACTTGATGAAGTAAAGAATGCATTCGGTGATGTTACAGTAGTTACATTAGACGGATGTAGCGATGAGTTTGCTGTAATAACAAAGTCAATGTCTGAAACAGATTTTGAAAATGCATCAGCTAAAGTAAATGGAATGATAACAAGAATTCGTATAGAGAACTAGAAAGGTATGGTCAGATTACAATGAAATACGTTATTGTATTAGGAGATGGCATGGCAGATGAGCCAATTGCCGAAATAGGAAATAAAACACCATTGGAGTATGCAAATACCCCTACAATAGATAGATTATCAAAAATGTCAGAGGTTGGTCTTGTACATACCATACCAGAAGGAATGTCGCCTGGTAGTGATACAGCGAATCTTTCAGTATTGGGATATGATCCAAAGATATATTATACAGGACGTTCTCCATTAGAAGCACTTAGTATAGGCGTAGATATGAAAGAAACTGACATTGCAATAAGGTGTAATATAGTAACGGTTTCAACAGATGATTTACCATATGAAGAAAAAACAGTTATAGACCATAGCTCAAGTGAAATAGGAACAGAGGAAGCTGCTATTTTACTTGAAGCAGTAAGAAACGAACTTGAGAATGATATTTTTAAATATTATTTAGGAACAAGCTACAGACATCTTACTATATGGGATAAAGGTGAGGTAGTTCCTCTTACACCACCTCATGATATATTAGGTAAGGTAATTGGAGAATATCTTCCAAAAGAAGAACAGTTAAAGGATATGATGAAGAAAAGCTATAATATTCTTACAAATCATCCAATTAATCTTGCTAGAGTAGAAAAAGGACTAAACCCAGCCAATTCAATATGGTTTTGGGGAGCGGGAACAAAGCCTATTTTATCTTCATTTGAAGAAAAGAATAATAAAAAGGGTGTCATGATTTCAGCTGTAGACTTATTAAAAGGAATAGCAGTTGGAGCATCTATGACAAATGTTATAGTAGAAGGTGCAGATGGTACGCTTCATACAAATTATGAAGGTAAAGCAAATGCAGCAGTTAAGGCACTTACGCAGGATGGATATGATTTCGTATATATTCATGTAGAAGCACCAGATGAGATGGGACATCAAGGAAGTCTCGAGAGAAAGATAAAGGCTATAGAATATCTTGATGAAAGAGTAATTAAAATAGTAGCAGATAGTCTTGATGAAAAAGGTGTTGACTATAGAATGATGGTATTACCAGATCATCCGACTCCAATATCGGTAAGAACACATACATTCGATCCAGTACCTTATATGTTATATGACAGCACATCAAAGAGAAATGAGAGCTGGAATTATAATGAAAAAGAAGCTAAGTTAAGTGGCAATTATATTGCACAGGGACATAAGGCAATAGAGTATTTGTTTGAAAAATAGTTAGAATGGAGTAAAGGTGTAATAATGTCTAAAATAATATTAACAGGTGATAGGCCTACAGGAAGGCTGCATGTAGGTCATTACGTAGGTTCACTCAGAAGAAGAGTGGAATTGCAAAACTCGGGAATATATGATAAAATATATATAATGATAGCGGATGCACAGGCACTCACAGACAATGCTGAGTATCCAGAAAAAGTACGTCAAAATATAGTAGAAGTAGCCCTTGATTATATGTCATGTGGTTTAGACCCAGAAAAGTCAACAATGTTTATACAGTCAATGATACCAGAGCTTACAGAGTTATCATTTTACTATATGAATATTGTTACAGTTTCAAGATTACAAAGAAACCCAACAGTTAAGTCTGAAATTAAAATGAGAAATTTTGAAGCAAGCATTCCAGTTGGATTCTTTACTTATCCAATAAGTCAAGCAGCTGATATAACAGCTTTTAAAGCTACGACTGTTCCTACTGGTGAAGATCAAGAACCGATGATTGAGCAAGCTAGAGAAATAGTAAGAAAATTTAATTCAGTATATGGTGATGTTTTAGTTGAACCAGAGATTTTACTTCCAGACAACAAAGCATGCTTACGTTTGCCAGGTACAGATGGTAAGGCGAAAATGAGCAAATCACTTGGAAATTGCATTTATCTTGCAGATACTGAAGAAGATGTAAGAAAGAAAATAATGTCTATGTATACAGACCCTGATCATATCAAGGTAGAAGATCCTGGTAAGATTGAAGGGAATACTGTATTTACATATCTTGATGCATTTAGTAGGCCAGAACATTTTGAAGAATATTTACCTGATTATGCTAATTTAGATGAGTTAAAAGCTCATTATGCTAGAGGTGGTCTTGGTGATGTTAAGGTTAAGAAATTCCTTAACAGCGTAATGCAGTCAGAGCTTTCTCCGATAAGAGAGAAGAGAAAAGAACTTGAAAAAGACATTCCATATATATATGAAGTGCTAAAGAAAGGCAGCGAAGAGGCTAAGAGAGTTGCCCAAGGCACTTTAAATGATGTTAAGAGATCAATGAAGATTAATTATTTCGAAGATAATAGCCTTATTGAAGAGCAGGTTAAAAAGTATAATACTGAGAAATAATTGCAACGCATTTAAACGGAGGTGTGTTTATGGGCGTATTATCAATCGGTGGTGCATATAATAATAGTGCTTATGAAACTGGATATGTAAAAGGTGCTTCATCTGAGGAAGAGAATAAATCCATGGGTGGTGAGTGCAAAACTTGTAGTGAAAGAAAATACCAAGATGGTTCAGATGAAATGGTATCCTTTAAATCAGCAGCACACGTTTCACCTGAAGCGGCTGGTGCAAGAGTAAGAGCACATGAAGGTGAGCACGTATCAAATGCATATAAAAAAGCAAGTCAAGATAATGGAACAGTAATAAACGCTTCTGTTGCCATACATACTTCAGTATGCCCAGAATGTGGAAGAACTTATGTATCAGGGGGAACAACCACTACTCAGATAAAATATCAAGAAGAAAGCCCATATAGCCAAAATGCGAAATTGTATGACCAATCAGCATTATTAGGTGCTAATTTGGATTTGACAGTTTCTTAATAATTAGAAATAAGTTGTAAAAAAATGAAATTATGTTATACTTGCAAAGGTACAAATTAACAAAAACCATATTTATACAATTATGGAAATAGAAAAATTTTATTTATAATGGAGGTAAATGAGAATAATGGATAACAACAATCAGAATTTTCAACAGCAACAACCACAACAACAACCACAACAACAACCACAACAACAACAGCAACAACAATTTCAACAACAACCACAACAGCAGTTTCAACAACAGCCACAGATGAACAATATGTATCAACAACAATACCAACAGCAGTTTACACAGCCACAACCACCTAAGTTCAACTTATTTGAGCTTTTAGCACTTATTTGTGCAGGCGTTGGTTTCTTAATGGCTATAATTGGTACAATTACTACATGTTCATGCAGTGCTAAAAAGTTTGATGATACTGCAACATTTGGATTATCATTAACATGGTTGATTACACTTTTTGGTATTATTATTGCAGCAGCAGGTATCGTATTAGCTATAATGGCATTGAAGCAACAAGATGCAGCTATTAAGGCAGATAAGATGGCTAAGCTTGCAATTGCTATAGGAGCTGTAGCAGTGGTATTTGGATTACTTCCACTTCTTACAATTTGTGGATATAACTGTTCGCTAAATGCAACAGAGGGTGGCAAAGCATTAAGCAGTTTAAGTGACTTAGGCAAAATGTTTAGTTATTAATTAATGTACATAGGTAAAGAGCCGGTGTATTACACTATGTGTAGTGACCGGCTCTTTAATAATTTATATAAGTAAATATATTAGGAGAAACTAGATGAATATAGAAAAGAAAATAGCCGAAGAACTTGGCATAAAAGTAAGTCAAGTAGAGGCTGTTATAACATTGATAGATGAAGGAAATACTATTCCATTTATTGCTCGTTACAGAAAAGAACAGCATGGAGCGTTAGACGATGAGATTCTTAGAAATCTTGATGAAAGACTTAAGTATTTAAGAAATTTGCAGGATAGAAAAGATACAGTATTATCTTCAATAGAAGAACAAGGAAAGCTTACAGATGAGCTAAAGGCGCAGATAGAAGCAGCAGAAACATTAGTTTTAGTAGAAGATTTATATCGTCCTTATAAGCAGAAGAAGAGAACAAGAGCAACAATTGCAAAAGAAAAAGGTTTAGAGCCACTTGCAAACATCATTATGCTTCAAATGGCAACAATACCTATTGAAGAAGATGCAAAAGAATATTTATCAGAAGAAAAGGGTGTAGAAACTGTAGAAGATGCTATAGCAGGAGCACAGGACATTATAGCTGAAAGTGTATCTGATGAGGCTGAATATAGAACATACATAAGAGACATAACATTCAAAGAAGGAAATATTATATCTACAGCAAAAGATGAGAAAGTTCAGTCTGTTTATGAGATGTATTATGACTTTTCTGAACCTATTAAGAAAATGGCTGGTCATAGAACTTTAGCTATTAACAGAGGTGAAAATGAAAAGATTCTTACTGTAAAGATAGAAGCTCCAGACGAACGTATTCATAATTATCTTTATAAGAAGGTTATAATAAGAGACAATAAATATACTAATGATATAATTAAAGCGGCTATTGACGACAGTTATAAACGTCTTATTGCACCAGCTATTGAAAGAGAAATAAGAAGTGATCTTACACAGACAGCAGAAGATGGAGCAATAAAAGTATTTGGAAAGAATCTTGAGCAGCTTCTTATGCAACCGCCAATTGCAGGTCAAGTAGTACTTGGTTGGGATCCAGCGTTTAGAACAGGTTGTAAACTTTCGGTAATAGATGCAACAGGAAAACCACTTGATACAATTGTAGTTTATCCAACAGAACCACAAAACAAAGTAGAAGAAGCAAAAGCAGTTGTTAAAAAGCTTATTAAGAAGTATGGAATAACATTGATTTCGCTAGGAAATGGTACAGCATCAAGAGAGTCTGAAAAAATAATTGTAGACCTTTTAAAAGAAATTGATGAAAAGGTTAGTTATATAATAGTAAATGAAGCAGGAGCTTCGGTATACTCAGCAAGTAAGCTAGCTACAGAAGAATTTCCTAATTATGATGTAGGTCAACGTAGTTCTATTTCAATAGCAAGAAGAATACAAGACCCATTAGCAGAACTTGTAAAGATTGATCCTAAGTCAATTGGTGTAGGTCAGTATCAGCATGATATGAACCAAAAGAAGTTAAGCGAAGCATTAGGTGCAGTAGTTGAAGACTGTGTAAATAAGGTTGGTGTTGATTTGAATACAGCGTCAGCAAGTCTTCTTGAATATATTTCAGGTATATCTAAGGTTATTGCAAAAAATATAGTTGAGTATAGAGAAACAAACGGAAAGTTTACAGATAGAAAGCAACTTTTAAAGGTTGCAAAGCTTGGACCGAAAGCATTTGAGCAATGTGCCGGTTTTATGCGTATTTCAGATGGTAAAAATCCTCTTGATAGGACAAGCGTACATCCAGAAAGCTATGATGCAGCAAAAGAACTTCTAAAAAAGCTTGGTTTTGATACAAATGCTGTAGCAGAAGGAACACTTACTGGAATTTCACTTATGGTAAAAGATTATAAAAAAGTGGCGCAAGAGCTTGAAATAGGCGAGATAACTCTTAGAGATATAGTGAAGGAGCTTGAAAAGCCAGCAAGAGATCCTAGAGATGAGATGCCAAAGCCAATACTTAGAACAGATGTCCTTGAGATGGAAGACCTAAAAGAAGGTATGGAACTTAAAGGAACTGTAAGAAATGTAATAGATTTTGGTGTGTTTGTAGATATAGGTGTTCATCAAGATGGACTTGTTCATATATCGCAGATTACAGACAGATATATAAAACATCCACTGGAGGCTGTAAGTGTAGGTGATATAGTAGATGTAAGGGTTATGAGTATTGATTTACAGAAAAAACGTATTCAGTTAACGATGAGAAAAAATTAATAAAGTTAAAGAAAGTTAAAGAAAGTTAAAAAAATATTAAACAATACTTGACAAAATGTTTACATGGTGCTACTATTGGTATTAATCGGGAGATTTGTAAATATGAAAATTTAAGTTACTAAAATTAAAAGTGATAAATATTTTTATTAAACAGGTTTCCCAAGAAGAGAAGCCTGTTTTTTAGTTAAAAAGAAACTACGCGAGCCAAGTAGTGGTAGTCAATACAAGAGTTGTTTGCAATTCTTGCTAAATTGAATGGAGGTAATATGTATAAATTTGTAAAAAAATATAAAATGATAAATTTAAAATTTTTTAGAACCACAATAATAATTATAGTATTATTTATAATATTTTCAGTACCCCAAAGTTATTACGGAAGTACTCGCACAGAGGTAAGCGACGAATTGTGGGAAAGATATATAACAAAATGTATGGTTTATGATTCGGAAAAAACGGATAGGATTTATTTTTTCTCAGCACCAAGTGATAAAGACAAGTATATTAAAGAACTATCTGAAAACTATGATTATGATAAGATAGTGGTTATAGGTGATACAGCATATAGTCATGGATTTTCTGATAAAATTGGTTTTTATGAAAATATGCTCAAAGTAATTGATTGTTTATTGCTATTATTATTTATTGCATTAATTATATTGTTTTATAAGAAATATAAATTGAAAACAAGAAATAAGAATACAAATTTAGGCATGTTTATAATTTTTTTAGTAATAAATCTTTGTTGTATAAATGGGGTGAGTAGCGTCTATGCAAAGGAACAACAAAACAGTATTATAGATATGATAGAAGATTTTGAAACGAATGGATATCCAGATGGTATTGTTTATATAGAACCTATTTATGAGAGTGAAAAAGAAAGCAATATAGAGATAATTTATTATGACATTTTTACAAATACTACAAATGGTAACAATATAGTAGATTTTTTAGATGAACTATCAGTAGAAGAGTGTGATAAAGTTGTAATGAGGCATTACGAGGGAACAAAAGAACAGTTACTAAGTCGAAAAGATAGTTCTAATGAAAATGATGAAAAAGGCATTTTTGATGTTATATATACTCAATCTTCAATATGGTATTGGCTCTTTATAGCGTTTAAACACTTTGTTATGTTATTTATATTATTTATAATTATAATTCTTTCAATTATGTTTAATAGTAGAAGAAGTCAAAGTTATTGAAGATTTTCAAGGGAAGATGGATTTACATCAATCTTTTATTGAAATTGAGCAATACATTAAAATGTAGATGATGAGACAAGAGGAGAAAGTAAATGAGTTACGAAGAAATAGTTAGAAAACTAAACAATATTATATATAGAAACGCTGATTATAAAGGAGATTTAAAAGGAAAGAGTTTTACAGATGATTTGAAACTAGATTCAGTTGGTGATTAAAGAATATGATTCTAGTGTTGAGAAAAATTTAATAAAGAAAGAATGAGAAAAATGACCAAACGAAATATCGTCTTAGGTCATTTTTTTTGCTTTTTTTAATAAAGAAAAAAGAAAATAAGAAAAACGGTGGATGACAAATGGTGACAATTACAGCTGTTTTTCGGACGTTGGGGGTCCAAATCGCACCGTTGGGGAAAATTTTCCAATAAACTATTGACGAAGATGTAAATAAATGTTATAAAGAAACAAAATTTATGAAACGTTTTTGTAAACAAAATTAAAGGAAAGAAAGAGGTAATAATGGAAAAAAAGAAAAAAATATTTATGATTGTGATAGCATTATTGATGGTTATTCTGCCAATCACATTTTTATCTTTAAGAGATAGCAAAAAACCAGAGGAAAACAGCACAGAGAGTACAAGTGAAGAAAAAGAAGCAAGCAAAGAAAATGAACCAACGGTTATATATAGTGTTGAGGGTAACGCAACTGTTTTAAAAAGTGCAACTCTATTAACTTCTATTACAAATGAAGAGAAAGAGCAACAAGATAATACACTTTCTAAGAATGAACAAAATAAAATTATTAGCTTTACACAAAATTTAACGAATGGGATATTATCAGATTTGACTGATGAAAATATTATTTGTTCACCCCTTAGCTGTTATATTGCGTTATCTATGTGTGCACAGTTAACAGCGGGAGAATCAGAGAAGCAACTTTTAACAGCATTAGACGTTAATGATTTAAGCGAATTACAACAAATTAACGGCAATATATTAAAAAAACTGAATTTTAGATTAAGCGATAAAGAGGAAGAATTATCCTTTGCAAATTCTTTTTGGATTAATTCAGAACAGATTAATCCGAATGATAAAGAACAAGTGAATCCTGAATGTTTGGATTTACTGACAGAATATTATGGTGTGGATACAATTACAGCAGAATTTAGTAAAGAAAATGCTGCAAAAGCAATGTCTGGCTGGGTATCTGAAAAGACAAGAAATCTATTAAGTATACCACCTGAAAGTTTTAGTGATATTAATGATTCAATAGCTAGTATAATAAATACAATATATTATAAGTCTTCATGGGAAACCCCGTTTAAAGAAGAAAATACAATAGATGCTTCTTTTAAATTGAAAAACGGTAAAACTGTTGAAACAAAATATATGACCGAAATAGCAGTTGGTCAAATTTTTACAGATAAAGATTGTACAGTTTACAGTAGAGAACTGCTAAATGGTAATATACATTTTATACTTCCGAAAGATGATGCTGATATCAAGGAATTGATTTCGCGAGAAAATGGTATTCAAGGTATCATAAGTAAAGCAAATGAGAATTTTAATTATGATACAATTGATTTAAGAATACCGAAATTTGATTTTAATTCAAAATTTGGATTGGTTGAAAATGTAGAAAGATTAGGGGTAAAAGATATTTTTAAACCATACGCAGATTTTAGTAGGTTTTCTAATCAAACAATGTTTGTAGGTGCCATTTTGCAAGAAGCAACAATTGCACTTGATGAAAAGGGATGTACTGCAGCAGCATATACTCAGATTAGAATGACCAAAGGTGAAGGAAAATCAGAAGGAGTCGAATTTTATTTAGATAGACCATTTGGCTTTATCATAGAATATGAAGGTGTACCTTTGTTTGTAGGAGTTGTAAACAATCCGAATGAATAGCAGTAAACTTTATGAAAACTTACAATTTATATAAATAAAATTTTAAAATTAGAAAGGAAGAGATTTATAATGGAAAAAAAGAAAAAGTCAATCATAATTATGACAGTGTTATTGATTTTTATTCTTCCAATTACATTTTTATCTTTAAGAGATAACAAAAAAGCAGAGGAAAATAACACAGAGAGTACAAGTAGAGAAAAAGAAGCAAGCAAAGAAAATGAAAAAACTGTTATATATAGTGTTAAAGGTAATGCAACAATTTTAAAAAGTGCAACAATATTAAATTCTATTACAAGTGAAGAGAAGGAAGAACAAAATAATTCACTTTCTAAAAGTGAAAGAAATAAAATTATTGGTTTTACACAAGATTTAACGAAAGAAATATTATTAGATTCAAATGATGAAAACGTCATTTGTTCACCCCTTAGCTGTTATATTGCTTTGTCTATGTGTGCACAATTAACAGCAGGAGAATCAGAGAAGCAACTTTTAACAGCATTAAACGTTAATGATTTAAGCGAATTACAACAAATTAACAGCAATATATTAAAAAAACTGAATTTTAGATTGAGCGATAAAGAGGAAGAGTTATCTTTTGCAAATTCCTTTTGGATTAATTCGGAACAAATTAATCCAAAAGATAAAGAACAAGTGAATCCTGAATCCTTGGATTTACTGGCAGAATACTATGGTGCGGATACAATTACAGCGGAATTTAGTAAAGATAATGCTGCAAAAGCAATGTCAGGTTGGGTATCTGAAAAGACAAAAAATTTATTAAGTATACCACCTGAAAGATTTAATGACATAAACTCTGCATTAGCAAGTATTATAAATACAATATATTATAAATCTTTATGGAAAACTCCTTTTGTGAAAGAAAACACAATAGAAGCATCTTTTGATTTGAAAGATGGAAAAACTATTGAAACAAAGTATATGACAGAAAAAGCATCTGGGCAACTTTATACAGATGAAGATTGTATAGTTTATAGTAGGGAACTAGAAAATGGTATGATGCACTTTATACTTCCAGAAGAAGGTGTAGGTATTAAAGAGTTGTTTTTACAAGAAAATTATATTCAAGATATCATAGGTAAAATAAAGAAGGATTATTATTACGATTTAGTAGATTTAAGAATGCCTAAATTTGATTTTAGTTCGAAATTTGAATTAATCAAAAACGTTCAAAAATTAGGGGTAAAAGATATTTTCAATATGGATGCAAATTTTAGCAGGTTTTCTAATCAAAAAATGCGTGTAAGTGATATTTTGCAAGAAGCAACCATTGCACTAGATGAGAAAGGATGTACTGCTGCTGCATATACTCAGATTTTAATAGACAAAAGTGGACCTAAGCCAGAAGGAGTGGAATTTTATTTAGACAGACCATTTGGATTTATCGTTGAGTACGAAGGAGTCCCTTTGTTTGTGGGAGTTGTAAACAATCCGAATGAATAAAAAATATAAAGGGAAGACTAATTTACATTAATCTTCCCGATATAACAAGAGAAAAAATAAATATACAATAAGAGAATTAAAGGAGAAGAAGGTATAAAAATGAGTTGCGAAGAAATAGCTAGAAAACTAAACAATGTTATATATAGAAATTGTGACTATGAAGGAGATTTAAAAGGAAAGAGCTTTACTGATGATTTGGAACTAGATTCAGTATCACTTATGCAACTAGTGGTTGAGGTGGAAGAAGAATTTAAGGTAAGTCTTGACGAGAGTGACAATCTATTAGAATTAATGGATAATTATGATAACTTATTAGAGTACTTACAGGAGAAATTGGAGGGATAGAGTTAATGAACGCAAAGATAAAAAAGATAGTAGAAGAAGCTTATAATACTGTACCTATGTATTATAAGATAAAAGATAAAGAAAACCTTAATATTGAATATATATTACAAGAAGATAAGTGGAGTGAACTACCAATAATAGATAAAAGCACAGTTGTGTTAGAAGGTAATTCATCCATAACATCAACAAGCATACCATTATTATTAAGTAATAAATTAATATCAGCAAGAACATCAGGTTCAACAGGAAAATATATGGAGATATATTGGAATAAAGGTGATTATAACAAATCAATGCTTCCTTTGTGGTATTACAGAAATAAATACTATGGTATAAAGCCAGATGATAAGATGTGCTTCTTTTTTACTATTCATAAGTTGGGCGAAGAAGATGATAGCTATATATATGAAAAAAACACCTTAGGGTTTTCTAAATCAAATTTAGACATAGATAAGCTAGCAAAAATATATATGGAGATAAAAGAATATGCCCCCAAATGGCTATTACTTCAGCCTAGTATAGGAGTGCTTTTGTGTGAATGTATGGACAGGCTAAACTTGGCACCGCTAGAATCAGTAAAATACATAGAATTTTCGGGTGAGATACTTGCTGATAGTGTTAGAAAAGAAATAGATAAACATTTCAAATGTAAAATAGCGGATATGTATGGAGCTAACGAGTTTAATGGAATAGCATATCAGTGTCCATGTGGTAATATGCATATACTATCGGATAATGTATATGTTGAAGAAGATTTAAATGGAGAATTACTTATAACAACGCGAACAAACAAGGCTATGCCCCTTATTAGATATAGGATAGGGGATATTGGTAAAATATTAAAAGACACTCAATGCCAATGTGGCAATAAGAATGATATATTAAAGCTTACCTCAGGGAGAGCTAATGATTTTATTTTATGTAAAGGAGGAGAAAAAAGGACGCCATATGTACTGGTTAGGGCAATAGAGTGTGTAAATCATGTGATGGAAGGAGTGATAAAACAATTTCAGATTGAACAAATGAACATAGGAAAATTTATTATACGTTTGGTAGTAGATATGTATGATGAGATGTATGATCAAAAAGTAATAGAAGATATGTTCAAAAAGTTTATTGTCGATGAAGAACTAAGAAAAACAGACTACATATTTGAATATTATGAAGAATTGTTTCCAGATGAAGTTAGTGGAAAACACAGGTATTTTATAAACAATAAAATGGAATAGTAAATGATTAAAAAACATTATGTATAATAAATGTTAAGTTAATAAAGAAATCAAAAAATGGATACAATTCGTGAAAAATATAAAATCAAATAGTAGTAAAAAACAAAAAATGATAAATATAAATTAATGGGACTTAAGAAAGGAAAATTAAAGATGAAATATTTAAAAAAAATAGTTTGTATTATAGTTGTTCTATTTATAACAGTGTGTTCGTGTGAGAGTGCATATTTAGCTGCAAATATAAGTGTTGAAGAAAGTTATTGCTCAGAGCAGGAATCAAATTCGGATAACTTCATGGAAGGAATGAATGAATTTATTAATGAACATTATAAGTCAGGTGGAGAAAAAGTAGAAGATATACTAAGTTCAGATACATATAATTATTTGGTTGAAGAGCAGCAGAATGAAGATATAGAGTTGTTTGAACAAAGTACAGATATAAGGGAAATAAGTTGTTATGTACAAATATATGTATTAGAAGATGATAGTGTTGAGTATGAATTTTTAACGGAGGAAGAGTATGATGCAACTATTGGTGATGTATCACAAAATGAAAATATGTTTAATGAGTGTTCTTGGTATGGAGGAAGAACATATACTGAGGTAGATGGAATAATGAGAATGAATGTGTCTTCAATTAAAATTACTAAAGATAAATATAGAATGTACTTTAATTTTGAATGGATAAAAAATGCTATGAATAATTTCTTTGATCATTATGTATTGTTTGGTCATGATTCAAATATGACAGTTGACAATTCATCAATTTATTTTTACTATTGTTATTATAGAAAAATAATATTTACAGGAGAGGAAAAAAGAACTATTCTAGAGTATACTAAAGCTGACAAGAATGTTGTAACAGATGTTAATGGAATTAAAGTTAAATTCGAACCATTTGCAGGGGGAGGAATTGTTACAACAGTGGAAAAAAGAGCAGGCTATCTTAAGTTTGATGCCTCATTTGCAAGTAGCACAACAAATTCATCACAATTAACATTTGCTTATTATCAGCCATATGCAGTTTTGAACGGATTTTGGTCAGATGTTATTTCCATGTCATCAAGTGGTAAAATTTCTATTTCGGCAGGTTCAGTAGGAGAGCAATATACAATGAGTGATTCTTTTTTTAGAAAATAGCAGGGATTAAAAATACATGAATATTACAAAAAACAGATATATTTTATTGATTTTCATGTTGAATCTTTTACTAATTGTATGTAATTCGTTTATGATTGTAAACAATCCAATATATATTAGTATTGTTGATAGACAGGATGTTAGTAAAACAGAAAAAAGTAGTATAAATAATATTTATGAGCTTAACAAAGATAAAGTTGTTAACATTCAATGCGAGATGGATGCATATAATGGACAAAACAGTAAATCATATGGCACTGGAGCTATTATTGCAAAATCAAAAAAGTATTTATACATAATCACCAACTATCATGTAATAAAAGAAGCTGATAAAATATTGATTAATAATGACATTATTGTTTCTAGCATGGCTGAAAAGGTTGGAGAAAATACAGAATATGATTTTTCGATAGTAAGAATAGATAACTATTATAATCAAATAGAGAGCTTTGATTTAAATATTGAAAAAAAAGCTGTTTATATAGGTGACGAAATAGTTTCATTAGGTAATGCCATCGGACAAGGAATAAGTATGTCTTATGGTATTATCAGTGCAATTGATAGAGTGGTTCAAGAATATAATGAGAATATAGAATTTATACAAATTGATGCAGCAATCAATGAAGGATGTAGTGGTGGTCCTTTAATAAATATGAACAATGAAATGGTTGGGATAGCTACAATGAATGCATCACCTATGTATACAGATGGAATAGCGTATGCTATTCCAATATATCTAATTTATGATTATATTATAGAGATTTTAAATGAGTATGAATTGTAATTCTAATTTCTATAGAATTACACAATAGGAGTTGTAATTTTTATTAAATTTGTAAAAATAATTGCAAGTGTATTATTTGAATAGGTATTGAAATATTTTCTTGCAAATCTATTTAAAGGAGAACATTTATGAAAAAAGTTTTTATTTGGATAAGTTATTTAGTTATAGTGTATGTATTTGAATTTATATTAATAGGCCCTGGTAATCAAATTAAAAAGCTTTCCGATACTCCGGTTTTAACAGTATTTTTAGCTGATATAATTTTCACCACATTAATAATGTTAAGCCTTTATATTTTATTTACTAGAATAAATAAACGAGGTATGTCAAAGAGAAGTATGATTTTGCAATGCTGTATAATGATTTTTGCCATTTATCTCTTTCAATTTTCATTAAACAGTTTAATTTATAGTTTCTTTTTTGCGATTAAAAGCTATTTGTCACTGATAATATATATTTATACAATATTATTGCTATTATTTATTGTTTTAATATCAAGAAAGCAATATAATAAAGTTAGTATAAATAAAGTGTAAATAAACGAATATACAAGTAGGCTGATTATATCATAATTAATGTAATTAGAGGCAGGTTAGTACAATAAGAAAAAGCAATTCAATATGTTGTAAAGTTGGATTTTATTGACTTGGCCATTAATATGATACACTAAAGAGGTAGTGTCAAAACTTGACACTACCTAATGTAGATTGAGAGAGATAATATGAAAATAAAGAGAAAAAACATTTTACCAGTAAATGAACCATTAGTAAAAGTATATCCGCACTATGGGCATATAATGTCTATATTTAATGAGTATGAGCTTCCTATTTTGTTGAATGATATGCTTACTATTATTTATGATTCTGAAAAAGAAAGAGCAGATTTTGATATAGGATTTGAAATAGTTCCTTATATTGCAAATTATCCACTTTGCTTTAATTATGCGATACCAAGAAACCTAATAAGTTCAAATTGGAAGTCTTTATCTAACTTTTTAATAGATTCTATAAATGATGGATGTTATATAACCTTTTTAGCAAATACATACTATATTTCAGCATATACAGAAACATATAGAAGATTAAATTTTTTACATGATATTATGATATATGGATATGATGAAAAAAATAAAATATTTTACGGAACGGATGCATTTGAAAAAGGAAAATATGAGAGAAGAGAAATACCTTTTGAAGAGATTGAAAGGTCATTTTCGTGTGGAAATGAAGAAGATTGGTTTGAAGGAATAAGATTGATTAAAAGAAAAGAAAATCAATTCATGGGTATATGGTATGAAATAGAGTATATAAAAGAACAGTGTAACCAATTTTTAAAAGGCGAATACATTAAAAGTCCTATATACCTAGAAAGAAAACGAGATATTAAGGATAAAAAATATAGTTACGGTATCAATGTATATGATGCTATTCATAATTATATAAAATATTTAAAAGATGATTATGATACAAAGTCAGCAGATATACGTTTGTTTTATCTGCTATTTGACCATGCAAATGTTTTAAAATATTTTTCAAAAGAACTTTCTAACAAAGGAATATTGATAAACAGTAATGAAATATACAATGGGTTTGATGCGATATGTAATAGCTTAACTAATTTATATTCAAAGGTAATAAAGTACAATTTAACAAGTTCAGAATCATTAAAGAATATTATATTAGAAAACATCTTAAGTATTAAGCAAAAGCTTATTGAAACAGTTACAATGTTTAAAGATAGCATACCAGAGAAACCAATAACCAATAATATTAAATTGTTTGGGGAGATATTACCTAGAGATATAGCTATAGAATATAATGGAAATTGGAAATCAATATCTGGAGATAATATAATAAAGTACACAAAGGATAATAAAGCAGAATTAAGATACCAGTTTTTAGGTGACAGTCTGAAAATATACTCAAGTAGTAAAAAGACAGGTACAATACGTATTGTAATTGACAGTAAAGAAACAGCTATTATCAATATGAAAGACTATATTTTAAATGATGATATATGCATGTACAATATTGAAGATTTAAAATATGGCTATCACACAATAGAATTAATAAATGACGTAGATGAAGATAACTATTTAAGTATAGTAAAATTAGTGGTAGAAGAAACGAAAGAAGATATAACTTCTAAAGTAATTAAATTAGAAGAAGATAAAAAAACTCAGGGTACTTGGAAAGGTAGATATGGAAATGATGGATATGAAATCATAGGAGATAGCCTTAAATTACCTACATATATAAGCGAAAATAATTATGTTTATAAAGATGCAGCATATGTGCTTTTATTGTGTACAACAGGTAATCATAAAGCTTTAAATAGAGTGTATAAAGAAGATGAAAGGATAGTTGCGTACTATCTAAAAGAATCAGAGTTTACTTTGGAAATGGTAGTTTCAGGAAAACATCAAGTATCGTTTTATTTTGTGGATTATGACAACCTTAATAGGAGCTTTGAATTAATTATAGAAGATGGAATAAAAAAGACAGAGCTTTTAAAAGAATATGTTGAAAATTTTAATAATGGTATATACCTCAAATATGAAATAGAAGGATATGTAAAAATAAGATTCAAATGTGTAAGTGGCCCTGATGTGGCATTGTCAGGTGTGTTTTTTGACTAGTAGAGAAGATGCGAGGTTTTATTATGTGGGATTTAATAAAGTTTAGTAATAACATAGCAATTATATGTGACAATGGTAATATAGTGACATATAAAGAGCTTGATAAATTACAAAAGTCATTTAGTAAAAATATAGAAAATAGAAGTTTAGTATTTATTGTTGCTACAAATACATTAGAATCATTAGTAGCTTATGTAAGTTGCATTATGAATCATCATGTAGTGGTATTATTAGATGAAAATATAGATAAAGTCCAATTAGAAAAGCTAATTAATGATTATAGTCCACATTATATCTTTATATCACTAAAAAAAGAGTTTGATAATGACTTATATAGTGTTAAGAATCGTTTTGATGACTATGTTTTACTAAATATCAAGCAGAAAATAGAATATGAAATAAACGATGATTTAGCACTTATGCTTTCCACATCAGGTTCTACAGGAAGTGCAAAGATGGTAAGGATAAGCTATGAGAACTTACTTAGTAATGCAAAGTCAATAATAGATTATCTTAATATAAAGGAAAGTGATAGGTCAATAACATCATTAATGATGAGCTATACGTATGGATTATCTATTATAAATACATATCTACTAGCAGGGGCAAGTATAGTATTGACGCAGAAGAAGATTCATCAATTGTCATTCTGGAAAATTTTTAATGAGTTTGAGGTGACTTCATTTTCAGGAGTTCCTTATATGTATGAGTTATTTAGGAAAATGAACATAGACAAATTAGGGCTAAAATCGCTAAAGGTTATGACACAAGCAGGAGGCAAGCTAGGAAGTGAACTGCAAGAATACTTTGGAAAATTTGCCATTGAGAATGATATTAAGTTTTACATAATGTATGGTCAGACAGAAGCTACTGCAAGAATGACATATTTGCCTAGTGATTTGATTTTAAAAAAATCAGAAAGTATAGGAAAAGCAATAAAAGGTGGGAAGTTGTCTCTGGTAAATGAAAAGGGTGAAAGTATCAAAGAAGCAAATGTTATAGGGGAAGTTATATATGAGGGAAAAAATGTTTCTATGGGATATGCAAGTGATTTTAGGGATATTGCAAGGGGAAATGAATCTAACTATATATTAAATACGGGTGATTATGGATATTTTGATGAAGATGGTTGTTGGTATGTAACTGGAAGAAAAGATAAATTTATCAAGATATTAGGTAAAAGAATTAACCTTTGTGAATTGGAAGAAGTTTTATTCGACAAGTATAAAGAAAGATATATATGCAGAAAGAGAGGTGGAACAATAGAAATTGCAGGAAGTAAAGGGGGTGAAGAGGTAAAAGAGTATTTATCAAAGTTAACTAATATAAATATGAAACTAATAAGTTTTGCTTATGAAGAGAATTTAAGAAAGTAGGTAGAAGGAATGTTAAAATAAAAAAGAGCAATAGCAGCAATAGTAACCTTTATATACATTTTTGTACAAGGAACAACACTTGTTGCATATGCAAATACTGGGGAAGTAGAAAACCTAAATGATGGTATATTGATGATGATGTATGGAAATAAAAGCATTGAATCTGAAGGGTACTATCTTTTCTTTAATATAGAATATAACCCAAAGAATATTACAGAATTTATTAAGGCGTTTGGTATTGATAAAGAGACAAAAGTATTATATACAGATTTTTATGTATATAATCAAGAGTGTTGTATTAGTTATGCAGAAGTATCAAATCAATATATATTTGAAAATATATTGAGTAAAGCAGGCGATAATACAAGAAGTTTTTCTTATACAGGTGATGAAATAACAGGTATATCAATTGTATTATCAATAAGAAGTTTAGGAGAAAAAATGCAGATAAACATTTTGGATAATGGAGATGTATATGTAGAAGGTGCTTCTTTGGTTTATAGTTTCATATTTAGTGGTGGAGAAGAAGGAGTTTTAAGAGCTGTTGATTTTGTTAACTATATAAACGATAATTATAAGGGAAAGATTAGGTATTATGAAAATTAGATAAAGGAGGATTTTTATGCATTTTATATGGAAATTTAGTATTATTATATATATAATTAAATCATTATATTTGGGTATACTTCCATTTTCAGGCGGTGATGGGTTGGGTGAAGCACTAGGTTTTGCTATGGTAGAAATTTTAAGCAGTATAAATTTCATAATAATAACATTTATACTAACGTTGTTTACTATTATATATATGAAAAGTAAAAACGGATATTATTATTACTTTTATAAAGAGCATAAACAAAGTCAAGCTATTTTGATAATGCTGATATGTGTGTTAGTGGAGGTTGTAACATCACTTCTGAACTTAAAACAATATGGTGATTCGGATGTATCAATGGGATATCCCATTATTTTGGCAAATATTATAGCAATTCTTTTTATAGTAACAGTTGGACTATCTTACATCATATGTAAAACCGATTATATGAAAAAATTAGAAAAGCAAGGATTTGTTGAACAAGAAAAAGAAGCTTAATTTTTAACAATGGGTGCAATTGTTATAATTGCACCCTAAAGGTGGAACAAAACCTATTTATAGAAGTTATAAATAGGAAGGCGGGTAAAATGAAAAAAGTTTTTTTAGGTGTTTTATGTATGGTTATTTTACTTGGATTATATGCTTGTAGTGGTAACGAAACAAATAGTAATGCAAGTAAAGGAAATATTAAAGGATATCCAGATAAGACTGAAATTGCAGTTAAGGTAAATGAGCAAAGGATGTGAGATGTTTGGTACAGAATAAATAATGTGATTTATACCAGAATAGTGTATGAAAATATGGAGGATTAGTTTGAAGAAAAAAATAAAAATTATTCTATTAATAATGATGATACTAGTATCTATAATAATAGGAATAAATATTTACATAAAAGCTACAGAGCATACTAGAGAATCAGAATATACAGGTGATAATGCTATCGATAGAGCAATAGAAAATGTTTATACTAATAACTCTTTTTCAAAAGGCTATATAAGATTTGCAGATGATTTACATGAAGTTAAAGAAGATGTAGTAATTGACTCTAGGTTAGGAATAATGGAGTACAATGATATCACGTATTATAAGCAATTAAAATATGTAGAAGCGAGCGATGTAGGAGAAAAACTTGATAAAAGAATGTTGCTATTAAAAGATAATGCTGGTGAAGTGGAAGTAGAGATATATAAGATTCTAGATATATCTACAGAACTTGCGGTTGCAGTTAAGAGGGTGGATTCAGAAAGTTATTATCTTTTTAATAATCCAAGTTATGCACCTAAAGATATGAAAAAATTTATGGAGGCGTTTGGTATTAATAAAGATACAAAAGTGTTAGAAGTAAATTTATATGTATCTAGTGAAGAACGTTATATTAATTATTCAGGGGTACCAATAGATTATATTTTGGATAATATACTAAATAAATCGGGTGATATAACTAATGATGCAGGCTGTTTTATGAAAACAACAGGTTTAACATTTGGTGTATCAATAAGGAGTTTAGGTGAAAGAATCGTTATAAGAGTTACAGAGGATGGAAATATATGTGTAGATGGTATATTTTTACAATATGCATTTGAATTTGATGGTGGAGAAGATAAGATTTCTAGAGCAGTAGATTTTGTGAATTACATAAATGATAACTACGAAGGAAAGCTAGAATGAACAGCATTTGCATATATATTTATAGGATTATATTCAAGTTCAATATATATAGCAATAGCTTTGTTGATGATAATACTCACTGTTATATATAAGCTTAAAGAGAAGGGTTATTATTACTATTATTATGAAAACCACAAAATTAATAGAGTGATTTGGTTAATGGGGATATACATATTTGCAGAATTATTGACAACATTCTTATATTTAAGAATAGAATCTTTTAAGTCAGCATTGAATTATATGATTTTGGAAAATATCATAGCAATCTTTTTTATAGTAGCAGTTGGATTATCCTATATAATATGTAAAACCGATTATATGAAAAAATTAGAAAAACAAAGAATTAACGAAGAAGCAAGAAAATAGAAAATTATACAAGTTTATATATAAAAAATAGGATTAGTTGTATTACATATCGCAACTAATCCTGTTTTCTTAGTTAATAGGAAACTAATTTAACTTCATCCTTAATAAAGAACTAATCTTTTTATACACCAAAAATACAATTAGCGATACAAGAACACCCTTCACAATATTAAAAGGTGTAACAGCCAATACAATAAGTGTTGTAAGATTTGTAATAGCTGGATTTATAGCCGAACCTTGTTTTACAAATGAATCTATATTTGCATGAAACATAGCAGCAAAAGCTGGTAAGAGGATAAAGGCGTTAGTAAACATAGCGGTAGCAGTCATTACTAAAGTTCCGAACCCCATAGATATAAGCGCATTAATTCTTGTTTTTTTAAAATGATATAAAATAGAAGCAGGGATTACAAAAGCACAGCCTACTATAAAATTAGCAAACTCACCTACAAAAGCAGTGCTAGTTGGTTTGATTACGCATTTGATTAGAATCTTTAAAAGTTCCGCAAAAGCAGCCGATACTGGTCCTAGCATAAAACCACAAATAAGTACAGGTATTTCACTTAAATCAAGTTTATAAAAATCTGGTGCAAAAAAAAGTGGGAACTCAAAATACATAAGTACAGCAGCTAAGGCTGAGAAGACGCCTATAAGTGCAATTTTTTTTGTTCTTGCAACAGGGATAAAATTAGTCTTTTTCTTCTTAAAGTACCCCTCGAATAAAAATGCTAATATAAATAGCAATACTGTAAATATTACTACAGAGATGGCAAAGCCTGCTTTGCTTTGCATTGCGTCGATAAAACGACCACATAATTCTTTAAAATTGTTCATGTTAATATGTCCTTTCTTTGTTTAAAGTACATGGAAATTCAATCGTAAGAAATAAAAAAATCCCCAGATAATAATCTAGGGGGAGCGAAAAAAGTAAAGATGAATATGTTTATATATAAACAGCATATACACAAGCAACTCATTTACAAATTCGGCGTTAGCCAAATCTTTTCTTCTACCATCCAGACTTTACTGTCGGTTTTGGAATTTCACCAAATCAATCACATAAATGTGAGTCGCGGACTTTACCGCCGGTAAGGAATTTTGTGCTAAGCACAATCACCTTGCCCCGAAGAATTCATGTATTATATTTTATACTAATAATATATGCGTTAATAAATAATATGTCAAGTAAATTTATAAGTAAGTTGACTTATTATATATTAAAGTTTAAAATAGGAAAAGGTAAGAAAATATAAGAATTTGGGTCAAATAATCTTTGGAATCCCAAATCGGAAAGACATGGGTGTAAGTATGAGAAAATATATTATATCAACAGATTCGACAGACGACTTGCCGATAAGTTTTATTAAAGAACATGGAATTATAATTCATCCATTAAATTATATTATAAAAAATAAAGAATATGGATTTGCACTTATGCAGTTGTCAAGCCATGAGTTTTATGATGAAATGAGAGCAGGAGAAATGCCAACTACTTGTGCATCAAACCCTGAATATATAACACAGCTTATGACGAAGAAGGTAGAAGAAGGATATGATATTTTACATATAAGTTTTTCTTCAGCACTTAGCAGCAGCTATAATAATGCAGTAATATGTGCAAATGATATTATGGAAGAACATCCAGAAGCTAAGATAATAGTCATAGACTCTATGTGTGCTTCATCAGGACAGGGGTTACTAGTCGAGAGAGCTGTTAGATTAAAAGAAAAAGGTTTGCCAATTGAGGAAGTGGCTGATTGGGTTGAGAATAATAAACTAAATATAGTTCATCATTTTACAGTTGAAGATTTATTTAATCTTATGAGAGGTGGAAGAATATCAAAAACCACTGCAGTAGTTGGAACAGCACTAAAAATCCACCCTATTTTACATGTTGACAATGAAGGAAGACTTCAAAATATAGGAAAAGTAAGAGGAAGAAAGAAAGCTATTACTACACTAGTAGAGTCTATGGATGAAAACTTTGATACCGAGAGTGATGCTCCTATTATTGTTACCCATGCAGACAGTCCAGACGATGCACAATATGTAATTAGCCTAATTAAAGAAAAGTATCCAGATAGAACAATAATGCTGACAGATATCGGGCCAACTATTGGAGCACATTCAGGTCCAGGAACGATGCTAGTATCATATCTAGGAACAGGAAAGACAGATTTATAATTTCTAATATAAACAGATTGGAGAAAGATAATGGAAGTTAAATTTAAAACACAGATAGAGACTAAGGAAATGTTTAATTTTATGATGTATCACACATATTCAAGTTTTAGCGGTTATATAGGCTTACTTTTAAGTATATGTGCAATATTTGGACTTATAGCAACATGGAATTGGAACAGCATAAATTCTTCATATAGAGTAGTATTAGTGTTGACGGCATTATTATTTACAGTAGTTCAACCAGTTACGCTATATTCTAAGTCAAAAAAGCAAGCTAAGTTAAATGAGGCAATAAATAAGCCTTTAGAATACTTGTTTAACGAAAAAGAAATTGTAGTTAGTCAAGGTGAAGATAGTGTAAACTATACATGGGATGATGTCATCAAGGTAAAATCAACAAAGCTTAGTATTTTTGTTTATGTTTCTAAATATAGAGCATTTCTTTTACCGAGACAAGATTTTGAAGAAGGCGATATAGCTAAGTTAAAAGACCTTATGAATAGAAAAGGAACATCTATTAGAAGTATGAATTTTGGTAAGATTAATTAAAAATAAGGATACGAAATAATGTTTACAAAAGTAATAGAAAGTAACAGTGCTACACAGACTTTTGAAATAGGAAAAGGTCTTGGAAAAAAAATAAAAAAAGGTTCTATAATATGTCTAAACGGCGATTTGGGTGTAGGAAAGACAGTTTTTACACAGGGCTTTGCCGATGGTCTTGGAATAAAAGAACCAATAAACAGTCCAACATTTACCATTGTTCAAGAATATCTAGAAGAAGATACATTTGCACGATGCTCGTTTTATCATTTTGATGTATATAGGATTGGCGATATCACTGAAATGGATGAAATCGGTTATGAGGATTATTTTTATGGTGAAGGCGTTTGCCTTATTGAATGGGCAGAGCTTATTACAGAAATTATTCCAGACAATGCCATGTATGTTACAATAGAAAAGGATTTAGAAAAAGGCTTTGATTATAGAAAGATAACGATTAGAGGTAATAAATGAAAATATTAGCAGTAGAAACATCATCATTGGTCGCATCAGCAGCCGTAGTAGTCGATGATATTATGATAGCTGAATACACTATGAATTATAAAAAGACTCATTCGCAGACGTTGTTGCCTATGATTGATGAAATATGTAAGATGACAGCTTTTGAGCTTGAAGAAATAGACGCAATTGCAGTGTCAGCAGGGCCTGGTTCATTTACAGGACTTAGGATAGGCAGTGCTACAGCAAAAGGGTTGGGACTAGCACTTGATAAACCACTTATACATGTGCCGACGCTAGAAGCTATGGCATATAATATATTTGATACAGACAAGCTTATATGTCCTATAATGGATGCCAGAAGGAATCAAGTCTACGCAGGTATCTATAAAAATGTCGAAGGAAATGTAGAAATAGTAAAAGACCAATGTGTGGTAATGATAGATGAACTTTTAGCTGATTTAGAAAAAATCGGAAAAGAGGTTATATTTTTAGGAGATGGTGTTCCTGTATTTAAGGAAATGATTGATGAAAAGCTTGCATTACACCACATATATGCACCTTCGCATATGAATAGACAAAGAGCAGGGGCAGTTGCCGATTTGGCTAAGAAATATTTTAATGAAGGAAAAATAGAAAACGCTGATGATCATAGTCCGGACTATCTAAGATTGTCACAGGCAGAAAGAGAATTAGCTCAGAGTGCATCAAAACAATCCTAAAAAAGTAGTAATTGAAAGGATGAGTGAAAAACATTTAGATAAAGTAGTCCAAATCGAAAGTGATAGTTTCTCACTCCCGTGGTCAAAAAAATCATTTGAGGAATCGTTGGCACTTGATTATACGATTTTTCTTGTTGCAATGCTAGAAGATACTAAGGAAATCGTAGGTTATATTGGTGTATATAAGGTATTTAACGAAGGTGACATTACAAATATAGCAATTGATAAAAATTATAGGGGTATGGGAATTGGGACAAGTCTTATGCTAGAGGCAATGAAATATATTAAGAAATTAGAGATTAAGGACTTGATGCTAGAAGTAAGGAAAAGTAATTTTGTAGCACAAGGTTTATATGAAAAAGTGGGATTTAAAAGCATTGGAATCAGAAAGAATTTTTATGAAAAACCACTTGAGGACGCTGTGATTATGTGGAAACAAGACATATAATTACCAATAGAAAAAACGAAAAAAATATTATATACTAACAGCAGGAGAAAACTTGGTTTGCTTGATACAAATATGTATCAGAAAGTCGAAGGTGAAGAAATGCGTAAATATAATAAAAACAATAAAGTGTTAGAAATAAAGTGTAACTGCTGTGGAAAGAATTTAAAAGTAGATAATGGTTTTATAAAGTCAGGAAATTTTTCCGTTAATTATGATTGGGGATATTTCTCAAATAAAGACGGAGAAACTCATAAATTTGATATTTGTGAGGAATGCTATGATAAGCTTATAAAATCATTTGTTATACCAATTGATATTGATGAAAATAACGAGCTTATGTAATAATAAGAGATGGAGGTAAGAATGCTAGATGTGTGTTTGCTTGGATGTGGAGGAATGATGCCACTGCCGAAAAGGTGGCTAACAGCGCTTATGACAAGATATAATGGCAGTAGTTTGCTTATAGATTGTGGAGAAGGAACGCAGTTAGCAATAAAGGAGCAGGGGTGGAGCTTTAATCCTATTGATGTAATATGTTTCACACATTATCATGCAGATCACATTAGTGGATTACCAGGATTATTATTAACAATGGGTAATGCAGATAGAACGCAGCCTGTAATGCTTATAGGACCTAAGGGGCTTGAGCGAGTAGTAACTTCACTTAGAGTTATTGCGCCAGAGCTCCCTTTTGAGTTGCAATTTATAGAACTAACGCAAAATACCCAAACTATAAATATTAATGGATATAAAATAGATGCATTTAAAGTTTCTCATAATATCGTATGCTATGGATACAATATTTCTATTGAAAGACAAGGAAAATTCTTGGTTGAAAAAGCAATATCCCATAATATCCCAAAAGAATACTGGAATACATTGCAAAAAGGTGGTATAGTAGAAAGAGAAGGAATGACTTTTACACCAGATATGGTGTTAGGTGAATCACGAAAAGGTTTAAAGGTTACATATTGTACAGATACAAGACCACTTCCTATTATAGCCCAGATGGCAGAATCAGCAGATTTATTTATTTGTGAAGGTATGTATGGAGAAAAGGATAAAGAAAAAAAGGCAAAAGAATATAAGCATATGACATTTATTGAAGCAGGAAATCTTGCAAAGCAAGCACAGCCTAAAGAAATGTGGCTTACACATTATAGTCCGTCATTAGTAAGGCCAGAAGAATTTATAGATGATGTTCGAGAAATATTTAGTGAAACATATCCTGGAAAAGATGGGAAAGAAAAAGTCTTAAATTTTGAGGATTAGGATAGAAGGAGATGATATCTTATGAAAAAATTAAAATATGTTATGACAATTGCATTGGTTATGGTATTGTTGGTTATAGCTTATTACTATTACATTAATAGAGATACAAGCAGTAGTGATAGTGGTGATGATGTAGATATAACAGAGATGGATAAGATTTTATCAAAGGATTTAGAAACTAACTATCCTAAAACAGCTAGAGAAGTTGTGGCGCTTTATGTATCTATACAAAAATGCTTTTACAATGATGATCCTAGTGATAAACAGATTGGATTGCTTGCATATAAAGCATTGCAGTTGATGGATGAAAAGCTACAAGCTCAAAATCCATATGATGAATACTATGAAGGTTTATTAATGGATATAGAAACATATAGGTCAAGTAATAAAACAATAACAAAAACTATATTGGATAAAGCATCGGATGTTGAATATTCAGTAGTTAAAGGTGTGAAGAGTGCAAGTATAAATTGTGTATACTATATAAAGAAGTCGACAGGTACAGATAAGGTTAAGGAAACATATATACTTAGACAAGATAGTGAAGAAAACTGGAAAATATTTGGTTATATGATTGCAGAGGAGTAACATTATTATGAAGGAAAATAATGATATATATATATTAGCTATAGAAAGTTCTTGTGATGAAACAGCAGCATCTGTGGTTAAAAATGGAAGAGAAGTATTATCAAATATAATATCGTCACAAATAGCCCTCCATACATTGTATGGAGGTGTTGTTCCTGAAATAGCATCAAGGAAGCATATTGAGAAAATCAATCAAGTTATTAAAGAGGCATTAAAAGAAGCGGATAAAACCTTAGATGAAATAGATGCAATCGGTGTGACATATGGCCCAGGACTTGTAGGAGCGTTACTAGTAGGAGTGGCAGAAGCGAAGGCAATAGCATTTGCAAAGAAAAAACCATTGGTAGGAGTGCATCATATTGAGGGACATATATCTGCAAATTACATAGAAAACCTAGATTTAGAACCACCATTTATATGTTTAGTGGTCTCAGGTGGTCATACACATTTGGTAGTTGTAAATGATTATGGAAAATATCAGGTAATAGGAAGAACTAGAGATGATGCAGCAGGTGAGGCGTTTGATAAAGTAGCTAGAGCGATAGGGCTTGGATACCCAGGAGGGCCTAAGGTAGATAAGCTTGCAAAAGAAGGAAATCCTCGTGCAATTGAATTTCCAAGAGCGAATGTAGAAAATTCACCGCTTGATTTTAGTTTTAGTGGTTTAAAATCGGCAGTATTAAATCATCTTAATATGTGTCAAATGAAAAATATTGAAGTAAATAATGCAGATATAGCAGCATCTTTCCAAAATGCAGTGGTGGATGCTTTAGTGTCACGTTCAATGATGGCGTGCAAAGAATATGGAATGAATAAGTTTGCTATAGCAGGTGGTGTGGCATCAAATTCAGCTATACGTGCGGCATTTGAAATAGAATGTAAGAAAAATAACATTGATTTTTATCATCCGTCACCAATATACTGTACAGATAATGCAGCGATGATTGGTGTAGCGGCGTATTATGAGTATCAAAATGGCACAAGACATGGTTGGGACTTAAATGCAGTTCCAGGATTAAAGTTGGGAGATAGATAAGTATGGTTACAACAGCTATTATTTTAGCCGGAGGAAAAGGCAAAAGAATGAATAGTGATATAAGTAAACAATATTTACTCATTGATGAAAAACCAATCTTGTATTATACAATTTTGGCATTTGAAAAGTCCGTAGTAGATGAGATAATACTTGTAACTGGAAGTGGTGAAGAGGAGCATTGTAAGTCTGAAATAGTAGATAAATACAATTTTTCAAAAGTAACTAAAATAGTACATGGCGGCAAAGAAAGATATGATTCAGTTTATGAAGGACTTAAGGCGATTAAAAAGACAGACATTGTTTTAATACATGATGGAGCTAGGGCTTTTGTTACACCTGAGATTATTAATGGAACTATTGAATGTGCAAAAGAATATAAAGCTTGTGTGGCAGCGGTACCATCAAAGGATACAGTTAAAATTTCTGATGAAAATGGATTTATAGAATCAACTCCGATGAGAAATCGCGTATGGCAAATTCAAACGCCACAAACTTTCGAGTTTGAATTAATTAAATCAGCGTATAAATATATTTTGGAAAATTTAGAAACAAAGTATAAAGATATTGCTATTACGGATGACGCTATGGTATTAGAGACATATGGCGATTATAAAATTAAATTATATGAAGCATCATATGAAAATATTAAAGTAACAACACCTGAGGATTTATTGATAGGTCAGTCAATTCTTGGGTCTAGAGTATACTAAAAAGAGAGGTATGGGTGTAATGAAGGTAGAAGAAAGTAAGTATTTAGTAGCAGTTAAGCCATTGCTTAAAGAACTTCTGGATAAATTATTAATGGAGTATTCTTATGTATCCATTTTAGCAGTGGACTCAAAAGCTAAAGGTTATAATGTTTCAAATTCGGGAATTAGGGTGTCAGCAGATACCTTGTTAGGAAATAGGGGCTTTGTGATAAAGGTATATGATAAGAAAGGTTATTGTGAATATTCATTTAATCAAATTTCTAAAGAATCAATAGAAGACATATCTGAAAAGATAAGCAAGGAGTTAGTTCCAATTTCATCAAAACTTCCAAATGGTTTAGTGGAAAGTGAATATACTCAGATTAAAGAAGAAGAGATATCATTTTCTAAATCGACAGAATACGAGATTTCACCAGAAGAAAAAGGTGATGAAGCAATACTTAAGATTCTTTCTGGTATTAGAGAAAAAGGAAAATCAATAGATGAAAGAGTTATTGATTGTAGTGTGAGTTTTAATTATTGTACATATACTAAAATGTTTCTTTCGCAAAAGAAGGATCTAACACAAAACATAATGTGGGTTACTGGTGGCGTGTATGCAACTGCAACAGATGGCGAAGAAATGAAGAGTTATTATAAATCCTACTCAGGACTTTGTGGTGCAGAGAAATTAGATGAAATGGGTAACGATATAGAGAACAGTGTAAGTGCAGTACTTGAACTGTTGGAAAGCGAGCCAATACCACCAGGAGAATATGATTGCATTTGTACACCAGAAGTTACAGGAATGATAGTCCATGAAGCATTTGGTCATGGTGTGGAAATGGATATGTTTGTAAAAGATAGAGCACTTGCAAAGCAGTATATCGGAGAATATGTAGCATCACAAATAGTAACTATGCATGATGGTGCAGCTGGAGCAGTAGAGACAGCTACATATTTTTTTGATGATGAAGGAACTATTGCAAATGATACAATTATTATCGAAAAAGGTGTTTTAAAAGCAGGTATTTCTGACAGTCAAACAGCTATGCACTTGGGAGCTATTCCTACAGGTAATGGAAGACGTGAAAGCTTTGAAAGAAAAGCATATACACGTATGACAAATACCTACTTTGAAGCTGGTAATGATAAATTAGAAGATATGATTTCTTCTATTAAATATGGAATGCTCTTAGAAAATGCAACAAGTGGAATGGAAGACCCTAAAAACTGGGGTATACAGTGTATGGTAAATGTTGCACGAGAAATCAAAGATGGCAAGTTTACAGGGAAAGTATATTCACCTATAGTTCTTACAGGATATGTTCCAGATTTATTAAAGTCTATAACGATGATGTCTGACGAAGTAGAATTAGGTGGCGGTGGATTTTGCGGAAAAGGATATAAAGAGTGGGTAAAGGTTTCGGATGGCGGTCCATATATTAAAGCGAAAATAAGGCTTGGCTAGGTTGGAGGTTAGTGTGAACGATATAATTATAAAGATATTAAATGAAATAGGAATAGCAAATTATACTATATTTATAAATGAAGTAGATTCGGTGGAATTATTTTTTATTAAGAAAAAGCTTGATATGCGTCGTAGAAAAAGCGTTAAGACATATGAAGTGACAGTATATAAGGATTTTGAAAGAGATGGAGAGCAAGTAAGAGGATTTGCAGATGCAGTGATTACTCCATCAATGAATTATGAAGAAGTATATACTCTAATAAAAGATGCGTATTTTTCAGCAGGATTTGCAGCTAATCCTTACTTTATGTTACATAAGGGCAAAAAAGAAGAAATGGTTATACCAGAATCAAGGCTTATGGAGTTTTCACTTGAAGAAGCAGCACTTAAAATGTCAGAAGCAATGTATTCAAACGATACGAGTAAGGTGACTTTTATAAATTCATCAGAAATATTTGCAACAGAGAAAACTAGCCAAATACTTAATTCAGAAGGAATCAATGTAAGCTATAAGGAAAGATATGTAAAGGGTGAATTTGTTGTACAGTGCAAGCATGATGATGTTGATGTAGAAACATATCATTCGTTTGGATATGCAGATTTGGAAACAGAAGCATTAAAAGAGAAGGTTTTGGATGCTTTTGAAATGACACATCTAAGAGGCGAGGCTAAGCTAACTCCAAAATCAGGCAATTATGATATTGTTGTTTCGGGTCGTGATGTGTCAGAGATTTTTTCTTACTATTTTTCAAAGTCAAATGCAGGTAACATATATATGAAGTATTCAGATTATGAAGTAGGCAAAAAGGTACAGGGTGAAGATGTAAAAGGTGATTTACTTAATATAGAAGCTGTTAGTAAGGTGCCATATAGTTTTGAAGGTGTAAAGATGTCTAATAGAGCCTTGATAAAAGATGGCAAAGTAGAATTTATACAAGGTAATGTTAGATTCTCGTACTATCTAGGAATAGAGCCTACAGGTAGCTATGGCAGTATGAAAGTTAAAGAAGGCAAAAAGGAAATCAAAGAACTTACAAAAGATAGGTGTTTGCATATAGTAAGCTTTTCGGATTTTTCAATGGATACATTATCTGGCTATTATGCTGGAGAAATAAGATTGGCTTTTTTGCATGATGGTGAAAATGTAATACCAGTTACAGGTGGTTCAATTAATGGCAAACTTCAAGATGCTCATAATGATTTAGAATTATCTAAGGAAATAATTATTGAATTAGAATATGAAGGACCTAAGGCAATAAAGCTTAAAAACGTTAGTGTTTCAGGCATATAAAAAAAGATTCGGCTAAAGCCGAACTTTGCAAGAATAATAGATTCAGCTAAAGCTGAATCTATTATTCTTGTTTAACTATCACTACTTGGCTCACGCAATTTACTTAAAATAAAAAAATGAAAAAAGTAGTTGACAGATTTATATAATGGTGCTAATATATATCTTGCTGACGCCGAGAGGTTGTCAGCGAGATAAACTAAATAGTAAGTTTGGAGAGGTATCGAAGTGGTCATAACGAGGCGGTCTTGAAAACCGTTTGTCCGCAAGGGCGCGTGGGTTCGAATCCCACCCTCTCCGTCACATAGGAATCATCAATGATTACAAATCAACGATG
>JAVBRI010000016.1:0-235231 GCA_031548165.1 Lachnospiraceae bacterium
TCACCTCGTATTATATAGTAGTAGTGTTTATAGTCCCTCTCCAAGGACTATATGCTATACTTTTTGGAGATACTGTGGATTGGTTCTTATCACCTACCACTTGATGGTTTTAGGAAGGCTCCAACCACAGGCTCTTTGTATATTTGTTAATCAGTTAGATACCGCATGACGGTTTATTTAGAACGAGGTTACAATCGCAGGGAGTACCCGTGGGTTCCAAACAGTATTAAATTTACTCAAAGGAGAACTGCCATGATATATGCAGGAATTGATGTTGCCAAAGATAAGCACGATTGCTTTATCACCAACTCTGATGGCGAAGTGCTGTTTAGAGCATTTACCATTCAAAACAACCGTAATGGTTTTGATGATCTTTTTCAAAAGATTTCCTCTGTTACTGAAGATTTAAACAAAGTAAAAGTAGGGCTAGAAGCCACTGGACACTATAGTTACAATCTTCTCGGTTATCTCGTTGATAAAGGTCTGACCACCTATGTTATCAATCCATTACATACCAATCTGTACAGAAAAAGTCTAAGCCTTAGACAGACGAAAACGGATAAGGTAGATGCCCGAACAATTGCTTCTATGATTATGTCTGATGTGAACTTAAAGTCCTACTCAGACATATCTTATCACAACGAAGAATTAAAGTCATTAACCCGTTATCGTTTTGATAAAGTCAAGGAACGTTCTAAGCTTAAAACTTCTATTTCAAGACTTGTTCAAATTCTCTTTCCTGAATTAGAAAAGCTAGTTCCATCATTACATATGACTTCCATCTATGCCTTATTGTCTGAATTTCCAAGTGCTTCAACTGTTGCCTCATCGCACTTAACACATCTGACTAATGTGCTTGAAACAGCCTCTAAAGGACGCTATCGCAAAGAAACTGCCATTATGTTTAGAGATGCTGCAAGATCTTCCATTGGTTTAAATATGCCAGCAAAATCACTTGAGTTAAAGCACACAATTAAACTCATCCGTGAACTTGATTCTGAAATTAATGAAATAGAATCTGAAATTAAAATCATAATGGATGAAATTAATTCCCCCATACTTAGTATTCCTGGAATCAGCTATCGTATGGGTGCCATGATTATTGCTGAAATCGGTGACTTCAAGCGATTTGATTCTCCTGATAAAATCCTAGCTTATGCTGGTTTGTCACCATCTACTTACCAATCCGGACAACTTGATGGTGCCTATTCTCATATGGAAAAACGAGGCTCCCGGTATCTTCGATATGCTTTATTTAATGCAACAAAGTTTGTTTGTAACTGGGATCCGACATTTGCTACTTATCTTGCAAAGAAACGCGCTGAAGGCAAACATTATAATGTTGCAATATCACATGCTGCCAAGAAGCTTGTAAGAGTAATTTATCAACTTGAACGTTCTGGGCAAACATACATTAAATCAACTTAATATTTTTAATAAATATCTCCTTTTTGAGCACCTACAAAGATGCTCTATTTGTCATGCAGTTTTCAATGTTCAATAAAATTATTTCCAGTTCTAAATCTATCTGAAATGCATCTGTGCAATTCATTCAAAAAATATTATTTTAGACTTGACTTTTAATAGTTAGTCTTTCTATTCTATATTACTTGTTTCAGATGCTGATATTTTTCTAAGCTGTTGCGCTGTCATAAAACTTGCACCAACTGTAACAATTAAAACAATCAATGGATACATGACATATACCTCTAATGGCTTAATCTCAAAACCAATTGAACTTGCTCCCATCATTTTAAAAAGTGGTTCAATGCTTATTTTTGCAAGTGGTGTTGAAATTATAGCTCCCAATATTGTTGAAATCACTAATATTATCCCTATACGTGCTGTCTGCCAATATATAATAGAGCTATTTCTAAATCCTATTGCTTTTAACATACCAATTTCACCTTTTTCTTTTGTAATAAAACTTTTAACCATAAGAACTGAGACAAGTATGTTTATTACCAGAACCACTGCTACAATCAGTTTCTTAATTCCTTCTAAGGAGCTTAATACTCCGCCACCTATCATATCTCCTGCATATTCTCCACCTGTCTGTATATTTTTATCGGAGAATAATTCTTTTAATGTTTCTAGTCTTTCTTCCTTCTCCTTTTGTGAAGGATTATCTTTATACTTTATTTGATATGCAAATTGTCCATTTGCATGTGAATAGTCAAACTCTGTATCATGATGTAGACGTACTCCAGTTCCCATATTTATCATAGATTGATAAATTGCTGACACTATAAAATCTCGCTTTTCATCTCCAATTAAAAGTGTTACCGTATCACCAATTTTAGCATCTATTTTATCTGCTACTAAATGTGTTATTGCAACCTCATTTACATTTTCAGGTGCTGTTCCCTGTGTATATTGATATTGATCTACAGTTATTCCTGTTCCTTGCATAACACTTACATTCAATGTTTTTTCACCTTTTAATATCGTCAGATTATGCATAGTTTCTTGAAAAACCTCTGCTGGAATATTATTATCATCTATAAGAGTTTGAACTTCATTTAATATTTCTCTAAATTCTTGTCTTGTTTCCCAATCAAAAAATGTTAGTTGTTCCGAAATATACAAATCACTTTCAGCCATACTAAATAACAATACTACATTATCACTCCCCAGTGTATTTATTGTATTTATTGGTATGATAATTAGAATTAACCCTATTGTAAATGTTAATATAAGTATGCTAAATTTTCTAAGTCCACTCAAAATATCATTAAGTGCCATAAATCCTATTGTGCTTATTTTAGATTTATTAAGATTTAAAATACTTTTTCTTTTAAATCTTTCACCTGTTGTTCCATTTCTAATTGCATCAATTGGAGAAATCTTTTTTACCTTTGATGTACTTATATAGCAAAATCCAACAACTATAAGAACTACCAACATACTACAGATAAAATTTATCATAATGTTTTCATCATCTTGCATTACTATATTTTCTGACACTTGCTTTATCATCATTTTGCCAAATGGTATTCCTCCTAGGAATCCAATTGTTGAGCCGATAATAGAAATTGCAAAATATTTAACTATATAAAGTCCTCTGATTTTAAAATTATTTATTCCTATAGCCTTCATTACACCAATTTCTCTAAATTCTTCATTTAGTGTAAAGATTATAGTAAATCGCAAAATTACTACTGATATAATTATTAGACAAACACTTACAATAAGCAGCATTCCTGCCACAATCATATCCATTACATAACTTAACTTAAATAATGCTCGATCAAAAGAAGCAAGCGCTGAAATTCCTGCTTTTCCAAAATCATTTGTAAGTTCATTAATATTATCTGTATTTATTCCATAAATATATAATGACTTAAAACCGCCGTTTTGGATTATGTCACTATAATCGTTTTCACTAAAATATAAGCAAGTTAATCCCATCATTTCCGAACCACATAAAACATCTTTAATAACTCCACCATAACTATATTGCTTAGAAAAATCTCCGTTTTGAATAGTTATTACATCTCCGTCTTTAATGCCTAATTTAGCTACCAACGCTGAACTAAGCATTATTTTTCCATCTTCTATATATTTAATTTCTTCATTATTTCTATCAAAGATTATATTGGTTTTAGTTTCTAAGCTTAGTACTGTAATAGCATTTGAATAGTCAAATTCTCCATTATTTAAACTTAAACTTTCTGTAGGCAATATTATACTTTCTGAACAAATATAACTTTCCACATTGCTATTATTTTCTGCAAAGTTTAGTGCCTTTTCATTTTCTGCTTCATATATGAATGAAATAAAATCGGATATTTCGGACTTTTCAATATAGACATCCATTGCATTTGATATTGATAAAAGATTATTGGCACTACTCGATATAAATACAGATGTCATTATAATAAATAGTAATATTATAATGTTCATCGTTTTCTTTCGTTTAAGATCTTTTTTTAGTATATTTATGTACATCTTATTTGATTTCCTTTCTTTTATTGTTCTTTGTTAATAACGTTATGTGATTATTATAGCAGGGAAATTATTAAATAGTCCTTAAAAAATCTTCGACCGGCGTCGAACAAAAGATTCGGCTATAGCCGAACTTTGCAAGAATGAAAAAGTGTTGCGAAAGCTCAACACTTTTTCATTCTTGAGTCGACTATCACTATTTGGCTCGCTTGGGTGGCGGAATAATTTTCTTTTTCTGGTTGGTATATAACTTACTTGACTTGTTTGATTTTCATATTAAAAAAGCCAATATTCTATTATACTGGCTTTTCTGGCTGAGACTTAAGATTTTACTAAAATTAATAGCATATGAATTAGTGTCATATTACAATGATTAATTCATAATATGCTTCCGCATTTCTTCTAGTGTCTTTTTGATATTATTAAAAGTTTCTGTTAATATCTTTTGCTTATTTTCATCTAAATAACTTTGAGATTTCAAATTAATTATATTAACATAAGTATTTACATCTTTAACTATATCCTTTATGTAATTTTCAAACATACTTAAAACAGTTAAGTGAACACTATAAAAATTTATTAAATTATGAAAGCTATTGGTTAGACGTTCAACTTCTTTGTAAGAGTTTATCTTTTGATTAAAACTATTAATCAAAGTAATCATATATTCTTGTGATGTGACAGTAAGTTTATGAAATTCAAGTAAAATATTATTTCTTTCAATGTCCAATGGATTCACATAATTCATCGTTTCATTTGTTGAATTTATCTGATTAAGAATATATTCGTTTTCATTTATTAATAAGCTTATATGCCTTTCTAGTTTTTCTTTAAAATCAACATCATCATCAAACGAACTAAATATCCCTTCTTCTTTACAAGATTTTTTAAATTCTTCTAGTATTCTATATTGATCCAAATCAATTTTTTCAAGACTAACAGGCTTATTAGAAAAGTATAGCATTACAGGTTTACCCAGTTTTTTATGCTCACTAATTTCCTCAATTGTTCCGCTTAGATATCTTTCCGTTTGAGTTCCTATTCTGGTCCCAAAAACTGCAATCAAAATATCACTTTTTTTTACTACTTGTTCATTAATTATTGTTTGTGGATGATTTCCAAGTGCTGGATATGAATGAGTGTCCCATCCCAAGGGAAGCAATACTATCTGCTTTTGTAAAGAATGGAGATTATTCCATTCATAGACTACACTTCGAATTATAGAACGCTCAACATCAACATCACTAGGTGATGCAATCATAACATTAAAAACCGTTGCATTATAACTCATATTTTCACCTTCTTATAAGTTTTTTTTAGTTTAACATACCTAAACTTATTTATCAAGTCATCTTTCAGCCTGTTCTCTAACATACTGTTGAAACTCTTCTGTCTTTGACCAATATTTTATTCCCCAATTCTCAAAATTCCACTCTTCCATATATTCATTACATTCAAAATCGATATAATACACGCACTCATCTTGTACAACAAAATTAGTTGGAAAATAATCTATATTTGTATTTGCTTTATAGAGCAGATTGCACATGTGCTTAACCTGCTCTAAATAAGATTCCTTCATTTCATCTTGTAATATTAAATTATATATTGTTTCTCCATCTATAAAATCTTTTATAATTCTTTCCTTCTCTAAATCCACATCTATCATCTCTGGCATTTTAATTCCTATTTTTTGTAGTCGTTTGTAATCATTTATTTCTGACTCAATTTTATTTCCAAACTGATAGTAATCACATGGCTCGTGATGTATTTGCTTTAATACGTACATGTTAGTTCCATCTGTCGCTAGATATGAATATCCACCTTTTCCTTTACCTAAAAGCTTAATGATTTCATATTCTTTATTGTTTACTGATAAGTTTTTATATAGATTTTTAACCATTAGATATTCATCTGCATATGTATTATCTTGGTAGCGTAATGCTCTAGGTATTGTGCCCATTACTTCAAATCCAAAATTTTTATACATATTAAAAGCTCGAGTATTTGTTGTCACTACATCTAATTCTACCTGCTCTACATTATTATCTCGGCACCAGTTCAAACATTCTTCCATCATTTTTCCACCGATACCTATATTGCAATACTCCTCTGGTATAACAAATGCCACCTCTGCTCTATGTCTATACCTACAATTTCTTCTTACTAGTCCTACGGAGGATTGACCTATTACTTTTCCATCATACTCCGCAACAAACCATGTGCTGTCTTTAGAATTTAAAACAGATTCTATAATTTCCATTTCTCTTTCTATTATTGTCGTAAACTCTCCTACTTCCCTAGCTAGGAATTTCGTCTGACTGTCTGCTGTTTTTATAAGCTCTATAACATCTTTTGCATCCTCTACTTTAGGTTTTCTTATTAATACACTTTTTCCATTTTTCAATAAATATTTCATACGCTACTCTCCAATACTTGATAAATAATATTCTAAATTATACACTATTTCTTATTATTAAGCGATGATTTTTTAACTTTTAAATATGTACTGTTTCTTTTAAAATTACAATGAATGAATATTTATAAAAAAGAAAAAGCGAAACCTTACGATTCCGCTTCACATTAATCTAACTAGTCTAAAATTTTTCCATCTGTAGAAATTGTAACTACTTGCCACGGAATAAACTTACCACTATTTTTTAGTGCTGTTACAGCCGCATGTTCAATTCCTCCACAACATGGAACTTCCATACGCACTACAGTTATACCTTTAATATTATTATTGCTAATAATATCTGTTAGCTTATCTGTATAATCTCCTTCATCCAATTTAGGACATCCAATCAATGTAATCTTTCCACGAATAAATTCCTGATGGAAATTAGCATATGCATATGCTGTACAATCAGCCGCTATTAATAAATTTGCTCCGTCAAAATATGGTGCATTCACTGGAACAAGTTTAATCTGTACAGGCCATTGTCTAAGCTGTGACACAGCCACTTCCTTTACCACTGAATCCTCTACATTTTCTCTACTAAATTGTTTCGATTGTGTGCCTGGGCATCCACATGGTAATGTCTTTCCTTGCTCTTGCATTTTGTTTTGCTTATTACGAAGCACAGCCTCTTCATCATATGCAGCAGCTTCCCTCTCTACAAATGTAATTGCTCCTGTAGGACAAGCTGGAAGACAGTCACCTAACCCGTCACAATAATCATCCCTAAGTAATTTTGCTTTTCCATCTACCATTCCAATAGCTCCTTCGTGACAAGCATTTGCACAAAGACCACAGCCATTACATTGTTCTTCATTAATCTCAATAATTTTACGTAGCATTTCGCATCCTCCTAATATAATATTTGTTGACTTTCTGACGTAATTATATTATGATTTTTATAAATTGTATGTTGTTAAAACAACAAAAAATAAGAAAATGGTGAAAAATTAAAATGAATTATTCTTTTTTAGCAAATACACTACTATTAAGTGGAACTACTGATAATGAAATAAAATCTATACTCCAATGTCTTCAAGCAACAACTAAAGAATACAAAAAAGACGAAATAATTTACTACGCAGGAGATGTTGTAGATTCTATTGGTATGGTTTTAAGTGGAAGTGTAAATATCGAAAGCAATGATATCCTCGGAAATAAAAGTATTTTAGACCATATTGAAAGCGGACAGATTTTTGCAGAAACCTATTCATTAATACCTAATGAAGCACTTATGGTAGATGTTGTTGCAGCTCAAAATTGTGAAATACTATTTTTAAATACTGGAAAACTAGTTCAGGTTTGCTCAAATACCTGCACTTTTCATAATAAAATCGTTCGTAATTTACTGACTATATCTGCTCGTAAAAATTTAAATCTTTCACGAAGGAGTCTTCATACCTCTTCAAAATCCATACGTGGGCGTTTGATTTCTTACCTTTCACAGCAAGCCCAGTCAAATGAAAATTATCAGTTCACTATTCCATTTAATCGCCAACAACTAGCTGATTACTTAGGGGTAGACCGTAGTGCTATGTCAAACGAACTATCTAAAATGCAAAAAGAAGGCATTCTTACATTCAGTAAAAATACCTTCAAGATAAATACACCTGCTAATGATTAATAAATATCTGAAATAGCTTCAAGACCATACATTTTCATAACAGATTTTAGTCCCTCTTCTACTTCTTCACGGCTAAAATCATTGTCATCTAGAAAATCGTCGCTAAGACCATTTAAGTATGAGTAAAACAAAAGTGCCATTTTTAACTTATCCATATTTCCACCTTCAATTTGTTCAAAGAGCATATTCTCAGCTTCGTTAATATCTCCCTTGTCTACTCGGAGCAATAGTTCATTGTAGACTTCTTCTTGCTTTGTATCTTCTAACAGTTCTGCTGTTGGTGATTCAGTATCAATGTCAAATGTTAACTTCAATATCGCTCTCACCATTTCTTTAATAATCCTCATAATATAATCTTTTTCATACATATATTTCACCCTCCTATTCTACCTCTCATCCGATACAAAATGCTCTATTCCTTCTGACATATGTAACAACTTATCTTTAAAAAATACTGGAAATGCTTTATAATCTCCTAACTTTTCAATTGGAATCCAGCACATATGCTCTTTCACACCAAGTATAACACTATTACTATTTAACTTTTTATCTCCGCGTGGTTTCATTAAAAAATAAAATTCTACAACATGGCATTCCTTGCCTTCTAATGAGCCATTTCCGTGAAAGAAACTTTCATTTATATATGCAAGTCTATCAACCTCATAATCTACTCCCGCTTCCTCATACACTTCTCTGATGGCTGCCTGTTCTGCACTTTCCCCCATATGTACGCCACCACCGATGCTATAATAATAGTCATCTACATCGTTTCGTACCATTAATACACTGCCATCTTCAATGATTATCGCTGCTGCACGATATCTAAACCATTTTTCATCTTTTGAAATTCCACAATCATATTTTTCATCCATTATTTTACCTCACCTATAACCTTTCTCTTTCCATTTCTTCCAAACAAAATAACCACAAGCAACAAAGGAAATACAATTGCCACCAAAATACCCACCTTCAAATTATCAGATACCATACTTGATACATATCCCACCAATGTAGGTCCTCCTGAACACCCAATATCCCCTGCTAATGCCAACATTGCAAACAATGCAGTTCCGCCGTTTTTTATCAGCGCCGAAGCCTTACTAAAACTACCAGGCCACATAATTCCTACTGACAAACCACAAACTGCACATCCAATCAATGATATAAATGGCGATGGTGACAATGAAATGCACAGATATGACAATACACAAAGCACACTACTCCCAAGCATAAACTTATCAAGGTCTACTTTATCTCCAAATTTACCATAAAAGACCCTTGCACTACCCATAAGAATAGCAAATGCCATTGGTCCTGCAAGATCACCTAATGTCTTACTTACACCTAGCCCCTTCTCTGCAAATATAGATGCCCATTGACTTACCGATTGCTCGCTTGCACCAGCACATAACATCATAAGCATAAACACCCAAAATACCTTCTGCTTAAATAATTCCTTTATTGATAACCCTCTTTCGCCGTCCTCTACTAATGATGCCATTGGAGTTTTAGCAAAAATAAAGACGTTTATAACTGGAATAATAACCCAAATACAAGTTAATATCTTCCAATTTCCAATTCCAAATATCTTAAAAAACAAAGTTGAAAATAACACAACAGCCACATGACCCCAACAATAAAAAGAGTGCAATAAACTCATTGCCTTCTCTTTATTCTCTGTAGGACAGCTTTCCATAATAGGACTAATCAAAACCTCAATTAATCCTCCTCCAAGTGCATATATAAACACTGCAATCAATAGCCCCATAAAAGCATTTGAACAAAGCTCTGGTAAAATAGCAAGCCCTAATAATCCAGTAGCTGCAAAAATATGTGCTAGAATAATCGCTACCCTGTATCCTATTTTATCTATAAATCTTGCTGACAATAAATCCACTAACAACTGTATTCCAAAATTGATTGTAATAAGCATTGTAATCTGACTCAAAGGAATATTATACGTATTTTCAAATGTCAAAAACAAAAGAGGTATAAAATTATTTACTATTGCCTGCACAATGTAGCCAATAAAACAAGCATATATTGTGCTTTGATACTTATCTCGCATATTACTATTCCTTTTCTAAACTAAGTTTCATTTCAATCTTTATATCTTTTTCCTTTTTCAATGGATAAAGACCCACACGATAAATCTTCTCTGCAGCCCCTAAATGATTGACTGTATCTAATTCCACAACATTTACACTGCATTTCTCATTATCATAATCCAAAATAACATTACCTGATTTTCCCTGCCATATAACAGTTCCATCACCTTTTATCTTAGGTTTTACGTATGAAACAAATCCTTCCTCAACATTTAACTCTTCATCTCCTATAAAACTATCAAGAATATTTATTTCACCTTTATTTAAGTCAATTGAAATATTTCTTGTAAAATCACTAAGTTCCTCTATCTCGTATAAAGATTCCAAACCCATTGATATATAGTTGTAATCCTCATGTATCTCTCTAATCTTACACCTATTAGCCGTTGCAACTTGCTCTTTCCCCTGAATAATAGGTAAATTGTGCCAATAAGACCTTGTATGCGCAAACTCATAACGCTTGTCTGTAAAATAATCGGCTGAGTATTGCCCTGCACCTAAATCTGTTAAAATCACTTCACTATCAATTCCAAGAACAAAGCTTCCAACGTCATTATGATTATGTTCCTCGTTATTACTGCCACCTTTTATCGCAATATAGTATTCATTCTCTCTTTTTATAAGCCATTGCTTATCTGCGAAATAATGGTTTATTTCATTTAACTCATTTCCTAGTAATATTTCATCACTCCACATCAAATTGCGACTAATATGAGCATATCTATAGCAATGCTCAAAATCAAAAGGCGTAATTCTACTACATTTTGGTGAGTTAACATTAAATCTCTTTTTTAGATATGATAATAACCCTGTTGGAATTTGGACTGAATTGCTCGCATCTGAAAAAGATAGATATTTATCTTCTGCAACCTGTACTAGATAAGGAAATTCTGCAATCTTCCTAATCTTATTTATAACCTTGCCTGCTAAATGATACTCCTCATCCATACCTTCTCTCATCGCGATATAATATATGTAATAACCAAAGCCATATCCCCAATAACCAACTCCTTCTTCACAAGCCCCATCCTCTCCATAGCCTTCCAAATAATTAACTAAAGCTAATTCGACTCGAGAAAGTATTTTTCTTTTGGTATCCATATCAGCTAACAAAAGTGCTGTAATACCAATACAACCTGAACAAACTGCACACCAATTACTTTTACTATTTTCCCAAGCCCATTCACGCTCAAAAAAAGGGATGAATATCCTATCTTCAATCTGCCTTTTTATAAAAGACACTATAAATGGGTCAATAATATCTTTATGAATAGTTATTAATTCACTAAGTGTCTGGGCTGTTTCCGCTGCAAAAAGGTCAATTATTTTATATGATTCATTTGCAAATCCATTCTCGTCATACGGTATATGTGCCGCCAAGCACCAAGTAAACTCATTTGCTACTGACCACAATAATTCATTAAAATAATCCTTTTCCTTATCAGAAGGCTTAACATATTGTAAATACACACCTAATGCAGTCAGTTGCTTTCTTACATTAAAATATGCTTCTTCTGATTCCTTTCTACTTCCTTTATCACGAAATGATGAATAGCCTCCAAAAGGTATTTTCGGAGGCTCATTATCTAAAACCTGACTGACATATTGTTTTATTTCATTTATTAATGGTAATGTAAAATTATTCTGTTTCCCAATCTCCAAAGCTCTTAATTCGCTCATACTCACCTTCCGAAATCGTTAATACAGTTCCATGCTTGTAGCCATATGGAAATGAAAATTCTTTATCTGACCTTATGAATCTTCCTTCTTTTATGTCTTCACAAACAAAAGGAACATAGCCCTGTCCTTCACCCGGAACACCATAATAATCTATCATCATACACCATTTGCCATCAGGTAATTTAAATGCTGTAGGAGCTTCATACATTCCCTGCTCTAATTTCGCCATTTCTTCATCAAATGCCGTTAAACGTTCATAGCTTCCTATTAACTCAGAACCCTTTTCTAGTGTAATTGTGTTAGGCTCTCTCTCGCTCTTTAAGAAACGATAATAAAATCCATCTTCTTCGTATATAGCAGAATCAATAATACCGCTTGTATCCTTTCTACATAACATTTCTGGACGTGAAAATGTCTTAAAGTCCTTTGTTCTTGAATAATATATTGCCATAAATCCATAATTATTGCTGCAATGTGTAGATGACCAATGTATAACGTAATCATCAGCCTTTTTATCATATATAATATCTGGTGCCCATAAACAGCCATAATGTTCATCTGCTAAATCTATCAGCTTCGACTGTGACCAATGAACTAAATCATCTGATTCCCACATTACTAGCGATTTACTTCCATTATGATTTATTCCCCACCATGAGCCTCCATACTTACCATTAAAGTTTCTTGCTAAGCTTAAATCAGTAGCAAACATATAAAAACGTCCATCTTTTCCTCTGCAAATAGTATGGTCTCTAACACCCATTTCGCCTACTCGGCTCCATAATACAGGATTTCCTTTGTTTACCTCTTCCCAATTAAAGCCGTCTTTACTTAATCCAAAATATACCTGTTCTCCATCTGGAGTCTTCTTTTCTTTAAAATGTACAAATAAATATGCCATATCTTTTATCCTCTCTAATCACGTATTTTAACACTCTAATTGTACTACAATAATCGTGGTTCTTCAAGTAATAAGTCTTTTACAAACTATCTCCAAAATCTTCTTTAAACTTCTTAATCAGCTTATCTTGCCAATCCCCTATTGGCTCTAATTTACCAAAAAAGAAGCGTAATTCCTTTGGCTCATCTACAAATTTCAGCCCACCAATTAAATCTCTATTGTCGTATAACCATGAAATTCTATCAACAGCATATTTGATTTGTGACAATGTAAACACACGTCTTGGCAATGCCAATCTTAACAACTCCATTTTAGCAAAAACTTCTTCCCCATTCTCATCACGTTCTTCTGAAAGCGTACCTCGTTCTGTTCCCCTAATTCCGCTTACCAAATAAAGTGCACACGCCACTGCTGCCCCTGGATATTGTTCATGTGGAACGTTTGGTAAAAATCTTTCACAATCAATATGCACTCCTAAACCACCTGCTGGAGTTACCATTGGCACATCATTTTCTAATAGTAATCTCGTCATTTCTTCTATAAAAATAGGACCTTGCGAAATCATTTCTGTATCAAGTGTTTCCTCTAGACCCACTGCCATTGCCTCAATTTCCCTTACCGATACGCCACCATAAGTAGAAAACCCTTCATACAACGGAATCAAATCTCTTACTTTAATATAGTCATCCTCATTTCTAAAGCACATTCCACCGCCTCTAGCACAAGTAAGCTTTCTTGCTGAAAAATAAATAATATCAAAGCACTTGCTTATTTCTGATACAATATCCTTTATTTCCATATCCATACATTGCTTTTCTCTTGTTTTCATAAAATGAAGATTATCGGCAAGCAAACTGGCATCTAACATTATCTTGATATTTTTTTTCTTACAAATTTTTGATACTTCTTTGATATTTTCCAAAGAAATAGGTTGACCACCGATTAAGTTTGTTCCTGCTTCCAATCTCAAAAATGCAATTTGTTCTACTCCTACTTCATCAATTAATTTATTAAGCTTTTCTATATCTACATTACCCTTAAATGTTATTTCACTATCTGCTTTTAATCCATCTTCACTCACTAATTCTTCAACTTTCCCCCCAGCCTTTTCAATTAATGCTCTTGTTGTTGTAAAATGATAATTCATTGGAACAACCATATCTTTTTCAACAAACACTCTGCTTAGCATATGCTCACAAGCTCGACCTTGATGAGCTGGAATAAAATATTTCATTCCAAATACTTCCCTTATCTTTTCCTCTAACTTATAAAACGAAGCACTTCCTGCATAAGCATCATCTGCAACCATCATTGCTGCAAGCTGTTTATCACTCATTGCATTAACACCACTATCTGTAAGCATATCCAAAAATACATCTTCATTTTTAAGTAAATGCGCATTATTTCCTGCTTCTTTATTTCTTTTTATTCTTTCTTTCAATGGAATTAAATTAATTCTTTGTACAATTCTAACTTTATGCATTTCAAGTGGTACTGCTTGCGTCTTAATAAATTTTATATTTGCCATTTTTACCTGCTTTCCGATTGATACACAATCTCTCCATTAATAATTGTATATAATGTTTTTGTTAGTGAACTCAGTGGATTCCCATCAAATATTGCTATATCTGCATCCATTCCCTCTTTGAGACTTCCAACTCTATCTTCCACTCTGCATATACGAGCTGCATTTATGGTGATTGCTTTTAATGCATTATCCATAGAAAGACCTTCTCTTACTGCAAGACCTGCACATATAGGCAGCATTTGAATTGGGCACACCGGATGATCTGTTGTTATAGAAAATAATATCTCCTCTTTTTCAAGTATTCCTGGAGTCTTAAAATTTACATTTCTAAGTTCCTCTTTATATCTTGAAACCAACCCTGGTCCTACATTTACTGGAAATCCTGATTCCTTTACTCTTTTAGCAATAAGTCCTGCTTCTGTGCCATGTTCAATCGTCATATCTAAATCAAACTCTTTTGCAATACGTATAGCTGTCATAATATCGTCTGCCCTATGTGCATGTGCTTTTAGTGGTATTTCTTTTTTTAACACTGGAATCCAACACTCATACTTAAAATCAGAATCCATATTCTCTTTTTGATTCTTATATTTAATAGCCTTAATAATCTCATCCCTCAGCATTGCTGCAGTTGCCATTCTTGTAACTGGTGAATTATCTTTATCTGAATATGTTTCTTTTGGATTTTCTCCAAATGCTATCTTCATTGCCGCAGGTAAAAGTACCACCATGTCATCTATCACTTCTCCATAAGTCTTAATAAAAGCAAACTGACCTCCAACCACGTTACTACTTCCAGGTCCCACCATTACAGATGTAATTCCTGCTTTAATAGCATTTTTAAATGCATGATCTGATGGATTGATTGCATCTATCGCTGATAGATATGGTGTAATAGGATTTACTGATTCATTAATATCGTTGCCAATATCACCAATTTTATCCTCCATAATACCTATATGACTATGTGGGTCTATAAGTCCTGGAAGTATCCAACCACCTTTAGCATCAATAATTGTTATCTTCTTTTTATTTGTATTTAGAAATTGTTGTCCATCCAGAAGTATCTTTTCAATTTTTTTCCCATTTATTAAAATTGCACCATTACTAATTGGTTTTGATACCATAGGGTACAAAGTTCCATTAATTATTAATAACATTCAAATACCTACTTTTCATAAATTCTAAAAAACAAATACCTATGGATGATAATTCAACCATAGGCATTTGTTTTATATATAATATTTACACTTTTTGAGGTTTTTATTCATTAATTAAACTTTACTAGATTTTAAATATTTTTATTATTTCACTCAAATGAACAACTTTATCTTTTGTATCATTTAAGTTACCCATAACAACTTCTGCATTGTTTGCAACCTTGCTAACCTGTTCTGCAATACTTGTTGTAGTTGTAGCACCTTCATTTGCAGCTCTTGCAACTTCATCAATAGTTGTCACTACTGCCTGAATAGATGCTTGTAATTCTTCAGATGTTGAACTTAAATCTGTTGTCATATCATCTACATCTGTAGCTGCACTGCTGTAATCATCAGTTGCATCTAACATTGAACCATAATCTGTTGTAACATCTTCTGCCACAAAACCAAGTAATTTATTTGCATCACCAATTAATGAATCAACTGATTTTATTACTACATTAGCAATCTCTAAAATCTGAGTAGCTGTATCTTTTGAGTTTTCTGCAAGTGTACCAATTTCACCTGCAACAATAGCAAATCCCTTACCAGCTTCACCTGCTCTAGCTGCTTCAATCGCTGCATTTAATGCAAGTAAGTTTGTCTGACTAGCAATTTCCAAAATAGCATCTGCAAGAGAATTAACTTTTTCAACTCCCTTAGCATCTTTAAGTGATGACTCTAAATCACCTTTGATTGTATGGAATGTATCGTCTGCTTTTTGTTTTGCAGAAGTAAAATTCTTTTTAAGTCCATTTGCACGAGCAGCAATTTCTCCTGCCATCTTTGCACCATCTTGTGATCTTGAAGCAACTACTTCTACAGCATTATCTATCTCTATCGCAGTAGCATTTAATTCCTGTGTTGAAGCTGCTGTTTCTTCCATTCCTGCTGAAAGTTCTTCAGTTGCTGCTGAAATTTCTTGAACAAATCCATTTAACTCAATAAAACGACTATTTGACTCATTTGTCATATTCATAATGTCATTACTTGATACTACAATTTCCGTAATAACTGTTTCCATCTTATTTTTCATATCATTTAATGATAGAGAAAGCTTACCAACTTCATCTTTACGACTTAATAACTTCTCATTAAATTTAACTGTTAAGTCTCCGCCTGCAATATTACCTGCTAAAACTTGCATCTGTCCTAATCCTCTAGTAATACCAGTTGTAATGAATATAGCAACTCCTACGGAAACTGCAATCGCAAATGCGATAATAGCTACTATCAAAAGAGCTGAACTATCATATGTATCTGTACCATCAGCAGCTGTATTCTCCATTGATTTAACATTCCAATCTAACATAATTTGTAGTTGTTCAAATGCTGCTTCTCTTGCCGCAGGATATGTTCCATTATATGCCAACTCATTTGCTAATACATAATCGCCTGCTAAAACAGCTTCTTCTATATCATTAAGAGCATTTTTAAAAGCTGTTACTTTTGTTCTAAAATCCTTTAAATTTGCAGTATCTTCTACATTTCCATCTAGATATGTTTCATATTCTTTTGCTTTTTCTTCAATAGCATTAAATGCCGTTGTTATTTCATTTATTTTTGTCTGAGCCTTGTCCTTTTGAGCTTCATTCAATGAAGTCTGTACTGCCACACGGACATTTCTCATCTCAGAATCAGCATCACTAATGGCCGCTAAACTTTTACCACAAATAAACATACTGTCCTGTCCCGAACTTAATTGCCCTAAACTACTATAGCTTAATACTCCCAAAATTATAATTGCAAGAACTGCAATTCCAAAACCAATAGCTAATTTAACACCAATCTTCAAATTATTCATAATTAGTCCTCCTTAAGTGTAATTGTAGAGTTTTTCTATATTCTAAAACTCTTAATAGGTTATTAGGGAGTATTATACTACTAGTTTTACAAAAATTCAACTACCTTTTTGCTTTTTTCAAACATTTTTTTAACTGTATAGGTTTTATCACATATTTATGTTTATTTATCTGACTTTTCTGGGTTTTGCCAAATAAATGTTTTAAATTTTTATTTCTTCATCAGTGATACTATCATTCTCTGTGCCTGTTCATTATAATATAAATCTTCATATTCATGCCCTTTAGTACTTATCCTTATTCCAATTTCAATGCCTGCTTCTACCCCTTTTTCTGTGACAAGCCTTTTCAACATTCCGTCACTATACTTTTCATAAACATAGCCTTCTTCCATCAATAGTCTAACTATCGCTGCCCCACTTGTTTTCTTCATACTATCAGCATCACGTAAATCATTTAACTGATTAGCAAATTCAACAATCAAGCATTTATCTATGTATTGTATTTTTTCTTTCATTTCTTCTGTGACATAAAACTCTTCTTTTAATGTATGTGATTGGCTTTTTACTCTATTATCATTGGACGTTGCAGATATGAACTCTTCCTTTTCACCAAAGTAATATTTTTCCTTCTTTCCACTTGTAAACTCTGAAATCCTATTTAAAAATCTCTCACCATATTTATCAAATTTGCTTTCACCGACACCTGTTACCTGCATCATTTCCTCACGACTTAAAGGAACCTTCACACACATATCCACCAATGTTTTATCTGAAAAAATAATATAAGGTGGCATTGACTCTTCCTTAGCAATAATACTTCTTAGTTCACGAAGCTTGTCAAACATTTCAAGTCCTTTAGAATTTAGAATATCCGATTTTCGGCGACTTTTTGCTGTCTTACTTTCATCATACTGTTGTTCCTGAACTAAACTTTTTTTCGGAATTCTTTGTAGCACTACTCTTTCACCTTGAATAACTTCTTTAGATAAGGCATTTAATTTTACTATTGTATATTTATCATTGGTCAAAAATAAAATTTTTTCTATTAACATCTGATTTAAAATCTGCTTCACTCTTGCCTCTGAAAGTTTTGCTAGACTGCCAAAGGATGGCAGTTTCATTACACCGTACTCTCTTAGTTTTGCCGAATTGTTGCCACATACAATGCCAACAATTACGTTTATACCATATCTTTGTTTACAATCAATAACACACTGAATTATCTTAACTGCTTCCTGCGTTACATCGACTTCTTCAAATTCAGCATCGCAATTGGAACAGTTTTTACATGCTTTGGTATCACTTTCACCAAAATAGTTTAGAATATATTCTCTTAAGCAACCAGTACCAATGCAGTAATAAGTCATTACCTTTAAACGCTCTTCATCACGCTCCCTAATCGCTTCCATTGATTCCATCAGTTCTTGCTGATTCTCTTTACTCTCCAGCAAAAAACGATTAATCACAACATCCTGTGGCGAATAAAGCAAAATACATTCTCCTGCCTCACCATCACGACCTGCACGTCCTGCTTCTTGATAATAATTTTCAATACTCTGTGGCATATTGTAGTGCAGAACATATCGCACATTGGATTTATCAATTCCCATTCCAAAAGCATTTGTCGCTACTACAATTGGCGCTGTATCATAAATAAAGTCATCTTGGTTTCTTTTTCTTTCTTCATTGCTTAGTCCCGCATGATATTTTGTTACCGATACATTATTTACTAATAGTAGCTCATAAATGGCATCAACATTTTTTCTAGTTGCACAATAAATTATGCCACTTTCTCCTTCATGTTTTTTTACGTATTGTAAAACAAAATCATCTTTTTTCTTTGGTGTTTCTACTCCAAAAAAAAGATTCTCACGGTCAAATCCTGTCACTGATAATTGCGGATTTTGCAATCCTAATACGCAAATAATATCCTCACGTACTGTTTTTGTTGCTGTTGCTGTAAATGCGCTTATAATTGGTCTTTTGGGAAGTGAATTGATAAATTTTACAATTTTTAGATAGCTGGGACGAAAATCCTGACCCCATTGTGAGATACAGTGCGCTTCATCGACTGTTAACATAGATATTTCTGCCTGACTGGCGAATTGAATGAATTCATATGTTTCTAAACGTTCTGATGCTACATATATAATCTTGTATCTTCCCTGCGCCGCATACTGTAATGCCTTAAAAATCTGTGCTTCGCTCAATGAACTATTAATAAATGCTGCATGCACCCCTGCTTGATTTAGTGCCTGTACTTGATCTTTCATCAATGATATAAGCGGTGAAATAACTATTGTAATGCCACTTAGCATTAATGCTGGCACTTGATAGCAAAGAGACTTTCCAGCACCAGTAGGCATTATACCTAAAACGTCTTGTCCTTTTAAAATACTATCAATCAACTGTTCTTGCCCTTGGCGGAAAGTTTCGTAGCCAAAGTATTTTTTTAGTATTTGATATTTCATTTTTGTAAATTTATTACCTCGTTTCTTTTGTTTAGTATTTATATAGTATATTATATTTGATATGACAATTCAATTAATTTTTCATAAATACCGCACCTGTTTGATGACAAATGCGGCATAATACATTATACTCTACTTTTCCTTGTGATACCCTTAATAATAAAGAGTATTCCTAATATACTTGTAGTAACCAAAACAATCCAAGCAACATTTCCATTATTTGTTTGTGCATTCCAATGTGAGAAATCCGCTTCTAAAAGATTGAGCTTTTTAAACTCACCTAATATCATTTCAATCATATCGTTTACAAAAGTTGAAAAGATTCCAATTAATAATAAAATAATTCCTGTTTTTGTAAATGAATTTACTTTAAGGTAACGAACACATATAAAAATCAACCATGGAAGAATCATGCAAAAGCTTGTAATAGGCAATGCTATTCCCCAGTAACTTGAATCATTTGCATATAATCCACAAGTAAATATTATGGCAAAAATACAAATCGTATCCCATATCATTGTTATTAATGCTTTTTGATTTTTCAAAGCCTCTGGTAATGTTATTTTTCTTATTATATAAGGCATAAAAAGAAGTGATAAGCCTGAAATCATTGGTACTGCTGCAAGTGCAAACCAATTTCCGTGTGTGTAAATGCAAACAACTCCTAATAATATTACTAATGAAGCAACAAAACTTCCTAATGTCCATATAATTACATTGTCACGGATTACCAAAGGCACTACTGTAACTGATGCTACTACAAGTAGTGACGATAAAACAATAAAAAACCAATCCAGTTGATTTCCGATAGCTATATTGCAAATTAAGCATACAATTATAGGAATCATCAATACCCCTGCTGTTACCATTCCTACAACAGTACTGCGACGTCTTTCCTTTTTTGCAAAGGTATCAAGTATTGATGTTTTTTCTTTAGAAAGTTTATCCTCGTATACTACGTTTTTTAGTTTATCTGCAACATTTCTACAATCTTCACATTCTATAAGATGTTCCTCCACCATTTTTTTACTATTTGGACTGCATACATCGTCTTGATAAAGTGGTAATAAATCTTGTATTATTTCACATTCATATTGTGTTTTTTTCTCACTCATTTTTCTCCATCCTTTCTTGAATTTTAAGTCTTGCTCGGTGGTATGTTACCCTCGACCAGTTCTCCGTTTTTCCAAATATCTGTCCTATTTTTGCAAAGGATAGCTCTCCGAATACTCTTAGTTGAAATACTTCCTTATATGGCTCATCCATTGTATGTAATATTTGATGTATCTTTAGTGTGGACTCTTCGTCCTCAATCCTTGTTTCCATCTTACTGTCAATGGCAACTTCTTCTGATAATTCTTGTGTACGTGAAGCTTTTCTTAATGAATCTATTGCTGTGTTTTTCGCAATTGCACAAAGCCATGTAAATTCGCTTGATTTTCCTTCAAATGGCTTTTTTGTTTTTAATGCTTTGAAGAATACTTCTTGAGTAATTTCTTCTGCTTGATTTGAGTTTCGTACAATTGTCATTACGTATGAATAGATTTCCATAAAATAAGCGTTATATATCTTTTCAAAATCCAAGGATACATCCACCTCCTTTTTGTTTTCATTGATTAGACGGGGGAATTTATGTTTCGTTACAAATTTTTTTAATTATTTTTTCGCCATTATTTGCCAAGTTAAATTCCAGTTATAACTAGAACTTACTTTTATAAATTGTTTGCTTATTAGTATATTTAATATGTCTATATTATCATAAAGATTTTACTTTTGTATATGACTACTGTAGATTATTTTTATGATTAACTCTTGAATGTACATGTAAAACACGATAACATAATTTTATGTATAGAGGTTGTATTGAATTATTTTTTTGATTTTTTAGTTTTGGGAGTCATTTTAATGATAGTTGATGGATTTTTATTTCTTTTACTGATTACTCTTCTTATAATAGAGCATCACCAAGATAAGAGAAATATCTTGATACTAAAAGGGGGATTTTGAGATTTGTAATTATTTTTGTTGTATTTCTTGAAGATTTTGAATGCTACCTTGAGTGCCTTCACGAGTGCCATTTTGAGTGCCATTTTCACTATCAGGTCCTACTTTTAAAGTCGCAATCCTTTTAAAGATATTGTTATTTTAAAAATATCTCCTTAATTAAATAATGGTATACCTCCTGAAAAAAGCTTAATACAATCATTTCTATTTCTCATTCAATAACTCAATTCCATGCAAAACTATTTACTCTTGAACGACATCTTGAACGACACCTTCCTTCTTTTGTCTTACTTTTGAAGTTACAATATAGTTTATCTTTTTATACCCTTTTCAAGAACTTAGCTCAAAACTTCGCTCATTTTTTTGATTGAAGTTAGTAGACATTTCAAATACCCTCACTTGTTTCCATATAAGACCTACAATAAAAATTAATATTAATTTTTTATTAGTACTATTTTCTTCACTCATTTTCAATTTTCAAGTTAGCTTATAAAATATTTAAAACATAATAACATCTGCTAGTATCAAAATTGTAGCCGTCCAAAAAGAAAAGCCCTGAAAACCACTTATTCCGCATTCTCCAAGACTCATTGTTACTATTCAAACTCGTCCCAAGCATTTTATCATAGCACGTCAAGTGTTGATAAATGGCGGTTTCTAGTATTTGTATTTCATAAAATGTTATGTTTTTCGTATCGTTTCTTGTTCTTTTAGTAGCAAATTAGTAGCAGACTTTAAATCTAAAGGCTTGATATAATCTACGTTTTAACTATTAATACAATTACTAAATCTGCATTATAAAATGCAGGACTAAGGAGGACTCCACTATGAGCAATAAACATAAAAATCCAACCATAAGTTTTAGAGTTTCTGACTATGAACGTCAAGCTATTGAAGCGCGTATTCTTGCTAGCGGTATGATGAAGAAAGACTACTTTATCCATTCTTGCATATACAATCGCATATGTGTTGTTGGCAAGAAGGAAACTATATATCCTTTGGTTGAAGTCATGAGAAAATTATATCTTCAACTTTATACCATGCACACTGCTTTTACTAGCAATGATCCAACCACATTTCCAACCTCTGAGGAAATCACGGAACTTAAAGTTAAATATGAACTAGCATTCAAAGCTATATTTGATATGCTTGACGGTGCCAAGTATTTATGGGAGGGTGAATACCATGAATGATTTTAATTCTACTGTTATTTATGATAATCCGGATGATGTTGTTTACCTGTATCGTCTAGCTAAAGAACAGCCACTGACTTATGTCGAATTTGCATTGTCTAGTACTAGATTGCAAGATTATGTTGATGATTTGAGTGAATTTAATTAAAGAAATTACCAGTCTCATTTTAAAGATGGGACTGGTAGCCTATTATACGCTTTGTTATCTTTATGACATTATAGCTTAAAATCCTAGATTATATACTTTTTCTTTATTTCTAAGAAAAAGTATTTATGCTTATCAGAATTACTAGCTAAATATTCTATAGCCTTTAATACATCAATCGTTGAATATCTTACATTTAAACAAGACTCTATTTCATTAAGAATTTCAATATCTAATGATTTGATTATATTTGTCATGCCGTAGTCTTTCATTGCCCCTATTATACGTATATGTGCATCTGATAAATTATCTACATCTAAATTTCCATATGTTTTTATATAATACTTCTTTTTACATTCTTCTAAGGATTTAATAACATTAACTCCAAATCCCCAATTTCCATTTTTGTCATTCAATTCTAATCCAATGTTTACAATTGGCATAATATAATATTCCAACGTTGAATAAATAAACTGCATATAATAATTAATAATTTCAGTATTACTTATCTCCTGCTTACTTTTTTCTTGTTCATTTTTCATTTTAAAATAGCTTATGCGATTATTAAAATTATTTAAATAAACATTCTGATCACCATCTTTATAATATTTATTTAGGTATCCCATAATTAAATTCTTATCATTACTCATCGTCCCATTATATTCACTTTCAAATGCTCTATTGCAAATAAACGGTAAGTTAGATACCCCTGGAAATCTGCAGTCTTGCTTTAATGCATCAAGCATTTTAGATAATTTAACTAATGATATCTTATATTTAACTAATAATTCTTGGCAAAACTCAAAATCAATATTATAATTTTCGCCAAACTCCTTTATTTTCTCAATATTCTTGCTATCTTCTATTTCTTCCAATTGTTCATCATCTGAAATTGCCAAAGATATTTCAATCTCATTTTCTACAGCGTCCTCAACTTCAACCGTCGAATATATATATCCTATTGGATATTCACCTAATCTCCCCGCTCTGCCAACTGTATTTTTTAATAATAGAGTATTACTCAATTTGTTGCAATCTGGATGTATAAATAAGTTTTTTGTTACCGTATTTATACCTTCGGAAATGGAATTTGTTCCGAAGAGAATTCTATAATCGCTAATTTCATTAAATAAATTAATCATCCTGTTTTGTACATACTTAGGCATCTGTCCGTGATGAGTTACTATCCCTGCTTTTAATAACTTAATAACGCTCCAATCAGGATGTATCTCTTCTTCTAACATTTTAATAAATTCTGTTGTATCTCTCATATTAATATTATTTTTTATTGTTTCATATGTTGTGTTAATTTGTTGTGGTGAACTGCAAAATAAAATCGTTTTTTCTTCTTTTCCCTTTTCTAAAAGTGTATTGAAAAAATCTTTGTTATCTAAAACAATATAATTCTTTTCTACCGCATTAAAAGATGATTCAAATATATTAAATTCATATTTTTCAAACCCATTAAATTTTGCTTTAGGCGTAAGCAAAAAGATTTTCTTTGATTGCCTCGCTATACTATCCAAAAAGGTTTCAGATAATTTATAAGCTCTCTGCTGTCTAATTTCCTCATGCAACTTGTATGCCTCATCAATCACAAAGAGATCAATATCACCAATCATATTATGATCTATTTCCAAATACTTTTCTTGAGTCCCAATAAAAAGCAGTTTTTCTCTTTTTAAATTTTCCATTTCTTTGTTTTCCATAGCAATGCATTTATCAAAAATAATATAGTCAGAAAAGTTTGAGTTTTCTTTAAAACTTTTTTCCAATTCATATGCTAATGCGTTTGTAGGTACGATATAAACAATATTTTGAGGCTTACAAGTATATATATTCTTTTATTAATAATGTTTTTCCAAATGAAGTTGGTGCCGACAATATTATTTTATTATACTCCATCAATGCTTTAAGCGCCCTGTACTGTGGGGGCGAAAAATGTATACCTTTATCTATGTGTTTTATTTTCCTCTCAGAATTCTTGTTTAACATTATTGCTTCCGACAGACTAACATTAAATTCATCTTTAAAATATGGTGTCAAATCATACATTCCTAGTTCAATGATTGGTACTTGTTTTCCTTTGTCTAATTCCTCTAACAATTTCTTCCGTTGTTTATTATATTTATCGCTGTTCATCTTATAACCTCTACATATTTTTCAACTTAAGTTTTGATGCCTCTATCATTTTAACAATTAAACTCTTTTTATCTTGTATTGGCAAATGCACCAATATAATTTGATAATCACCCTCTAATTTTCCTATTTTAAGAGAGCTGCAGATATTATTTTTTAGTTGTTCAGAAGATATATCATATTTGTCATAAAAATCTTTTTTCCCGTAATCTTTTATATCACTCTCCGAATGTAGAACAAATCCCGCAAATATTATTTTTTGACCCATAAATTGTTCTACTGTATATTCTTCATATTCCTCCAAGGACAAATTTTTAATTACTACCTGATATAATTCATTATTATTTTCAGCAGCAACTTGCAAACTTTCAAGTTTGTTTTTTATACTTTTAACAGCAAAATCATTTATTATCGCCTTTATTCCTTCATTCAAAGATTCGTAAAATTTTGCTTCACCAAGTACAATAATATTTTTCTCTATATTATACATACAAGCATCCACTCCTGTATGAGAATCGGATAATGTGTCCCGTATATCTATTAATCCCTTAGCCAAATCATAACCATATATATCTCTATAAATTAATCCCAATATTCCTTCTGCTAAAAACGAATAGAATGATTTATTTGTTTTTATACTAGCTTCTACATAAGACAACAAATCAGTTGTTATTCTTTCTTTTGGCACAAATCTTTTATATATATTATTTTTTCTGAATTTATTTAAATTATCTTCAGCAAACATATGCTTCAAATTATCATCTTCAAGAACTACTTCCGGTAATATTTTTTCAATTTCATTTGGTTCAAAAACAATGTTCTCAATACAAATAGAACCATATGTAGTTTGCATTTCATCTTTAGGTACTTTATATTTGTAATTGAACATATTCTCTCCAATTCTTCCTAATTTTTTGTGTATTCTATTAACTCTGCTAATTCTATTATACTATTTTCTTCGTGGCGAACATTTATTTTCATAAGCTTTTTTACATCTATAATAACACCTTGTATCTTTTGATAAGCTTCATCGTTATCTTTCCAATTGCTAGCCGCCTCCCCTATTCTAATCATTTCGCCACTTACATGATACTTTCCATCCGATGAATCAAAGGGCATTAGAAAAGCATTATATACCCTCATGTTTTCTCCATGTATCTTCCTAAATTGTTTCTGGCTTGCAACATATTCTCCATATGTTATCTGCTTATTGATCGAAGTAGACTCCGGCAAATCCCACACTCTACCAGTGACACCGTATTTATAATATTTAGCATCCAATATGTAGACATTATTCCTATGTATCATTATCGTATCTGGCTCTAATGAAGCGTTGTCATATTCTTTACCATCGACTTTCCACATGGTTCTCGGAAAATAATCTGCTTTATTTTCAATACCAAATACTTTATCTATCATTTTCTCCCAAACATACTCAAAACGATATGTACCATATCTATAATTTTTATCAGACTCTTTGTCTCCTTGATATTCAATAATTGCTAACATATGTCTGAATAATTTTCTAGTTTGATCATTAAATATAGATGCAATCTTACCTTTCAAGACTACTTTAAACACTTTATCTTTCTTCTTTATTTGTGGTCTCTTAGGCATTGCGTTCGTATACAACCAACCAATCTTATCAAAACTTTCATATACACAATACTTATGAATCAATGTAATTATTTCATTTTCCTTAATGGTATTCTTTTTAGTAGCAAAGTCCAAATAAAAAATATCATTGTTTTGAATAAACGGGTTTTGTGTCTTCATCGTTCTATTCCAGTTTATTTTTCCACTTTTTGACACATTATAAACCACTTCTTGTTCTCTATAATATCCTCTTGAAATATAATCCTTAATTATGAATATATATGATTGCAATGGAAAATCAACCTCATCAAATTTCAACTCCCGTTCAAGCAACTCAGATTTTTTCTGTTCTGTATTTGATGCAAGTGTTGCAAATAAAAGCAGAATATCTTTCCGAAGCTCATCCCTATCTTCAGATATGTGAAAACCTAACGGAAAACTTATACTAATATCTCCATTCTCACACTTTATTCCAACAAAAGTGTCAGCATCACGATTAGTATTAATTGAACATTTACTTCTAATATCAATTTTCTGCATTTATTATCACCACCTATTCCTGTATATCTTTTTCACCTGTATTTCTCAATTTAGCCAGCATTTTCTTGTATACCTCTAAACGTAAGACAGATGAAAGTTTATCACCATCCGCTTTTTCATATGCAGTAATAACTTCTTCTAGTGATTTATAATCAGATTTAAACACTGACTCCTTATCCATTTTGAATGCATCATCCCATAGATATTTTAATACCTTTTCTGGGAAACGATCAACACTTAGCTCTTTTTTCTTAGCAAAGTATATACCTAATCGTTTGTCCTCTGAACTTGCCATATCCATGTTAATATCAATCACCAATTCATTTATAACAGTAGCAAAAGCACCCCATGTTACATTTGTTCCATCAATTTGATCTTTTGAATGTTCAGAGGAATCAAACCTATTTTCAATTTGTTTCATATTCCATCTTCTTTGAAATGCTGTATCAAGAGTGAATACGTTCTGATCAGCAGTATTCATCGTTGCAATTACAAACATATTGGATGGAATCTTAACCTGATGTTCTTCATCATTATACACTACTCTTGCAACATCGTAATTCGAAATTCCATATACACTTTCTCCAATCTCTGATGGCAAATATCCATCTTCTTCATCTTTTCTGTCTAAAAGTTGAAAAATTTCTCCAAATATTGCAGGTGCATTTCCTCTATTCAATTCTTCAATAATCAGATAATAATAATCTCCTTGATTATGTTCTGCTTTTGTTAACATCTTAGTAAAAGGCCCAGGTGTAAATACATATTTTAATTTTTCACCTTTTTCTGTTTTTTCCACTCGTGGGAGTATCTGTCCTACGAAATCAGAGTAAGTATAATCAGGATGAAACACAACCCTTTCCATATATTTTTCATCTTTACAATATTGCGTTTTAATTGTATGACTCTTTCCAGCTCCAGGCACTCCATAAAGCAGAATATTTTCCGCACCTGTTTTTCTCTCTATTGCTGAAATTGTTGTCACAAAGTCTGTATCATTATTCGTCAATGTTGTGTCTATCCCAAAAAACTTACAGAAATTTTTATAGGAAAATCTATCAAAAAATTCTTTTCTGCTCTTAACGTCTCCAATTGGTAGGTTTTCTTCAATATAGGCTACCTCTCGTCTAACTCTTTCAAGGTTATTGTTTTCGATGAAGAGAATGTCTTCACCATTTATTTTCTTCACCTTAATCGGATCAGCAAAACTTTTAACTGCATTTAATAAAATATCCTCACTTTTCCCCCCAATCCTATTATTAAAGAAATCAGCGTATTTCACCTCATTATTCTGAGCGCTTAGTATTTCCTTCGCCATCTCACAATATATAATAATTGAGCTGTCATCCGCATTTACATATGGATTAGGTGCAAAATATATTTTTAGCCAAAATTCCAAGTATCGCTTTAAATTGTTGTCATCAAATGTATATAAGTAATTTTGTACCCGAAAGCTACTTTCACCTCTGTCTTCTAGTCCAAATTGGCATGCTTGCTGATATGCAGTTCTTTTGTAGCCTGGAGATATCACTTCAATTTCATTGGCAGCTTCACTCCATTCCATTGATTTTGCCTGATCTGGATACACATCCAACAATGCTTTTAAATTATCTAAAGTGAAATTTCTGAATCGTGCAAATGGTGAAAATGCCATCCTAGCTCACCCTCTCTTTCGTTTTTTTCTTTTTATCCTCTTTTTCCAACTGTTTTAAAGCTTTAATCTCAGTATTTGAAAATGCAAGTTCCGGATAGCTTTTTAACACCGATTTCATTACATTCACAAGCACATCAACCACTATCGAATTTCCAGCCTGCTGATATGCTGCGGTATCAGACACAACAATTTTAAAACTATCACAAAATCCCATTAATCTCAGGCACTCCCTAGGTGTTAATTTTCTCAACCTTCCATCTGTGGTAACATAATTATCCACTCCAGCTCTATGCATTTTATGCATAGTAGTCAATAGCGGGCGAGCCACCTCTAAATCTGTTTTAGGTCGAGAATAAAAGTTTTTTGTTCCCGGAGACATTACATACTTTCTAACTTTTTCAGACAAAAAATACTTTTCTAAATCTTCCATTGTCTTTTCTTTATCCGTATTTTCTTCTTCAAAAACAAAATCACCATGCCAATTAAACTGTTGATTTTTTTTCTGGCACAACTGTACTTCCCCATCAATCTGAGTATATCTTTTTGTGAGATTTTTTTCATTAGTCACGAAATCGACACCTTTGCTTGGCAAATAATAGCGTCCCGAAACATTGTCTAATAAAAAATCTTGCATTTTCTTCTCTAACTCAAACGGTTTTGGAAATTCAAAATCTGTTTCTAGACTCAAATCATTTCTGAATCCAACAACAAAAACTCTTTCTCTATTTTGAGGAATTCCAAAATCACGTGCATTAATAACCGTCTTTTTCCAAGTATAGTTAAGTTCTGTAAAAACACGTGATATTGTCTCCCATGTTTTACCATCATCATTACTTAATAACGCTTTTACATTTTCATAAATAAAAACTTTAGGTTTTATTTCATCCACAAGTCTTGCATATTCATAAAACAGGGTTCCTCTAGTATCCTCTAAACCACGCTGCTTTCCCACTAAACTAAATGATTGACATGGACTTCCCCCAACAAATAAATCAACTTTACCTTCATACTGCTTTCCATCTAAAAAAGATACATTCCAATGAAAATTTTCATCTCCAAGCTTATAATTTGCCATATAACTGGTACGAACTTTATTTTGTGATTTTTTACCTTCGTAAAGATTATCCACATATTGTTTCTTTTCCGAATAATTTTCAATTTGGGCAAGCTCACGCAAAATATGTAGGGAATTTATTTTCTCATGAAGCATTCCTGTTCTTTCACTTATATCTCGCACACTTTTTATAATTTTTTTTCCTTTGTTAGATTCCAATATATCATAAGCCTTTTTTAAATTCGTGGAAACTTCTTCCCAAACAATTCCTTCTGTGTTCTTAAATTCAATATCTTCTTTTCCCAAATCACTTAGCACATTATCTTTTTTGTAATCATTAATAACTTCTAATATACACATAAACGAAACTAAATTCTTGTTTGCTTTGCTACTATCCTTTTTTAGTTTATTTACAAATTCCGTATATTCTTTTACTCTAGATTTCTTTACTCCATCCATCTGAATGACTTTCTCAATAACGTCTAAAATGATTGATGTAGAACCTTCATTCTTAACCTTTTCAATACTTTTCAATGTCTTTAAATACTCTTTTTTTGTTATATCCAGCATTGTATCCAGCTGGATTTTATATTCATCTTCTTCATTAGCTTGAATCTTAATCTTTTTTATTAATGTTTCTAGAGATATCAGTTCTTGCTGTATTTCTTCTAAATCAATTCCTATTTTTTTTGAAAGCACATCCACATCACCATTATCACAAGCAAATACAATCTCATGATCCAATTCCATTCTATCGAGTGCATGTTCAATTGCACCGATTCCGCTAAATACTGTTGCCAATCTGATCATTTTATAAATCCTCCAGTTTTTTTAATATATGCGCTCTGTGATATTCTAAATATACTCTTCTTCTATCATCAATAACAGGTAATTTTTCTATCAACATTCCGTTCACCAAACCAAGTCTATCACGATTATATTTTGAAAGCCAAGGTGATACTACTAACTCCTTATTATCAGCGAATGAGATATATCCTCTATCAAATAATTTATCGTAAGTTGGTGTGAATATAAATCCATTCTTAGGATCTTTTTTTTCAATATTATTAGAATTTTTCCATGGCTTAATATGCGAAGCAATAAGTAAATGTTCATCATCTACCATAGTAAAAGGACATACATTCATTTCTTCTAAAAGTTTTTTTCTATAGGTTCCTTGTCCCACCCTAGCTAAGATCAATGTTTCTTTTTCGAATGGGCTAAGTTTAGTACTTTCAATCTTTTGTTCTATTTCATTTATTTCTTTTTCTTCATCTTTACAAGATGATTCACTCACACCAAAACTAATTTTAAAGTAAAATTTAATATTCCCATTATCTGATACTTTAATAATTGATAATCGAGATATTCTTGGAAGTGCGATTTGCCCAATAAGATTCCAATTTAAATCAGTCTTTTTCCCACTATCCTGATTTATATAGATGCCTGAATGTGTTACATCAACTTTTTTCACCTTAAATTCCAAAATTTCATCTTTTGATTGAAGCAACTTCTTCAATTCGTCATACTCTTCTATCATATGATTTTTTTCTTTATAATCTTGTTTGGGATTTTTATACTCATTCTTTGCCATTTCTAAATATTCTAACAAATTTTGCTTCCAAACAAACCCTATAATTTCTGTATTGAAATCATTAAAAAAACTCATACGTTCGTATACATTCCCACACAAATATATTTTGCGTTCACCATGAGCAGTTCCAATCTTATGTTTTCCAACCACCGCGCTATCAACTATCGTAATATTACTTAATATATCCTCTATCTCATATGTATTTCTAGCTATCTTAATCTGCATATCTGCCTCCGAAAATTTTAGTTTTATACGGCTAAATCTTTTTTCAACATATCTTTATCAATTAACATTTTCCAAAGTTTCTTATAACTTATGGCCATTTTACACCTCCATTAGACAAAAACACTTATTATTTATTATAACACATTCATCCTTATTTTCAACGTTAAAATATGCGTTCGCATAGTTCAAATATGCATTTCTATAATTTAATTCTAAGTTCTAGTCCCCCCAGTCCATCGACAGATACGCATTTTAGATATCCATCCAATAATGCAACTGGTTAGGTGGCAAAGACCCCTAAAACCCCTTATATATGATAGTGAGTGTACTTTCTTCACTCATTTTGACTTTGTGAGCACACTTTTTTCACTCATTTTCGATTTTCGAGTGAGCTTTCTTCACTCACATAATAAAATTTGCAACTATATTTTCGCATAACATTTTTTACCATAACGGCAAAAGCCCATCTATGTATTACTCAATACATAAATAGACTTCATACCTGTTTCATAAATTCTGAATACATCCAATAATCAACCTTCCCACGTTATTAGTTGGCGTCTTCTATTACGATATTTTCACTTTTTGGTAAATCATCTTCTGGATTATAATATTCCGAATATCCGTAAACCTTTTGTTCAAAGTACTTGAGTGGACATTTACCACGAATAATTATGAATCCTCTTTTTTCAAGCTCATTGTTGCAAGATTTAATAGCTTCACTTCTTATCAACGAAGGCTACGATGCACTCGTTATTGCTGACAGACTTGGACATGAGAAAGTATCCACAACACTGAACACTTATTCTCATATGTTTCCACACAAGTAGCAGGAACTGGTTGATAATCTTCAGCATCTTGGTGGAACGTCAATTCCAATACCTCCTTCTCCAGATGATATCTTTTCATTGGATATTTTTGAAGATACTTCAGTTGCTACAACTTCACACAATGTTATAGCAACACCAACGGGTCCTATGCCAAAAGAAAAGGAATCCGGAAAAGTAATTTAAATGCCGATTCGAAACATTATCTAATCGTTTTGCCGACGTCAGTAAAACGATAGCCATATTGTTAACACTAACAAAATGGTTACATAACATACACAGTTATTAATTATTATGTATGAAAAATATTAAGTCTAATACGATTTACTACCATAGAACATCTTAATCAGAATAATATCCGCTAGTAGCAAAGTAGTAGCAGAACAAAAAGAAAAGCCCTGAAAACCGCTTATTCAGCAGTCTCCAAGACTTGTCGTTACTACTCAAACTCTATCGTAGACGGTGGCTTCCCCGTACAATCATACAGCACCCTATTAACCCCTTTAACCTCATTAATAATCCTCGTCGTCACCTTCCCAATCAAATCCCAAGGCAACTCCGCCGACTCCGCCGTCATAAAATCCGATGTCGTCACCGCTCTCAACGCAATCGCATAATCATATGTCCTCTCATCCCCCATACATCCAACTGACTGCATATTAGTGAGTGCCGCAAAGTACTGACCAAGGTTCTTATCAACCCCTGCCTTCGCTATCTCCTCACGGTAAATAAAATCTGCCTCCTGAACAATCTTCACCTTCTCCGCCGTCACATCACCAATTATTCTAATCCCAAGCCCTGGACCAGGAAACGGCTGACGGAACACTAGATAATCCGGTATCCCAAGTTCAAGCCCTGCCCTACGAACTTCATCCTTAAATAGCAATCTCAATGGTTCAATTATCTCCTTAAAATCCACACAATCAGGAAGTCCACCCACGTTATGGTGGCTCTTTATCACTGCTGATTTCCCTAATCCACTCTCAATAACATCTGGATAAATTGTTCCCTGAACCAAATAATCTACAGCACCAATTTTCTTTGCTTCTTCTTCAAACACACGGATAAACTCTTCACCAATTATTTTTCTCTTTGTCTCTGGCTCAGTTACCCCTGCTAATTTGCTATAAAACCTTTCTTGAACATTAACACGAATAAAGTTAAGATCATATGCACCATTTGGCCCAAACACCGCTTCAACTTCATCACCTTCATTCTTACGAAGAAGACCGTGATCTACAAATACACAAGTAAGCTGTTTTCCAACTGCCTTTGAAAGCATTACTGCCGCTACTGATGAATCTACTCCACCTGACAGTGCGCAAAGAACTTTCCCACTTCCAACCTTTTCACGGATTTCTTTTATTTTTGACTCTACAAACGAATCCATTTTCCAATCCCCTAAACAATTACATACATTATATACAAAGTTTGAAAGCATTTTCATTCCTTCTTTTGTATGCATTACTTCTGGGTGAAATTGAACCGCATAGAGGTTTTTATCTGCATTTTCCATAGCTGCAACTGGGCATACTGGAGTATGTGCTGTTATTTTAAAGTCTGATGGAGCATTTTTAATATAGTCTGTGTGGCTCATCCAACATACTGTTGTTGGTGATACTCCTTCAAATAGCTTAGATGCCACATCCACTTCTACATCTGTGTGACCATATTCGCTAACAGGTGCTGTTGCAACACTTCCACCTAACATATAAGACATAAGCTGTGAACCGTAACATATACCAAGTATTGGCAAGCCTAAATCAAACATTTCCTTTACACATCGTGGTGAATCTTCTCCATAAACGCTGTTTGGCCCACCTGTAAAAATAATACCTTTGGGGTTCATTTTCTTTATTTCATCTAAATCTATATTGTAGGGATGAACCTCACAATATACATTGCATTCTCTTACTCTTCTTGCTATTAACTGGTTATACTGTCCTCCGAAATCAAGAACAATTATCATCTCTTTATTCATTTAAAGCTCCATTCTGCTACAAATGTCATTGCTTTTTCGACATTTATTAACAGTATAAATTATAAATTGCGATATAAACCTTGTCAAATTTTTTTTCTGTTACGATTTTTATACAAAATATTTTATAAAAACTCTATTTCAAATACCTCTTCAAAAATTGACCTGTATAAGACTTTTTACTCTTAGCAATCTGTTCTGGTGTTCCCTTTGCAACGATAGTTCCACCTCTGTCACCACCTTCTGGGCCAATATCAATTATATAATCCGCTACCTTAATAACATCAAGATTATGTTCAATTACAAGAACTGTATTTCCGCCCTCTGACAGCTTATGAAGTATTTCTACAAGCTTGTGAACATCAGCAAAATGAAGTCCTGTTGTTGGCTCATCCAAAATATAAATAGTCTTACCTGTATCTCGTTTACTAAGTTCTGTTGCCAGCTTAACACGCTGTGCTTCTCCACCTGATAATGTAGTCGATGGTTGTCCTAGCTTAACATATGACAATCCAACTTCGTGTAAAGTTTCTATTTTTCTATAAATCGAAGGTACATTTTCAAAGAATTTTACTGCATCTTCAACTGTCATATCAAGCACATCAAAAATGTTTTTACCTTTATATTTTACCTCCAATGTTTCACGGTTGTAGCGTTTTCCTCCACATACTTCACAAGGAACATAAACATCTGGTAAGAAATGCATTTCAATCTTTATAATACCATCACCTGCACACGCTTCACATCTTCCGCCTTTTACATTAAAACTAAATCTTCCTTTTTTGTATCCACGCATTTTAGCATCTGGAGTAGCTGCAAACAAATCTCTTATTTGATCAAATACACCTGTATATGTGGCTGGATTTGACCTTGGAGTTCTTCCTATCGGAGATTGGTCAATATCAATCACCTTATCTAGTTGCTCAACACCTTCTATTTTATCGTGGTCTCCTGCAATAGTTCTAGCTCTATTAAGCTTCTTTGCTAAAGATTTATATATAATCTCATTTACTAATGAACTCTTTCCTGAACCAGACACACCTGTTACACAAGTCATAATACCTAAAGGAATTTCAACATCAACATTTTTAAGATTATTTTGCCTTGCACCCTTTACCTTCATGTAACCAGTTGCTTTTCTACGCTCTTTCGGTACTGGAATTTTAATTCTACCGCTGAGATATGCACCTGTTATAGAATTTTCATTTGCCATAATTTCCTGTGCATTTCCTACCGCAACTACTTCTCCACCATGACTTCCTGCTCCTGGACCAATATCCACAATATAATCAGCCGCAAGCATCGTATCCTCATCATGCTCTACAACTACCAATGTATTTCCAAGCTCTTTAAGGTGATTTAGTGTTGCCAATAGCTTGTCATTATCCCTTTGATGAAGTCCAATACTAGGCTCATCAAGTATATATGCAACTCCAACAAGACCTGAGCCAATTTGAGTTGCAAGCCTTATTCTTTGCGCTTCACCACCTGATAATGTCGCTGTTCCTCTTGCAAGTGTAAGATATTCAAGACCAACATTTACCAAAAATCCCGTTCTTGCCTTAATTTCCTTTAATATCTCACTTCCAATAAATTCTTGTCTCTGTGTTAAACTTAAATTATCAAGATATTCTTTTAAGCCTATAATAGACATAGATGTAATTTCGTAAATGTTTTTATCATCAACTGTAACTGCAAGTGATGACTTTTTAAGACGTTGTCCACCACATTCTTTACAAGGGGTAACACGCATAAACTCTTCGTACTCTTGCTTCATTCCTTCTGAACCAGTTTCTCTGTAACGTCTTTCTTCATTTCTAACGAGTCCCTCAAATACTACATCATAATTACCTTCTCCTCGTTGACCTACATAATGAACCTTAACTGACTTTCCATCAGTACCATAAATAATGATATTCTTTACTTCATCACTTAAATCTTCAAAAGGTGTATTTAAATCAAATTTATATTCATTTGCAAGTGCAACTAAAATTGCATTTGTAAAGCTTCCATCTTTTCCTGATGATTGCCATCCCATTGCTACAATTGCACCTTGATTAAGACTAAGTGATTTATCAGGTATCATAAGGTCTACATCAAACTCCATCTTATATCCAAGACCAAAACAATCTGGGCATGCACCAAATGGATTATTAAAGGAGAAGCTTCTAGGTTCAACCTCATCAATACTTATTTCACAATCTGGACATGCAAAACTCTGGCTGAAATTAATAGGTTCTCCATCAATAACATCCACTGTCATAAGTCCTTCTGCAAGCTTAAGTACATTTTCTGTCGAGTCTGTAAGTCTTTGCTCCATTCCTTCTTTAATAGCAAGTCTATCCACTACAATATCTATATTATGTTTTATATTTTTATCAAGAGTAATATCTTCTGAAAGCTCGTACATATTTCCATCTATACGTACACGTACATAACCACTCTTTTTTGCTTGCTCTAAAACCTTTTCATGACGTCCTTTCTTTCCCCTAACAATTGGTGCCAAAAGCTGTATTTTTGTTCTTTCTGGCAATTTCATAATGGCGTCAACCATTTGGTCAACTGTCTGCTTATGGATTTCCTTATGACACTTTGGACAATGCGGTATACCAATCCTAGCATACAACAATCTAAAATAATCATATATTTCTGTGACTGTTCCTACTGTAGAACGCGGATTTCTATTAGTTGACTTTTGGTCTATCGAAATGGCTGGTGACAACCCTTCAATAGTTTCTACATTTGGTTTTTCCATCTGTCCTAAAAACTGTCTAGCATAAGAAGATAATGACTCCATATACCTTCTCTGTCCTTCTGCATATATAGTATCAAATGCTAATGATGACTTACCAGAACCACTAAGTCCTGTAAGCACAACAAACTCATTTCTCGGTATATCAACATCAATTCCTTTTAAGTTATGCTCTGATGCTCCACGTATTTTAATATACTTCTTTCCGTCGTTCTTCATTGAATATTCCTTTCCTTATTCATTTCTAAGATGTTTTTCTAACTCTAACATTTGATCTCTAAGCTCAACTGCCGCTTCAAAATTAAGCTCTGCTGCCGCCTTTTGCATCTGCTTTTTAACTTTTGCAATAAGCTTAAGCAATTCCTTAGTTGTCATTGACTCTGGATCTTTATCCAAATTCTCTGCCACCCTAGTAGCCTCTTTTGATATACTAATGAGGTCTCTTACCGCTTTCTTAATTGTCGTAGGTGTGATTCCATGCTCTTCATTGTAGGCCTCTTGTATCTTTCTTCTTCTTTCAGTTTCTTCAAGTGCGACTTGCATTGAACGTGTTATCTTGTCCGCATACATAATTGCACGACCCTCTGAGTTTCTTGCCGCACGTCCTACCGTCTGAATTAGTGATGTCTCCGAACGTAAGAAACCTTCTTTATCTGCATCAAGAATTGCTATAAGTGCTATTTCTGGTATATCAAGACCTTCTCTAAGAAGGTTAATTCCAATAAGCACATCAAAAACATCCAATCTCATATCCCTTATAATTTCACTTCTCTCTAATGTATCAATATCAGAATGTAAATACCTTACCCTTATACCTATTTCTTTCATGTAATCAGTCAAATCTTCAGACATACGCTTTGTAAGTGTTGTTACAAGAATCTTATTCTTCTTTGCAACTTCTTTTTTAACCTCAGCAATTAAGTCATCAATCTGACCTTCTACAGGTCTTACTTCAACTACTGGATCAAGTAATCCTGTAGGCCTTATTATCTGCTCAGCTCTTAATAACTCATGCTCCTTTTCATATACATTAGGAGTTGCTGAAACAAACAACATTTGATCTATTTTACTTTCAAATTCATCAAAATTAAGAGGTCTATTATCCTTAGCAGATGGAAGTCTAAAACCATACTCTACAAGAGTTGTCTTTCTTGATTGGTCTCCTGCATACATACCTCTTACCTGTGGTATTGTAATATGCGATTCATCTACTATCATAAGGAAGTCATCACCAAAATAATCAATAAGCGTATGTGGTGTAGAGTTTGGCTCAAGTCCTGCTAAATGTCTTGAGTAATTTTCTATTCCTGAACAAAATCCCGTTTCTCTCATCATCTCTACATCAAAGTTTGTTCTTTCAAATATTCTCTGAGCTTCTAACAGCTTGTCTTCACTCTTAAAATATCTAACACGCTCTTCTAATTCTACCTCAATATTTTTAACCGCAGCATCCATCTTTTCTTTAGGAACAACATAATGTGATGCAGGAAAGATTGCAATATGCTCAAGTCTACTTTTTACAGAACCAGTAAGTGGGTCAATCTGAGTGATTCTATCCACTTCATCTCCAAAAAATTCAACACGTATAGCTAAATCTCCTGAGTTCGCTGGAAAAATCTCTAAAACATCTCCTCTTACTCTAAAAACACCACGCTTAAAATCCATTTCATTTCTATCATATTGCATATCAATAAGTTTTCTTATAGCCTTGTCTCTATCCTGCTGCATTCCTGGACGCAATGACAATACCATATTTTTATAATCTATCGGACTTCCCAACCCATAAATACAAGATACACTTGATACAATAATTACATCTTTTCGCTCTGCCAATGAAGCCGTTGCTGAATGCCTTAATTTATCAATCTCCTCATTAACAGATGAATCCTTTTCTATATACGTATCAGAGGATGGAACATATGCTTCAGGTTGGAAATAGTCGTAGTATGAGACGAAATATTCAACTGCATTGGATGGAAACATCTCCTTAAACTCTCCATACAACTGCCCTGCAAGTGTTTTATTATGAGCCAGAATAAGTGTTGGTTTTTGTAATTCCTGTATAATGTTTGCCATCGTAAATGTTTTACCCGAACCTGTAACACCTAGTAATGTTTGAAATTGATTGCCTTCTTTAAACCCTTTTACTAATGCTTCAATCGCTTCTGGCTGGTCGCCAGTCGGTTTAAAAGGAGCTTGTAACTTAAATCCATCCATTAATTTTCACCTCCATTGGGATAATCTTAATTATTTCCCTTTTCTATTGTATATAGACATTTAAAATATATTGATTACAATATTATAACATACTCTATAAAAAAAGTACAGCATAAAACGTACATTTGTTCGTTTTCTCTTCACTTTTTTTCCTACCTACACATCATTTTGCATTTTTGCAGAACGCCATATCCCCTTTCACCAATTTCTTATCGTAAAGGAGTCAGAAAATCACAAACTGTGATTCCTGACTCCTTTCTCTCCATACTTTAAAAAACCACCCCTTTGGGGTACAAGTAATCGTTTATATGCGTGGTTCCAAATCCAGTTTGGTCACAGGGATGATAATATCATTTATACATTCGCCACAAGTGCATTCGTAAGGTACAGAAGCATAAAGTATGCCCTTACAGTCAACATGAAAATAGACGGGACTGCAAAGTTTTTTTGATAAGGTAATTTCACAGCATTTTTTATGTCCACATTTCGGACAGATACCGCAGATTGCGGCATGGGTAACTCCTACATTATCAATCCACACCTTGAACGAGCATGGCTGCTCTTCATTGCGAACTTCGACGGTATTGCTATAATATTTTATGCCTCCAAACTGAGCATAGGCACGATTTTTTAAGATTTTCCAATTATGGGTTGGTGACTTTTTGCACCTGAAAGGTGATTGTGGCTATATCCCCCGCTGCTACGGTAAAAGGACTGTTATCAGCAATAATTAGCACACCTGAAGCGTCGTTGAAAGTATAGGATACAAATTCGTCGTTCAGCTTGACAGAGTCAGTAACAAGCGTTAGAATTAACGGATCAAGAGTATCGGTTATCGTAACGCCCTCATAAGGTTCAGTTCCTTTGACATTGTCAATTACGATGGTAAACGTGAGAAGCCCATCGGCCCAAGATTCTTTGTCAGCAGATTTTGTCATCAATAGACCATCCACAAGTTGGATCGTAGTTACACCAGTTAAGTCTGTATTTATTTCATTTATAAGACCAGTTGATTCGGCAGTGTTTGTATATTCAGCCATATATTTCCCCCCTAACATAAAATTTATAATTTGAGTGTTAATCACTCATTTTATTATATTCCATTATCAAAAAGAGTGTTCATTTTCTAGATGAGAGAAAAAGAGGTTGTCGTAAAATATTCACAACTTTTATGTGATTTTCACATCTAGTATATCTATTGTAGTAACATATTAGCACCTACTTCAAGTCATTTTTTACCATTGAAATACATAATATAATAAGATATAATTATAGAAAACTTATATGTTCTTAATACTAAATATATCGCATTATTAATATAATAACTTAAATACTAAAAGAAAAGAGGAAATAAATTATGATATGTCCTAGATGTGGAAGTAACAATGTAACATCACAAGCAATAACAGAAACAACGACAACAGAAAATATAAAAGGATTTGGCTGTATAAAAGCTTGTATCGGATTTCTTTTGTTTAATATCCCTGGTATTCTCTGCGGACTATGCGGAATGGGAAAAGGAAAATCAAGAACTTATTCAAGAACGAAAGTGGTACATGTATGTCAAAATTGCGGCAATCATTTTTAGAGCAAATCCGAATATTAGGAAATCACAGTGGATGTCATCAGCTTCCAGAACGTAGCTTCTTTTATAAAGGTAAACAATTTCCTGTGTGTGCAAGATGTACTGGAGTTTTCTTCGGTCAATTGATTGCTATAATTGTTGCTACCTGTAAAAAAGTACCCCTGTACATATCTGCTTTATGTCTTGGAATAATGGGAATAGATTGGGGAATCCAATTTCTTAAAATCAAAGAATCCAATAATATAAGAAGACTAATTACTGGATTCTTTGGTGGATTTGGAGTATTTAGTTTTTATATTTGGATAATTAAAAAATTTATTGGTTATTTAAAGAACTAAAACATTCTAAAACCTTCGCACCCTTCTTAACAAAAACAATATATTCACTAACTCTGGCATCAACCTCATACCATTTTCCGCCATTATATTCCGTACCGTCTTTTGTCAAAATCCAACTTCCTTCTGGAACATACACCTTTCGTGATGTCTGTCCCTGTGTAGTAATTGGTGCAAATATAATATCACTACCAAACAAATACTGGTCGCCTGTTTCATAACAAACTTCATCTTCTGGATAATCAAAAAACATAGGTCGCATTACAGGAACACCACACTCTGATGCAATATCCATATGCTCTTTGATATAAGGAATCAAACGATTTCTAAGTTCAACTAATCCCTTCAATATTTCAAAATTCTCATCTCCAAAACTCCATATCTCGTTATCTCCACCTGTAGGCTCAATAATATCTCTCGTTAAATCTGCACCAAGCCTACTTCCATGTAAACGCATAACTGGACTAAATACACCATATTGAAACCATCTTGCAATTAATTCTCTAAAATAATCTGTATGGATATCACCGCCGTAAAATCCTCCTATGTCAGTATTCCACCATGGAATCCCGCACATTGACATATTAAGTCCAGATTTCACCTGCTCTGTCAAACTTTCAAAAGTGGAAAGAATATCTCCTGACCATACAACTGTTCCAAATTTCTGTGCTCCCAAATAAGCACATCTTGAAAGTGTTACAACATCCTCTATTCCATCTTTTTTCATGCCATCATATACAAGCTGTGCATAATAATATGGATACAATAATGCCACTTCATCTCCATTACCTTCATGGAGAATCAGATTATCAAAATGCTGTGGATGTATTTCTGGCTCTGCCTCATCAAACCACATACAATCAACGCCATTATCAATATAATTTTCTTTAAGACGTTTCCATATAAAATCTCTTGCTTCTGGATTTGTTGGATCAATCTCTGCTTGTGGCCCTTTAAAATCGAATACTCTGTTACATCCTTTAGCTGTACGAACAAGCATATTATTATCAAGCATATAATAATAATTTTCACTCTTTTCATTAATAGTAGGCCACATAGAAACCATCAGCTTAATTCCCATTTCATGAAGTTCATCTGCCATTTTCTTTGGATTTTTCCAGTACTTTGGATCAAACTTATAATCTCCCTGCTCTGTCCAATGAAAATAATCAATTATAATAACAGATAATGGTATTCCTAACTCCTTATATTTTCTGGCAACTTGTAGCACCTGTTCTTCGTTTTCATAACGTAACTTGCTCTGCCAAAATCCTAATGCCCATTCCGGCATATTTGGTGCGTGTCCTGTTAAATCTGTCAATGTTTCTGTCACTTTCTTAGGTGAACCACCAATTACAACATAATCTACCCCCTTAGCACAGTCACTAACCCATCTTGTTCTATTATTTGCCAGTTCCACAGTTCCTGTTGATGGTAAATTCCAGATGAAACCATATCCCAAAGATGAATATACATATGGAATACTAGCTTTTGTATTTAAATGTCTTAGGTCAATTGTACATCCTTTTTTATTAAAGACATTCATTCGTTCATGTCCAAGACCATAAAAAGCTTCCTTTTCTTTTGCTTCAAAGCTTACACGTATTTTCCAAAGATCACTTCCTTTATTTTCATAATTACGGTACCCCATATTAAATGTCAATTCAGGCTGTTCTGATAAAATCTCTTTTTCCTTAAAATAAAAAATCACTCGCCCACAAGACTCCATTTTCACACGCATATCACCATTTTCCAAAAATGCATTTCCATCTTCTAACCATGTTTTTGCAGGATATTCTTGTGGTAGCAATGTCCAATTCTGTTCCTTTAGCTTACCTGATGCTGTAGCTTGAAAACGTACACTATCCTTTGCACAAGTACTAATTTTGCCTATTTCTCCTCCCCTTTTAAATATAATACAGTTATCCTTTAATATAAAATTCATGCCAGTTTCCTTTCTTTAGAATAAAATTTTTAGTAAAAAACTTTTATGGTTGGATACAGTTTTTCAAATTCCCAATACCGTTCTTCATATTTCTCTACCAGCTCCTTATCTGGTTCCACAATATCTACCACTTTCACTATCTTATTAACCGCCACTTCCACACTCTCAAATTCACCGTCTCCCACTGCTGCAAGAATCGCACCGCCAAATCCCGGTCCCTGCTCACTCTCTAATATTTCTAACCTAATATTAAGCACAGAAGCTATTATCTTTTTCCAAAGAAAACTTTTAGCTCCACCACCACAGACCTTAGCTGTGTTTATCTGCATTCCTAACCGTCTCGCTACTTCAAAAGAATCTCTAAGTCCGAACGCAACTCCTTCTAAAACTGCTTGCGTCATATCTTCTCTTGTAGTGTCCATAGACATACCAATAAACATCGCTCTTACATCTGCGTTATTGTGTGGTGATCGCTCTCCCATAAGATATGGCAGGAAAAACACATGATTTTCTCCTAATCGTTCTATCTGTTTTTGTTCTTCTTCATATTTTTTTGTATTTAAAATATCTTCCATCCACCATTTATTACAAGATGCAGCACTTAACATACATCCCATTAGATGATACTTTCCATCTGCGTGAGCAAAAGAGTGAAGTGCATTATTTTCATCCACTTGAAAGTGATTACTAGAAATAAATATAGTTCCACTTGTTCCAAGAGAAATATTACATCTGCCTTCTCCCACTGTTCCAGTTCCTATCGCAGCTGCAGCATTATCTCCTGCTCCCGCAATTATTTTAACCTTTGTAGATAAACCTATTTCAAGTGCAATCTCTTCTTTCAGATTTCCAACCACTTCGTAGCTTTCATACAAATCTGGTAATTGCTGCCTTGCTACATTGCAAATTTCCAGCATTTGCTCTGACCATTTTTTATTTTCCACATCAAGCAATAATGTTCCCGAAGCATCTGAATAATCAGTACAAAATGTTCCTGATAGACAGTATGCTAAATAATCCTTTGGCAGCATGATTTTCTTTACCTTTTCCCACAACTGTGGTTCATTTTTCTGCATCCAAAGTATTTTAGGTGCTGTAAATCCTGCAAAAGCAATATTTGCTGTATAATTTGATAGTTTTTCTTTTCCAATCTTCTCATTTAAATACACTGTTTCTTCGCCAGTTCTTCCATCATTCCAAAGAATCGCCGGACGTATAACATTGTCATTTTTATCCAATGTTACCAAACCATGCATTTGTCCTCCAAAGCTGATTGCTGCTACCTGTTTTTTATCACATTCAGATAATAATTCTTTCAACCCTTCTATCGTTTCACAATACCAATCTTTTGGATTTTGTTCAGACCAGCCTTCTTTTGGAAAATAAAGAGGATATTCACGGCTTACTATTTTTTTAACGGTTCCATCGGCATCCATTAGAAGCATTTTTACTGCTGACGTACCTAAATCAATTCCTATATATAACATATATTTTTCTCCATATCTTAAAACTGTCAACTACATTGAAAATGGATTTTCTGTAGCATATCGTACCCCTGCTGGCTGATTATATCCTATCTCTTCCACTGGCACACCAATGTATTTAAATACTTCATATAATGACTTACCAAAATGTCCAAACGCCACGGCGCCATGATGCGGATAATTCTTCTCAATTAAAACATGACGGTAAAATCTTCCCATATCAGGAATTGCAAATATACCAATTGCTCCAAATGACCTGCTTGCCACAGGAAGAACCTCACCCTGCGCAATGTAAGCACGAAGCTTGCAATCCGCTGTACTTTGCAATCTAAAAAATGTAATATTGCCTGGTTTAATATCTCCCTCTAGCGTTCCATTTGTCACTTCTTCTGGCAATGATCTTGCCATAATTTTTTGATTTCTCATCTCACAAAAAGCCAATTTAGAAGATGCTGTGTTGCCACAATGAAATCCCATAAAAGTATCTTTTTGAGTATATGGATATTTACCTTCTATTTCTTTCTGATACATATCTGTTGGAACTGAATTATTGATATCAAGTAAAGTTACAGTATCTTCACTCACTGCATATCCAATAAATTCACTTAATGCTCCGTAAATATCCACCTCACATGATACTGGAATCCCCTGTGATGTAAGACGACTATTAACATAACATGGCACAAATCCAAACTGTGTCTGAAACGCAGGCCAGCATTTTCCAGCTATAGCTATATATTTTCGATATCCTTTATGCTCATTTACCCAGTCCTTTAAAGTTAGTTCATATTGTGCTAGTTTTTTAAGCACTTCTGGTTTTTTATTTCCACTCCCTAACTCTTCCTCCATCTCTTTTACAATCTCAGGGATACGCTCATCACCTGCGTGTTTATGAAATGCTTCAAATAAATCTAGTTCTGAATTTTCTTCTATTTCAACATTTAAATCATAAAGCGGTTTAATTGGTGCGTTACAAGCAAGGAAATTAAGTGGTCTTGGCCCAAAGCTTATTATTTTAAGCTCTGATAATGCCAAAGCTGCTCTTGCAATGGATTCAAATTCATGAATCATATCTGCACATTCGCTTGCTGTCCCTACTGGGTATTCTGGAATATATGCTTTAATATTTCTTAGTTTTAAATTGTAGCTTGCGTTTAACATTCCGCAATAAGCATCACCACGTCCATCCATTAGATTATCACCAGATTCCTCTGCCGCTGCCACAAACATCTTCGGCCCATCAAAGTGTTTTGCCAAAAGTGTCTCTGCTATTTCTGGTCCAAAGTTTCCTAAGTAAACACATAATGCTGTACATCCAGCATTTTTTATATCCTCTAATGCCTGCACCATGTGAATTTCACTTTCCACGATGCAGATTGGACATTCATAAATATGCTCTTCTCCATATTTTTCCTTGTATATTTTTATTAATGCCTTTCTCCTATCTACTGAAAGACTTTCTGGGAAACAGTCTCTGCTGACTGCTACCACGCCTATTTTTATATTTGGAACATTATATGTATTCATTTAATTTCTCCATTCTTTTAATATGTGATTTACTTCCCTGCCACTGTAAAAGTATTGATTGAATTTGCTTCTAGTTCTGCTTGTGTCAATCTTCCATTAAAATCAAGTGTTACTATTATCTTTTCAGAGTTTGCATTTTTTACTAACAAAATATTTGATCCGTCCTTATTTTGAAATGCTATCGCATCAACGCCTTTTGCCTGCGTTTCAATTCTCCTTGCCCCTGCCTGCACATAATAGCTAAAGTGTTTTACAATATAATATTGTGGGTTGTAGACAACTTCATTTGTTGCCCTGTACACAACAATAGGTGAACATTGATGCCATGGATCTGCTGCCGTATTTTCGCCTTTATCATCTAAAACCATATTCCATAACATATATGAATTTACACCTGCTTCAAAATATCCTTTTATTAAATCAAATTGGTCTTGTGCATACTGCCAGTCATTTTCTCCGTTGCCACACATGGTTTCTGACTGCATTAGATGAAGTCCGGTATTCATTTGATAAACTTGAGCTGCTTTGTCTTTGCCCCACCACTGGAAAGCCACACCTTTAATAATAGATACTGTTTCTTCGTCATTTAATGCCGGATCTGTTAGGGCAGAGTTAGAATCGGTAAATGTGCCAAGCCAAATGTCTGCATCTACATTCTCTTTTTTTAATGTTGGTGCTAAATAATTTTTTATAAAATCATTTAACTGCTCCCCTGACCATAAGCAAGAGGTATAAGAAGTGTTCATTGTTGGCTCATTCTGTGGCATTACCATTTTAATTTTGATTCCTTTTTCTTTGTATGCTTGAACGTAGCGTGCAAAATACAGCGCATATGCTTTAAAGTTCTCACCTGTATCCTCAATCTCTCCTCCAATTAGAGCCTTGTTTTTCTTTACCCATGATGGCGGTGACCAAGGTGATGCCCATATATTAATGTTGGGATTTATATTTAAAGCTTCCTTGATATATGGAATTAGATATTTTTCATCTTGAGCAATAGAAAAATCCTTTAACTCATAATCATTTTCTGTCTCATCATATGAATAATGTTCTATTGCGAAATCGCTAGCTGCAATAGGCGTTCTTGCTGTGACAAAGCGAAGTCCTTCTTCTCCGAATAATGATTCAATTATTTTGGTACGTTCTTCCTTTGTTAAATTTTCCATTGCACGATAGCCTCTTTCATTAAAGCATCCGCCCCATGCGTATTCATCTAACTGTTGATATCCGATTTCCTGATTAACTGTAACATAATTTTCTGTCTTAGTGCTGCTGTCCGTTATAAAAAGTATGCCCTTATCCACCCATTTCTCTTGATTTGTAGTACTACGCCAGTGAACTTCATTAAAATTTGTTTTACTCATAGCATTCATCTCCTTTATTTAAATTATCTACTCTATTTATCTTTATTCTACGCTTAAAATGATTGCAAAAAAAGACATATATTAGTATAATTATAGACAAATATTGCACGTGAAGGAGGGGCCTATGCTACCTTATTTTGAAACAAGAGAACCTGATATTTTTACTAATTCCTTTGAGGATTTTGAATTCCCTGCACATTTTCATGACAGACTGGAAATAATATTTGTAACGCAAGGTGCTATAGAGCTATCTGTGGATAACATAGAGTATACTTTAAGATGTGGAGAACTGGCTGTAATCTTTCCAAATCAAGTACATGACTATAGGACAGAAAGTGCAGAACGTAATAAGGGTGAAGTGTTATTAATAAAAAACCATTTATTAGATGAATATAAGAATCTTATTTTACGCAAAAAACCTAATCCCGTTATATATACTATTGAAGAACTACATCCAGATATCTTCCATGCATATGAAATACTAAAATCTGTAAAAGAGCCTAACTTTGTAAAAATGGCTTATGTAAAAGTAATATTGTGCCGTCTTTTTCCAGCCATACAGACTGTAGATGCTGAGATTAATTCTGAAGATATTTTGTATAGAGTGATTGATTATTTATCAAACCATTATTTAGAAAATTTTACTTTACAAGATATGGCAGATGCTATTTATATTGACAAGTATCAGTTATCCCGCTTATTTTCCAAAAGGCTTCACTGTACTTTTTCAGATTATATTAATAGACTCCGTATGGAATATGCTTGTTCTTTGATTTTGAACACACAAAAAAGTATAACTACTATTGCTATGGAGTCTGGCTTTGATAATATCCGTTCATTTCATCGGATATTTAAGAAATTTTATCAGATAACACCGATGGAGTATCGGAAAAGGCATTTTTTATAAAATTATCAACTTCTTTTCTGCTCTTTAGAATAATAATGTTGATTCCCTTTTTTCTCGCCAATTCAAAGATATCTTCTCGTTGTTTACGTTTTTTTGGATAGTCACGCAATACTACCATAACATGATGAAAATGAAACGGTTGCCTTTCGAGTGTAGGTATATCTGTGCGCTTTGATGTTTGAAATCCTCTTTTTATGCCACGATAAACACACACAAATCTATTTATTTCCAGATGAATGATAGTATCACATCTGTCCAATCTGCCATCTATTTTTGATGCTGTAAATCGTGCGCCTTCAAATATCCATTTTTCATTTTGGGTAATATTCATTAATATCCCAACCTGTTCATCTTCTGTCCGTATATTGTCGTTTTCATCCCAAGTAATTAAATCTCTGTGATAAACAGGTATGTCTAATTTTAAACTTATAATATTTGCTAATGTGGTTTTCCCTGAGCCAGCACTGCCAGCAATCCAAATTCTGTTCATATCAACCTCATCTTATATCATGTATTATAATCAAATACATCAATTTTTTCAATTTCTATTATTCTTTCATTCTCAAATGACATTCTCACAATCCATGGTAAAATATTGAGCATTGCCATAAAATCTGTAAAACAATATGTGTTATCATAATAATTGATAATGGTTGACAATGATGTTCCATGGGTTCCAATCACTATATTTTTATCTTTATAATTAACCAAGACTTCGTTTAGTGCTGAAATATTTCTTTCTTGCACCTTTGCAAGACATTCTCCATCAGAAAAGGTATAATTATAATCCGCCCATTGTTGTTCCATGAATGAGTTAAACTCTACGTTTCGCTTACCCATATCACTGTCACTTTTACGCTCACGAAAATCTTCAATGGTTTTGATTTCAAAACCATTTTCCTCAGCAAAATCAGCGATTGTATCAATAGCACGTTTGAATGGACTTGATAAAACAACATCAATATTTTTATCTTGTAAAAATCTTGTTACCATTGCCCTGTCTTTCATTCCTTTTTCTGTAAGTGGTCTTATTTGACCATCACGAACGGCGTTATCTGCCTCTGCATGTCTTATAAAATAGACTGTTGTCATTCTGTACCTCTCACTTTTGAACCTGTAACAAGTGGCACTTCCAAAACCTCCAATATAAACATAAACATCGGAATTCCAATAATTAATCCCCAAATACCAAAGAAATGTTCTGAAATAATCAATATCGCAAATGTATAAAACACTGGAAGTTTTGTTTTTGACGACATCAATTTAGGATTTAAAATATAGCTTTCCAGCGCATGTAACACTGTAATCATAATAAGTATATATGCTACACCTGCCATTCCGTTATGGCTGAATGCAACCAAACAAAGAGGAATGAGTGAAATAATAACACCTGCTACTGGAATCAATCCTAGTACAAAAATCATTACACCAAATCCAATAATATTAGGGAATCCAATAATCCTCAATCCAATAATAGAACAAATACCATTTATAATAGCAATCAAAATCTGAACTTCTATTACTTTACCAAACGAAGTCACAAACTTATTACCAAAAAACTGAATCTCATTATATACTGATGCAAGTTTACTTTCCTTAAATTTCGCTGTGAATTTCATGATTTCATCGCGTCCTAATATAAAGAAAACACTCAATACTATTGAAAGTAAAAGATTAAGTCCCCAATGACCAATATTAGAAACTATTTTGGTTGCATAGTTCACACTTTGAGTGGAAAATATAGATGCATAAGCCTGTTGACTAATTTCTTTAATAAACTTAATTGCTTTGTTGTCAGTTGGTTCTTTATAAAACTTCATAACATCTGTTGAAACTTGTTGAACTTGTACAACAATATCTGAGATAAAATTGATGATAGCATAAATAATCAAACCCATAATGGCTGCAAATACAAGCAATAATAATATCTTTACCACCTTATTTGGTAACATTGGTAAACGTTTAGTAAGCATCTTATCAAGAGAATAGAAAGCATACGAAAATAAGAATGTCATTAAAAGTATATTAATCATACTACGCATTACATATAAAGCCACTCCAAGTGCACATAATACTACAGCTCGTCTAAATGCGTTACTCTTTAAAAAGTCAATAAAATATTCCAAAATTCAGCCTCCTAATTATTTCTGTAATTTATTATATCAAACACATATAGTGAATACAATAGTTAGATTTACTATTCCTCCTTGATATTCCATTGTCAATACATACTTTACAGCATTTTCTACCACTGGTTTACTTCAATATAATCTAACACAAACATATTCCACTAATGGCTTCTTGATAAATAACCTTTTTAGATGTAAAATTAACCTAACAAATCCTTGGAGGTATCTTCATATGAATAACGAAAAAATGGGACAATTCATTTCTGAATTGAGAAAGTCTCAGCAAATGACCCAAAAAGAATTAGCTGAAAAATTAAATATAAGCGATAAGGCTGTATCAAAGTGGGAACGTGGATTAAGTTATCCAGATATTTCATTATTGCTACCTCTTTCTGAGGTTTTAGGTGTCACAACGACAGAATTACTTGACGGTGAAAAAGCTGGTTCAGAAGTTAAGAATATAGAGAACAGCATTGTTAATGCCTTAGAATATGTTAAAAACACTGCAAAAACAAGATTACAGCTCACGCAAAGTATTTGGGCTGCCATTTTCTCCATTTTGATTCTTATAGGTATTGCAACAGTTTCTATTGTAGATGTAGCTATTTCAGGTACATTTACATGGTCACTTATACCGATTAGCTCATGCATTTTAGCGTGGTTTATATTTTTTCCTACTATAAAATCAGGATTAAAAGGAGTTGTTACTTCACTTATAACTTTTAGCCTTTTAATTGTACCTTTTTTATATGTGATAGATTATTCAATTAGTAGAATAACTGATTACGATTATCCAGTTTTTTCTTTTGGTGTTAGAATTGCTCCACTTTCGATTTTATATTTTTGGATTGCTTTTTTCTTATTTAAAAAGCTCAAGACAAAGAAACTACTTTACACCGCTATTTTAGTAACATTAGCAATTCCATTAAGTTTTTCTATAAATTTAATGATTGCAAAAATGCAAGACCAACCTTGGGTTTTACAGACTGTTTTAAATACTATATCTATGACTGTCGTTGCCATAATTCTTTTTATTATAGAGTTTGCTATACGCAAAAAGAGGAATTAAATTCGAGAAGTTTTTAATTGCTTATACCATTTTTCTTAAACAATAAACGGCGTGCTTTTTTGCACGTCGTTCATCGTTAAGTATAAACCCCTCTCTAGTAACCCTAGTCACCAATTGGGTTTTCAATTTGAGTTGTAGTGATAAACTCATGACAGTGTTTATCCTCTACTTCAGTTCTGGCTTTAATAAAATGTACATGTCTACCATCCTTGCCTTTGCCAACAGGAATATCTTTTTCTGTTTCTACGCAAATTTCGTGAAAGTGATCTTCATAAAAATCTGTTTTTGTATGAAGCTTATGAATATGACCACCACATGGTAAATAAATCACTTCATCTGTAACCCCTGCAAATCGATGATTATGTGGGTCTTCTCTTAGTTCTGCAAGACGAACACTACCTAAAACCTCATGTACGTGGGTTTGCTCCTTTTTAGGAGGACAACATTTTTTAGTACTTTCCTTATTCATCATATTGTTCATATTTTTCTCCTTGTCGAATATTGTCGTAATATATAATATGTAGCAAAATTACTTTTGCTACTATCCTATTTGCAAGCTGTACAAATTATGTTATGATTGATTACAAACATGTATTTAAGTAAATAATCTTGATGCTTAAAGGAGGAATTTTTAATGAATAAACCTAAAATATTTACAATGAGTTTTTCAAGCGTGTATCCTAACTATGTTGCAAAAGCACAAAGAAAAAATCGTACAAAAGAAGAGGTCGATATAATTATCTGCTGGCTAACAGGATATAGCCAAAATGAACTAGAAGTTATATTAGATAGTGACACAGATTTTGAAACTTTTTTCACTAAAGCTCCAGCCCCAAATCCAGCACGTTCTTTAATAAAAGGTACTGTCTGCGGTGTACGTGTAGAAGAAGTTGAGGATCCAATAATGCGTGAGATTCGCTATTTAGATAAATTGATTGATGAGCTCGCAAAAGGCAAGTCAATGGATAAGATTTTAAGATGAAGGAACTAAATTACAAAAGTGAATATATCACTTTAATTCAACATATTGAAAATAACCTATCTTCAGATTTGAACATAGAGTTTCTTTCAAATGTTGGATTTATTTCACCTGCTCAGCTATATCGAGACTTTTATAGCTTAACAGGGCATTCCGTAAAAGAATATGTACGCAAGCGACGTCTTTCAAATGCCTTAGCACTTATTAAAGCTTCTAATTTAAAAGATTTATCTCTTGCTGATATTGCATACCAATGTGGATATTCCTCACAGCAAGCTCTTTGCCGTGCAGTGAAGCAAACTCTTGACATAACACCCCTGACTTATAAGAATAATGAGTTTTATTATTTTTTTCCTCCATTTATTTTTAATGGTGAGTTTTTACAATCTGTTACATTATCAAACGAAACTATTCCTAAAACCCATTGTATAAAATTTTATAATTCCACTTTAAAGGATATTGAAGAAAAAGCAATCAGTAAATTTTTATCACTTATACCTGATTATTCTGGTAGAATCTTTGGAAGAAACGGAACACAAATGAGAAATCAATTTTGCTATGAAATCTATATCACTGATATTGATATATATAATTATGAATTATTTAAATCACATGGTTTTGAAATAAATTCAGAAATAACAGATTCTATTTCCACAACATTTGCTACTTCAATTGTACAAAATGATGAATCAAAAATCAATGCGGCATGGAGATATTTATACAATAACTGGCTTCAAAATAGTATGTTTGAATATACAAACGAGCCATACTATGAAGAATATTTATTAAGAAATGGAAAGCCAACAAAATTAAAACTTTATCTTCCAATTCAAAAACGTAATGAAAATACCAATATTGCATTAGTACGAAACCCCAAATTACATTTTATTATTTCTACATCAAAAGGCTATAATGCTGAGAAAATTGCTTCTAAGAAAGTAATTGATTATTTAACAAAACACTATCCGCATATTATGAAAATGTCAAAAGAGTTTTTTCTTCGTAAAGAAATAAATACCTGCTCTTGTGGTGTATTAATTGATTCTGAATCACAGTTTTCACTTAATAATAGTATAGAACGCTTTACTACTAACAATTCATACTATCTTGTTTTAGAAAGTAATGTTATGGGAGATTACGAACAATATAAAGAGATGTTATTGACTTTCGCAAAAAATAATAGCATGCTTCTTGAACCAAAAGAAATCTTTGCTGTTTTCGATGTAACCGAAAGCTTTAATAATCCAAAATTAAAAATGTATTGCAAAATTAATGATATAAAACTTGATATAAAATGATAATACAAAAATTTTTTTCCATGTTAAGGTATTGATATAAAACAAAGAAAAAGGAGAAGCAAAATGAGCGAACCAATGAAACGTACTATTATTAACCCCAAGGATTATAGTCCTCCAATGCCAGAAATCTTGAATATGGCTTCAAATCTTTGCTCTGAAAAAATTATCAAAACTGTAACTATTGAAGGAGTTGAATTTACTATCTTGGATAAAGCTAAAACATTATATGCAGGGTCTTATTCTGAAGCTATAGATAACACATCTGAACCCGCTGGTGGCAATAACGAAAACTACCACAGTATTAAATCACAAATTAAGAATAGCGTTACTCCTAATTGCATGATATGTCATAGCATAAATTATACAACACAATCACTCCCTTGCGCATTACTACATTGCCAAGAAACTACAAGCACTAAACAAGATGACGGAATTTATGTTTACGAAGTACCAGCTTCTTTATATATTAAAGTAAAATGCACTGATGAAGCTTGGATACTTACTAAGAAACTTACAGGTGAAGAAAATCCTGAATATCATCTCGCACCTTTATTCGGTTTGATGATGCACATTTTCTGTAACGATAAGTATGGATATGAACATACAAACAATAGTGCAATAGAGTATTATTATGATGATGGTTCATCATATGCAGCTATTCCCGTTAAAAAAAGAGATAAAAATAGTTCAAGCACAAAGCCTACAACATCAAGTGTAAAGAGTGAAAATACTAATTCAAAGAATATCAAAAAGTTGAAGAATATCCATAATTTATTAACTTATCATCTAGGACAAAATTATATTTTTAATGGATGTATGGCGTATCTCATGGAATGTATAAATGAAAAAACTGATTACGATTACTATTTCTTTTCTGATATGACAGGCGATTCATTTACACAGCTTTACAGTGATGAAATTTCCGTATCTTGTTTATCAGACAATACTGATTGTGTGCAAAAAGCATTTGATGCCTGTGGATATAATTTTATTAGAATGTCAATAGATGATACAAATAGAGATGAAATCTTTTTTAAGATTAAAGAAAATATTCATAATGGTATTCCAATTATCTCTAAGGGATATGGTAATAACAGTAAATATTGTGTAATATGCGGATATAATACCGAAGGTAATAATATATATATACTACAAGGCGGTTCAAAGAAAGAAGTAAAATCTGATTTCAGTAATTTTGCCACCTTCATCTTTCTTGGAGATAAAAAGGAAACTCCTGAATTAGCTACATTGTATAGAAACCTAATAATGGATATTCCTAAGTATATTACAAAGCCTTCACAAGACCGCATTATCTTTGGTAGACAAGCATTTGTAAATTGGGCAGAGAGTTTACTTGACGGAAGATATGATAATATTCCAGCAAGTAAAATAGATAGACATCGTTGTCATACGGGTTATTTAATAAATGCTGGAACAAATGGCTGTTCACGTGGTGCATTAAAAAGAGCTTATGAGCTAAACCCTGATATGGACATCATTCCTAAATTGCAACCTTGTTTTGAAAAGAATCAGCAAATATTTGACTTTATGGCATATAGTGGAGCTAATCACGAAGGCATGGAAGGTGGATTACACATTCTTCCGAAAACCATAAAAGATAAAGAAAAGATGAAACCTATCAGCGATAAAATTTTTGAATTTGTTGATGTATGCGATGAAATTCTTGCTCTCTACTAGAATTAGGGGCTTGCAAAAGCCCCTAATTCTAAATCTTTTTACTCTTTCGTTTTATAATCCACTTTCTAACAAAAATAATCAATCCCGCTGTTGTCATAAATGAAAAAAATACTGCTCCTGCAAAATATATCTCCGTTTTTACATTGTTTCGTATCAGCGAGGTTTCACTTATATAATACTCGTCATCGTATCCATAACAATTAATAATATCTCCAATTTCATAATCTGCTTCTTTTCCATAATTTAAAAACATCTCATAATTAGACCCATCTATATCTACAATACCTGTATAGTAAGTATTGCTACCAGATCTACGACCTGACTTTGTATGCTTTTGAGTGATACTCTCTATAACACCATCATTAACAATGATTTCTCCGTTAAAATCTGCTTCTTTTGCTTTACCTTGATAAATAAAAAGTATAGCTCCTATGATGCCTATGCATATTAGAAATATTGAAACTATCGTACTTATACTTTTATTCTTCATATTGTCCTTCTTTCTCTTTAAGACACTCAATCATTCCAATCCCTCTTGCATCACACTCATCCAACAGTTCCTTCTCCCAAATTGCCACTTCACTCATACTTTTTCTAAAAAAATTATATACTACAAATTCAACCACACAAAGAATCACCACATATAACACTGAATCAAAATTCACTCCCTTATTAAAAGCAGGTAAAGCAAAAAGTGCAACAATTACTACAAACACAACCCACCCCCAATTATTCATAAATAAAGATTGCTTATTATACTTTCTTCTTTTTTCTGTAAATTCTTTATCTGTAATCAATTTCTTACCTTTCTTTTCTAATTTCGCATTCTTCTTTTCAAAAGCTCCAACTCTTTGTTTCTTGCTCTCTTCAACAACCATATCAGAAAATTTAACCTCGTTCTTTGGCTGTTTGATCTTAGGATAACGCTTTGCTCTCCATATATAATAACCAACCAAATAAATAGCTGCATTCAGAAGAACCATCCATGATTTAATTTCAATTGATAACCATTTACATAGCGCTACATCTAAAATTGCCATCCCAAAAATAAGTATAAATGAAGATATCGTAAAAGTCTTCATAGTGGCAAATTTATAACTAAATAAATACTTCCTATATATAAATCCCCATAATATCGAAAAAAAAGCTCCCATCAACCCACCCAGTAAAAGAGGTGCCATTTCATTTTTCATTTCAAAAAAAGATTGCCCTTCTCTCACTGCTATTATTACATCTAAAAAAACAAATACAAGTGCAACAATACTTAACCTTTTTATTATAGTTGCTGTATTCAAAATAATTTTACCAGCCTCCGCTTCTCCAATAAAATCCCTACAAAATCGTTCCACATCAGTACCAACAATGCTTTTTACCTCACGTTCTTCCTTCTGCGCAACTAATAATATATCAATTAGTTCCATCAATCTTTCTTCCAAAACTTCAGATGGCGTATTGCTAGCTATACAATACAACTCCACCTTGTCAAATATACGTAAATATTCACTTTCTAACTTATCCTTATAAAATGCATAACTATCTACCATTTCAATTCCCTTCCTCTCTACTCATTAATCACTCTATCCACACTGGACATTACTTTTTTATAACTTTCTAAAAAATTCTTTAAACTCTTTTCTCCATCTGGTGTAATTGAATAATATTTCCTAATCGGGCCAAATGGTGACTTCACTCTTCTACAAGTAATATCCCCCTTTTTATCTAATCGTGATAGAATCGGATATAGAGTGCCTTCTAATAAATTTTCAAATCCTTTTTTTTCAAGATTTATTAATATCTCATAACCATAAGTCTCGCCTTTTGAGATAATATATAACACACATCCTTCTAAAACTCCTTTTAATAACTGTGAATCCTCCAATTTGACACCTCCTCACCAAAAGATTAGGCTACTATGCAAAACCAAGTACCTACCTAAAATAATACCTGACCTACTATGTTTTGTCAAGTAGGTCAGGTATCATTTTTTTATATTACTCCTTCAACAACATTATAAATCATTTTATTTTGTGTATCTTTATCCATTTCATCAATATGTAGTAAATGCTTTTCAATATCCAACATGCCGTATATACTTTCCTCAATCTCAACTCTTTTTACAAAATATTCAATTAAGCCATACACATTATCAACATTATACTTTTTACCATATGTAGAATTTTTCACATAATCTATCATCCAATCAATCCAATCAGGATATAAATCATAATTATCTGATAATCTTTCTGTAGCCACAATTCTGATTGTTTTAACAATATCATTTGAACTAAGATAAAAAATAACAGGATTTAGTGGTTTTAATATTTTAGCTAACTCACAAATAAATTCAGTAATTTCTAAAGTAGTATACTCAAAAAATCTTTGTACTTCATTAAGAATCTGCTGAAATAATACACTTTCAAAAATATACACATAATCATTACTAGTAGCATACTCCACAAAATTCAAAAATAAATCTTTTGTAAGATTTTTAAACTCGTTAAAACTAAGCCTGCCCCCATAAATCTCATATTTTGATAATTTCTCGTATAAAGGAAACGTTTCTTTGAAAACAGGATAATAAATAACAAAGTAATCTCCCATCTTTTGTAAATGCTTATCCAACACTTCAATATGCTCTGGAAACTCTGATTTTATATCCTCAAGCTCACTTAATGTCAGAGCTGATGTAAAACTAAAATCCAACATACCTTTTCGTGGATTATCAATATTAGCTTCAAAACTTGATTCTGTCTTAATGCCGTTCTTTCTTAAAGCTTCTTGCAAAATCTGAGCTGATGTACTTTTACCACTTCCATGTATTCCCTCAAAATTTATAAATTTTGTTTTCACTCTTATTATTCCTCCAATTAAATACCGTTTCTTAATTATATCAAATAAATACATGAAAATATAGTATGATTTGAATATTCTATAAATATATTAAAAAGGAGTTATCTTTTATTACATCTCTTCTTTCTTAAAGTTTCTAAAAATAAATGCTGATGTCATAGTTACTGATGCTGCCATAAGAAGCATCCATACAATATTAAATGAATTATCCCCTGTTTGTGGTGGTTCTACATTATTATTCACATCTTGATAAATAATTGCATATGTTGAAAATTTATCTGTTTCAAATGTAAACTCTCCAGTATCTGCATCATATTCACCATCAATAATTGTAAATTCACCATCATGTATTCTTGCAATCTTATAAATTCTTGTTTTAGACGAATCATTTAGCTGCAAATCATTTGGAATTAAAATTGTAATACTAATCAATCCATTTGGGTTATTTATTCTTTGGGCTGCATTATCTCCTATTTGCTTAAATAACGAAATATCAATATATTCTCCAATCGTAAAATTACTAATGTTGTTATTAATAACCTCCTTATCTGCATCAGAAATAGTATCTGCAATATCTCTTACTTCCAAATATATTCTCGCATCTGCACCAGATTGTATAAGAGCCTTTTCTGCATCTGTAAAGAGTAAATCTCGAAGTGCTGCTAAGTTATTATTAAATGAAGTTTGAGGAGCTTTTTCGTCCTTTACAACATCTTTTTGCACATCTCCGTTGTTATTACCTCCATTGTTTCCACCGCCATTATTTCCGCCGTTGTTTCCTCCGTTATTTCCGCCACCATTGTTTCCGCCGTTATCGTTTCCACCGTTATCGTTTCCGCCGTTATCGTTTCCACCGTTATCGTTTCCACCGCCACCTGGAACATTGCCTGTAGCAATAATAACAACATCTCCTGTTAATTTAGCTCCTGGAATTGTAATAACACCTGTTGTAGCATTATAAGTGTAATCACTTGTACTAAGTGTGTTTCCACCTACCTTAACAGTGATGGCTCCTGGCAACACATATCCTTCTTTTGCTGTAAGAGTAGTTGTATAATCAGTTCCCTTAATTGCTTTTCTTGTTCCTATTGTACCTGATGCAATTGTTATATTACTAAGTGTCTGCGAAACAAAATGCTTTTGTGTCGTGGATTCTATTTTAACATAATCAGTTACAATTTCTCCATCTTTCTTTAAATAGCATTCATACCAAGTACCGCTACCATTTGTCCATGTACTTTCCATTTCAAAAGCTGATCCTATCGGAGCTACAATACTTGCATTTTCCAAAGTTGCTGAGATTATTTCATGACCATAACTATAAATTGCTGTTATCTCGTTTGCTCCTCCGTCTTGAATTGTAATTTCAACATTACTATCAATAATATCTAAAGCTCTTGTTTCTATTCCATATGTATAGCCACTTACATTTAATAAATTAATTTTAATATTCGAATTTTCTATATGCAAATCGCAACATGTTGAGAAACCGTATAAATAAAAACTTTCTGTTTCACTTCCACCATTTATATTAATAGTTGCATTTATAATAGACATTGTATCACCATATGACTCAAATGCTTCTCCAGCATTTAAAAGTGTTATATTCAATACACCTGGCCCTTCAATTGTAACATCTCCATCATCGTTATAAATTGCACCATATACTTTTTTAACACATTTAATAGTATTGATGCTATCTTCTGCTAAAATTAACTTACTGCCATCTGATAATTCAAGACCTTGATTAGAAACTGTACTAAAATTAAATCCATTTAACACAAGGTTTCCTTCTTCGTCAACATACCATTTATCTGTTTGTCTTGTATATTCCTTGCTATCATCTCCATCTATATAAAGTTTTCCTGCTATAGAATCAAAATATAAATAGTAATCTACTGTTCCTGCTTCTAAAATGTACCAATAAGCACCACTTGTTGATGTATGGTTCTTTGCAAGCCCACTTGCAAGCTTTGCTGCTGGAACACTAACCTGCATATATGTTTTTGATTTTTCGCCACTAGGTGTACCTGTAAAACTTAATCCCAATGTTCCACCTGATACACTTGTAACTGTAACCGAAATCCCCAACTCTGATGTATCTGAAAACCATGATGTAATATCATCGCCTACTGATACTCCTGTAAAGGTATCATCTGAAATAGTTAAAGTACCTATTTGTGAATCAAGCGCTGTTCCATCTTCTCCTTTAACTTCTGCTGAAAATGTAGCTATTCTTCCATCCACTACAACATTACCTGCTAAGATATAAAAGTCATTTGATGAACAGTAAAAAGGTGCTGGTGTAGCTGTAACGCCTGCTGCTGGTGAGCCTACTACTGTACCGCCTGTTGCTCCATTTGGAAGTATTAAACAAATCTTACTTGTAGTAGCTGTTAATGCTCCTTTTACTATAACCTTATTATCTGTAAATGTAGATAAATTAATACCATAATATGTAGTGGACCATGAATTATTAGCAGTTACGCGACCTATTGTCGGATTACCTGATAATTTAATTGTACTTGTTCCTGCAACAGTTCCATAATCTCCCTGTCCATATATATTACTCTCTAGTTTAGACGTTCCACTTATATCTATTACTGCATTGCCCTCAACATTTCCACCATCTCCACCTGCATATAAACTACTATTAAGTACAGAAGCTCCTCCAATAGTAATATTAACATCACCTGTTACAGCACTTTCATCTCCACCACCCACAACAGAACCAATGATTGTAGAATCAATCACTGTAAGAGTTGTATTTCCAGTAACAGTATTTCTTTGCCCACCCATAGTTAATCCACTAAGAGTAGAATTATTTATTGATACTATTACATCTCCTGTTTTATCACCACCTTGATAAATACCACCATAAGTAGCACTAGAATAAGTTTTTAACACTGAATTCGTAACATTTAAAGTTGTGGTTCCTATTTGAGAAGCTTTATATCCACTTGCAGCAAACCAAGAATTTGAACCAAAATTTGAACCAAATTGAGTAGCATTAGTAATATTAATCTCAATATCATGTGCCACACTATTACTTCCAGCTCCTCTACATCCTCCTACAAACATACCCCCTAAAGCAGCATTACCACTTACATTAATTGTTATCTTTCCACCAACACTACAATCATCTGTTTCATTGGAAACAATTCTTCCTCCACCTACAAGGTCAGACAATATAGTTCCTCCGCTTACATTAACAGATATAGCGCCCGTTATCTTTGAGCATTGACCACCACCTGTTAAGTAATTTATCTTTCCACCTGTCATTGTGATTTTTGAACTCGCTACCTCAGTGTATCGACCACCTCCAAATACCCAATAATCAGACATATCACATGATGCTACAACTACTGTATCGCCTGCATCAATTATTCCATCACTATTCTTATCCCAATATACAACTGTTTCATCAGAAGTATTTCCCTGTGCAATTATTAATGAATGTCCATTACCATATAATGCCCAATGTCCATTTACACCACCAAATTGAGTCTCTGGCGCAGATGCATCTGCAAATACTATTTGTGGTAAATTAACAATTGTTCCACCTACCACCATACATACTACCAATATGTATGAAACTATCTTTTTCATGCTTTTTAATCCTCTTATCATACATCAGCCTCACTTTCTTTTATCTTATTCTTTTTTAAGGTAAAAACTGATACCATTACTGCTGATGATGCCATAAGCAATGCCCATATTAAGTTAAATGAATTATCACCCGTTTGTGGTGGCTCTACATTGTTATCAACATCTTGGTAAACAATTGCATATGTCGAGAATTTATCTGTTGCAAATGTAAACTCTCCTGTATTGGTATCAAACTCTCCATCTAATAATGTAAATTCTCCATCATGGATTCTTGCTATCTTGTATGTTCTAGTCTTTGATGAATCATTTAATATTAAATCATTAGGTATTAAGATTGTTATACTTATTAGTCCATTTGGATTACTTATTCTTTGAGCAGCATTGTCTCCTATTTGCTTAAATAACGAAATATCAATATACTCACCTACAACAAGATTTCCAATATTATTCACAATAAGGGCTTTATCTTCACTGCTAATTTTATCTTCAATGTCACTTACTTCCAAATAAATTCTCGCATCTGCACCTGCTTGTATAAGTGCTTTTTCAGCGTCTGTAAAGAGTAAATCTCGAAGTGCTGCTAAGTTATTATTAAATGAAGTTTGAGGAGCTTTTTCGTCCTTTACAACATCTTTTTGCACATCTCCTGAGTTGTCGTTATTGCCGTTATTATTGCCCTCATTGTTATTACCACCGTTGTTATCACCACCGTTATTGTTTCCACCGTTGTCATTACCACCATTGTCATTTCCGCCGTTATCATTTCCACCGTTATTATTTCCGCCGTTATCATTTCCACCGTTATTGTTTCCACCGTTGTCATTTCCGCCGTTATCATTTCCACCACCACCAGGAACATTACCTGTAGCAATAATCTCAATATTTCCTGTTATTTTAGCTCCTGGTATTGTAATAGCACCTGTCGCTGCATTATATGTGTAATCACTTGTGCCAAGTGTATTTCCGCCTACTTTAACAGTAATAGCTCCTGGTAACACATATCCATTTTTTGCTGTAATAGTCGTTGTATAGTTAGTTCCCTTAATAGCTTTTCTTGTTCCTATTGTACCTGCTGTAATTGTAATGTTGCTAAGTGTCTGTGAAACAAAATGCTTTTGAATTACAGATTCTATTTTAACAAGATCCCTTACAACTTCACCATTGGCTTTTACAGCTTTATGATTAATAGTACCTCCATAAGCGTTTTGATATGAATTAGATTCTATCGCTGCACCTGTTGGAACTGTAATGCTTACATTCCCTTCAAGATTTACTTCTCCAGAAGTGCTAATATAAATTGGAAATACAGAATCTGATGTTCCATCAATTATTATTTCAATATTACTATCATCAACATTCAATCCACCTGATTGGCAATAAATTCCTTGTGCATTAGTTGATTTACCTAAATTCATTGTAATATCTGAATTTTGTATATGTAAATTCTTAGATGAATATATACCTTTTGAATTATAACTATCTGTTCCGTTTCCTGAATTAATATTAATAGTTGCATCTATAATATATAAATCATTAGCATATGAATCAATTCCATCTCCACCTTTTCTGAGTTCTATATTTAGCATACCCGTTCCTTCAATTATCGCAGGTAATGACTTGTCATCCTCATAATCGAAATAAATTGCCTCATATGAATTTTCTGTACAAATAATAGTATTAACACTATCCTCAGCTAAAATTAACTTAGTATCATTCATTAAGTACAGACCCATATTGCTAGATGTAGTTAAACTAAATCCATTAAGTACAAGGTTTCCCTCTTCATCAGCATACCATTTATCTGCTTGCTCTGTATATTCCACTGTTTCATTTTTATAAAGCTTTTTAGTTATAGGATCAAAATACAAATAATAATCTACTACTCCTGCTTGTGTAACAGTCCAGTAAGCATTATCTTTTGAAGTAAATGATTTTGAACTTCCACTAGTAAGCTTTGCTGCCGGAATATCAACCTGCATATATGTTTTTTCTTTTACACTGCTTGGTGTACCAGTAAAACTTAATCCTAAACTTCCACCTGACACACTTGTAACTGTAACTGTAATTCCTAAACTTGCTGCACCCAAAAACCATGATGTAATATCATTTCCTACCGATAAACCAGTAAAGGTATCACCCGATATAGTCAATGTACCTGTCACTGAATCAAATGCTGTTTCTGTTTCTCCTACAACTGCTGCTGTAAGTGTAATTATTCTACCTACCACAACATTACCTGATGCCATATCAAGATCATATTTATCACTATAAAAAGGTGTTAAGCTAGCAGTAATGCCTTCTGCTGGTGAAGCTACTACGGTTCCACTTGTTGCTTCATCTGGAAGTATTACACAAATTCTATCTGCTGCACCTGTTAATGCTCCTTTTACAATGATTTTTTCATCTGTAAAAGTTGATAATTTAACACCATAATATTTGCCTGAACTATACTTACCTATTTGAGGATCTCCTGCTATTTTAAGTGTACTTGTTCCTGTAACACCCTGTCCGTCAACATCCCCACCTATCTTAGTTGTTCCACTTATATCTATTAATGCACTTCCACCTACTGTTCCACTATTTCCTCCTGCATATACACCAGAAGTAATCTCAGAAGTTCCTCCGACAGTAATGCTTACATTACCTGTAACATTTCCTTTATATCCCGCACCATAAATATAATTAAGCTTTGAATTATTTACTGTAATTGATGCATTTCCATCTACACCGTCATTGCTTCCACCTAAATAAATACTTTGTCCGCTGGTAATAGAATCAGTTATTGTTACTGCTACATCACCGCTTTTTGTATATGGAGTATTACTATCTTTACCAATACCTCCATAAATTCTAGCTGTAATTGGTGAATTTGTGATATTTATAGTTGTTGTTCCATCTTGAGATGCATTCCAACCACTTGCATAAATAAGACTATTTGAAGTAAAATTAGTAGCATTGTTAATATTAATTTCAATATCTTTTGCTGTTGTATTATCAATATTAGTAAATGTATCGCCTTTACATCCTCCTACAAAGAAACTGCTTGTTCCGTTTGGCATACTAAAATTTCCACTGACATTAACAGTTATCTTTCCGCCGACACTACACTCTCCCGAAGCGTTAGTTACCTTATATCCCCCACCAACAAAAGTACTATTTACCTTTCCTCCAGTTATATCAACATTTACACTTCCTGATACTTTTGAGTTAAGACCTCCACCTATAAGGTTAGATACTTGACCACCTGTCATTGTGATTTTTGTACTTGATACATCATTTCCCGACTGACCGCCTCCAAAAATCCAATAACTTGACATATCGCGAGATGATAAATATTCAGTGTCACCATCATCATACACTCCATTATTATTCACATCTCTATAAATAACGGTTTGCCCATCTGCTGTTCCAGCTGCAATTATCAACGAACATCCATTACCAAATACCGCTGTAATTCCATTTAAAGCCGTAATATTAGACGTTGGTTCTGTCGGTGTTGCTGCAAATATACTTTGTGGTAAATTAACAATTGTTCCACCTGCCACCATACATACCACCAATATGTATGAAACTATCTTTTTCATGCTTTTTAATCCTCTTATCATACATCATCCTCACTTTCTTTTACAAATTATTATTTATAAAATCATATCAGATGATGCACTCCCCATGCACTCCTTAGACCTTTTTCTTAGGAATTTTTATCATAGCAACTGTTCCTTCCTCTGGTCTGCTTTCTAATTGAAAATCCGCATTACATTGAAGTTTTAGTCTTTGTCTTACATTATCCACACCAATATGTGAATTATTATCCTCCTCTTTATCAACTATACCCATTCCATTATCTCTAACTGTTACAATATACTCATCTTTCGTTTCACCGGTGGTAATTATAATCGTTCCTCCACCTTCTTTCATTCCAATCCCGTGCTTCACTGCATTTTCCACTATAGGCTGTACACTTAATGCAGGAAGAAAAAAGTCTGTACAACCAATATCATAAATAACTTGAAGAGACTCTCCATAAATTGCTTTTTCCAAATTCAAATACCCTTTAATATGTACAAGTTCTTTTTCAAAAGAAATCAATCCTTCTTCTGTTAAAGAATCCATATTTCTTCTTAAATAAGAAGAAAATTCAATCATAGAGTTTTTTGCCCTTTGAGGATTTTCATCACAAAGCTGCACTATAGCTGTCAATGCATTATAAAGAAAATGTGGCTGCATCTGACTTAGCATAATTGATATCCTTCCTTGCATCAATGCCAGTTCCAGTTCCTTTTCCCTAAGACGTCTACTTCTTTTTAAATATATTCGTATATAAATAAATAATAGGGAAACTGTGATTGCTGCATACAAAAGTATAATTCCAAAGAAACAATACTGTATAGTCATTGTTACTCCTGTAAAAAAGTAGTAAAGTAAAAAGAAGGTTCTATCATTTGCCCTTAAAGTATTCCAATATTTTAAAATGCAACCAATATTAATAGCTCCAAGTATTACCGCATACGAATACGGAAACCAAACCAGCGAATTACGAATGTAATTATTATCTGGTCCATAATCATAAAACATAAAGTTAAACTGTTGTACAATCATTAATATGAGATATACAAAGAATAAGACGATTCCGATGTTAGAAACTAATTTAAGATATTTGGTTCCTTCTAAAACATAATGTATTACATAAAAATGTAACATAAGCATGCCAATATATGCAAAAGTATAAAATAAAAATGTTGTAATATAAAGAAGAGGGCGACTAAACGAATACATGCTGCCCATAAACATCCAACCCAATGCATCATTGATCAGTATTCCCATTTGAGCAAAAATGGTCGCAACAAAAAAACAACTTGGTTTATTTTTATATTCTTTATCAATAAATAGCGAAACCGCCATTGTAAGTGTAACTAATAGACTCATTGAATCAATTACAACATTAATAAGATTCGTTGTACTAATACTAACACCTCCCACTATGTGTAGTTTACTGTTTTATAGTACAGCAAAATATTTTCAACGTAAAGTGTAAAATTTTTCCTAATTAATTGATATCTTCTGACTCAACGCTCCCGTTGTCATTTCTGCCCAACTATAATTCGCCATGTATTCCCCACAATAATTATTTATAGCTGATATTTCTCCATTTAAAAAATCATAATAATCACAATCTATTTGCTCACGATTAATTGATATATTATTTCTCTTTTTAATAACAATGTCCTCAATACCATTATCTCTTAACACCTGCATCATATAAGAAATTATTTTCTGTATCTGATTTTGCAAATACCGGTTGTATTCTTTATCTTCCCATAATACAGTTGCTATTTCTGAAGCTCTTACAGCCGCACCTTTTCTATCAACCAAAAATGCAAGTGCTTCCTTAGTTTTTGAATGTGGAAATGCAACAGGTTCTCCATGTAAAAACACTTCAAAATTTCCAAATGTTTGTATAAATACTTTATTATATTCTTTCTGAATTGGATACCTCAAATTTTTCAATTCTTTCTGCACCGCCTCTTTTGTTACAGGCTTTAGTATATATCCGCTTGCATGTAGCGAAAAAGCGTCCAACATATATTCAGAATATGCTGTTACAAAAATTATATTAATCTGCGGGATAATATCCTTTAATTCCTTTGCAATAGTAATACCATTTTGTCCCCATACCATAATATCCAAAAAAGCAATATCAGCATTATTATTCTTTGCAAATTCAATTAATTCTGAAACCTTACTAAATGCAAATACATCAGCAAAAGGATATGCCTCATGAATAGACTTTACCAATAATTTTAACGCAGGTTCACTGTCGTCCAATGCTAAAATACTCATTCTTATCATATCTTTCCCTTTCTCACTTTTATCATAAAGTTAACTAAATTTATTTTTCAGTACATTACACTCCTTTAAATTTTAACACCAAATGCACTCCATATGCACTCCTCCAATTTTTACCAATTGCAAAAAAGGCGTTGCTCCATAACATAATTTCATACAAATCTAGTTATTTTGCCACGTCTTCTTCGTCCGTTCTTTATTTAATTGTGCATATCATATTATAATTCTTCATTAACATCCAATCCTTTTAAATCCTCCTCCAATAACAATTTATTGTCTATAAGATTCTTTATACCAGATTGTATTTTTCTTTGCTGTTCCACAGGGTCTTGCATATCTTCTACAGCTTCTGCAGCTTCTGCAATATTCTCTGTATGCTCTTGTACTTCCTCTCGTTTTTCCTTCGCAGCTTCTAGTTTTTCTTCTTGCTCTTCTTTCTTTTCTTTGATTTTTTCTGCTTCTTCTTGTTGTTTTTCCATTTCTTCGTCAATGTGGTCTTTTGCTTCTGCCATTAACATCCCTGCAATTTCTTTACTTGCTGCTAACTTCATTTCTTTAGAAACAGCTTGTGCATCAGCCATCGGGTGCGTCTTAAGTAATTCCTTTTTTGTTGCCTTTATTACCGAATCATGCTCCAATTTTTCTTCTTGCGAAATATCTATTTCTTCTTTAAGCTTACCTTGATCATAAGCATAAGTTTTCATTTGTTCATTATATTCCTCAGGCCCTTCCTGACTATCATCTGTAATTCCATATTCTTCTTTGAGCTTTGCTTTCTTTTCTTCAATATTATTGTATTCTTTTTGAAGATTACTCATTTGCTCATCTAAATCAGACATCCTATTTTCTCTTGCCTTCAAATCTTCATCAATCTTTGAATCCGCAGCAAATTGATCTAGAATGCCTTTCATAGCTTCTTTTCTTAATTGAATTTTTCTCATCAAAATATTATCACTATCTTTATTTACATTTCCCATAAAGATGCTACCACTTTTTGAAACGCCATTTTCTTTTTGAGTTTGACTTTCTTCACTTCTAGCATTACCAAAATATATACTTGAATTTTCATTATTTACTTTTATATTCATTGCAAGTCCTCCCTCTTATAATTCATATATTGATTATTATATCGGCAGGAAGATGTAATAAAATAACTATTCTTATAATATTATTTTGTTAAATACGATTTTGCCAAATCTGATAAATGTTCTATGATATTTGGATTCCATGTGATTTTTTCAGTAAGCTCTTTACATGGAAAGCTTTCACACAATCCGCAAAATTGGACATTATGTTCTCTAGCACATTTATGTATTGGGCATCCCCCTGACTGCTCCCATTCTTTACATTTTCCGTCAGTTTCAATACAACCTCCACACAATCCTTCTTCTTTTTTCTTGCACCCAACGCAGCACTCGCCACATGCTGTTATAGTTGAAAAATCTATTTTATTCATCATTTGTCTCCTTTATTTATACAACGTCTCTTCAGCAAAATCAAGCAACTTCTTTATCATATAAACTGCATTTTCATCCAACCTGTCCCAACCTAAATTCGGGTATAAAGGACATTTACCTATTACTTCTCCATCCATCTCTAAAGCAACTGCCAACCGTTTGCGTTTTCCTGATTTATCTGTCTGCGTGCAATAACCACATCCGCTACATTTACCTATTCTAGCAAAAATAAACTCTTTAAGCTCTTCATCCATATGCTCAAAATAAACCGTAACCAAAGTAGTAAAATCAGGTATCCTAATTGCATAAACTAACTGGTTTTTATTCTGCAATGTAAAGAAAACTCTAAAATTACCTTCTTGCTTTTTTGGATATATCTTTTGTAACATTGGGTTTCCATCATCATAAAAAATTTCATATCCCTTTTTAACAAGATACTCTTCTATCTGATGAAGATATGTCCCACTCTGTTCCAAATCACCACATACCCTACTTAATGTAACATCTTTAAATCCAAATAAGCATTTCATAAATGCAAATTTCGCATTAGTCTTTACTACTATTGCTTTTGAATCATCATCACTCCAAAGTGATTTACTAATTTTACTAAGTTCTTTCCACCCTAAACATAATTCGGGATATTCTTTGCTATAAACAATGATATTGTCTTTTTCTACTTCAATCACCAAACCTAAACTTTCTAATATCGCTTGCTTTTTCTTATTTAATGCTTTGAATGTTTTTGGTATATAAAAACTATTATAAATAATACTATTATGAATAATAGTTTTATCTTTAATATTTCCTGCTAAACCTATGTTATATAAGAAATTAAAAAAAGTTAAAAACTTTTTCTCTAGCTTTCTTATTAAATCATAAAGCTCTGGTCTGTCCTTATTCATTTGACCAAATATATAATAATCATCTTTATCTACTGACATCTCAATAAGTTCTGGATTATTATATAATGTTATTATTGTATTTTTAATAAATTCATTCATTTGCCTCTGAGCTTCCTCAGAAACCTCATCACTTAATACTGCATTGAATTCTGGATAAAGCACAATATAAGGATAAATAACCCTCTGTGATATATTATCAAATTCTTTTCCCACCATATTTTCAAACTTCACACTAATACCTCCATTTTAATTCTAATACCAATCTATCATAATCTTTGCCGCATTTAAATAGCACTTCTTCACTTCATTAACATGTTTTGCAAGTTTCAAACGAAATTCCCTGTCTAAAAGTCTACTTCTATCAGCCTCAAAGAAAAATCCTCCTTGAAATTCTACCAACTTGTCCAATGCTTGTGCTTCCTTTAAATATGCTTCTTTTAATTGCTCTACACATTCTTTCATACTAGGACACAGATTTAATACTCTATCTAAATATGATTGCATTATAAACATATTTGAACCTACTAACACCATGCAACTACCATAAGTATCTAGTGGTTCAAAAAGCATATCTTCATTTTGAAAATATTCATCTGCTAAAAGTGAAGCTTCCCATTCTTCAAATGCTTTTTTCCCAAATAGTAATTCACTTGATTGTTCCATAAACGTTAAAGAAGGAATCCTTAGCAATGATTCTTTTAAACTTTCCGCCAGTGTTGGAGCTGTTTTCTTTTTCCCAAAGAATATCAACCCCTCTGATTCATCTAATCCATTTCTTTTAGAAAAATAGTTTTCTGCTACAATTAAATCTGAAGGATTATCTTCCTTTGGTTCATCTGTAAATTGTGACCATCCAATTAATACATCCCCATTTTCATCATATCCAAATATAATAGAACAAATTGGTGGACCAACTATACCAAATGTAAGTACTGGATACCCCTTATCAATAGACTCAACGATCTTTTTTATATACTCTGCTTTATTTCTTTTAATTTCTTTTTCACACACATACTCATATTCATAACCACAAGCATCAAATGCTGCACGAATCGGCTGTTGCGTATGATGACACACAGTTGAATATGAATCATTATAACGCCACATTGGTTCACGCCACCATGTTTGTGAAAATAAATCACCTGTAACTCCTGCAAAAAAAACATAGTCAAATTCTTTGCTTTCATTTAAAGCCGCCATTGCCGACCTCATACAGCTACAAAACATATAATTCTCAGCGCCATTTTCATATAACTTTTCAACATTAGGTATTAATTTTCTCGACACAACAAATCCTCCTTTTATATTAATCTGTATTGCAAGAGGATAAAAGGATTTAAGTTTTGCGGTATCTTCACCAACTTTCGAAGGTGCAATTCCATGAAAACGTGAGAATGCTTTTGAGAAACTTTCAGGGGTATCATATCCATACTTTAAGGCAATATCTATAACCTTTTGATCTGTAGATAATAATTCCTGACTCGCAAGTGATAGCCTTCTATTTCTAATGTATTCACTTATAGAAAAACCTGTAATAATGTAAAATACCTTTTGAAAATGTTCACTTGATACGAAAATATGATTTGATACATCATCAACTGTAATATTTTCTAATAAATTGTCTTCAATAAAATTAATTGCATTTTGTGTACTATTTATCCAATCCATATTAACCTTATACCTCCGTTTATTTATAAGAAAATAATAATGCAATTCAAATTATTTGTCCTGTCATTTTACGTTTTTATTTGTCCAGTCTAAATCACAATACAAGTTTGGTCTTTTTCTTTACATACTTATCATTATATTATATACTAAAACATAGTAAAATTAAATTATTTTTAAAAAAGAGAATTATTTAAGGAGAAAATAAAATGTTTAAAGCAGAAAAATTAGTTCCAACTATATTCGGTATTGTTGGCATTATACTTATAATCGTTGCATTTGGTATACTTTATTCTCATGAATCTACCAAAGACGAATATGCAACCACTAAAGCAACTATAACAAGAATAGAACCTTACAGAGATCGTGATGGCGATACCTCATACGATGTTTATGTAAAATATACTGTTGATGGTAAAGAGTACGAGAGTTATTTATATTACTACTCTAGTAGTATGAGCGTCGGTGACGTTGAAACAGTATATTATAAAATTGATAATCCTGCAAAACTACGAAGTACATCTTATCTACTCATTGTTATACCTTTAGCATTTGGAATTATATTTATGCTTATCGGACTTATTCCATTTCTTTTAGGTCGTAGTAATAAAAGTTTAATGAAAAAAGGACTATTAGTTAGAGCTACTGTCAATAATATAGCTCTTAATACTAATATAATCTCAAACAACATTAATCCATACAAAATAAGCTTTACCTTCCGTAATCCTATGGATGGAATAGACTATTCTTTTACAAGTAAGAACCTTTGGGTCGATTTATCAAATACATACCTACAAGAAATAAACGTATATATAAATCCACAAAAACCAACTAAGTTCTATATTAACCCAAATGAATTACAACAAATTGCAACAACTTCATATTAACACCCAATAAAAATGGTTGCACTAACGCAACCATTTTTTTAATATGTTATCTAAAACTTTAAATTCTAGCGGCTTACCTATATGGTCATTCATACCATTTCGCATACACCTTTCTATCTCTTCCTTTACAACATTTGCAGTCATAGCTACAATAGTAACATTATTATACGAACAATCTGACCCACGTATATATTTTGTTGCCTCGTGACCATCCATAACTGGCATAAATAAGTCCATAAAGACTAAATCATATTGCTTTTTCTCTAAATATTCTATAGCTTCCTTACCATTACTTGCTATATCCGGATGTATATCAAAAAATTCAAGCATGCATGCTGCTACTTCCTGATTAATTTCATTATCCTCAACCAATAAAACTGATACATTTGGATATACTGCCTGAGCATTCTCAACACTATCTTCTTCATATCCTTTCAATACACTAAATAGTTTTTTTGCTGTATCTGCAAGCAACAAAGGTTTTTCAATACTTATATCAAATCCCATCTCATTTACATCACTTTGAGTAAGCATTGAACGATAACTTGGGACCAATAATAGCTTTTTACAACTAATTGACTTTGTTTCTATATCCTTTGCCCATGCAGTATCCGTTATAAATAATGTTAATTCCTGATTCTGTAACATTTCTATACTGTTTGATAAGTCATTTATCTCTTTAATCTTAATTAATGAGGCATTCATATTAGTAGCCAACACTTCAAAAACATTACTTGTCGAAGAATCAAATCCTGCCAAAAATATATTAGTTCCTGCCAAATCAAAACCTTTAATATATTCTTTTATTGATATACTTTCCTCTGGTACTTTAAATGGAATAGTTATTTTTGTAACAGTTCCTTCCCCGATAGTACTTGATACCTTTATTTCACCCTTCATTAGCTCAATTAACTGTTTTGTTATTGTCATTCCAAGGCCTGTTCCAGATGCTGTACTTTTTGACTGATGAAATTGTTCAAATGGCTTATATAAACTTTCAAGCTGTTCCTTAGACATCCCTAGTCCAGTATCACTGATACAAAACTCAATCATTGCTTTTTCGTATTCTGACTGCTTCTTTTTCAATAAAACTGATAATGTTATGCTACCCTTTTCCGTATATTTTGCTGAATTATCTAATATGTTTTTAAGTACCTGCCATATTCTTGTTTTATCGCCCAAAACATATTGTGGCAGATTTTCATCAATATTCAAATAAACCTCTATCGGTTTATTCTCAATCCTTGGTACTGCAACCATAATAGCATCATTTAAAACGGACTCCAATTCTACTTTATCAATAAATAGTTCTATCTTATCTGCTTCAATCTTAGAAAAATCCAATACATCATTTATAAGTTCTAACAAAAGTTTAGCTGATTTATTCATCTTACCAAACATTTCATGTGCATCTTTTTCAAAGTTCTTCTTCATCGCTATTTGAGATAAACCTATTATTGCATTCATTGGAGTACGCAGTTCATGGCTCATATTAACAACAAACTGACTCTTCATCTTATTAGCTTTACGTTCTGCTTCCGCTGCTTTTTGTAGAATTTCATTTTTCATTTTGTCTATTGTAATATCTTGAATAATAGCCACATATGCTGAACGTTCATTAAAACGAATACCATTAACCATTACCCTTCCATATATGTTTTGATCAAACCTAGATATAAACTTCCATTCAAAAGGCTTTATATAATTGTGGTTCTTTATATTAAGATGATTTCTCTCTATTAAAACAGACGATTTCTCACCACTAATCTGATATTCCTCTGATATATCCTCTATACTATGTTCTAATGCATCTTCACGAGATTCAAATGCAAATACATTTACATAAGCATCATTTACATAAAGTAATGAACCATCATTCAAATCACAAACTAATACTGGTTGCATTACAGAATTAAGTAATGTGTATAAGTCAGCTTGCGAACGTCTGATTTCATTATCTTTTTCAATCAACTCTTCTGCTGTATGCAAATCCTTTTGAGTCTCTAATAACGAATTATTTTTTTTCCTCAAAATATATGAAAAGTAAATGAACAATACTGCAACCAATAAAGCTAATACTAGTAAACTAATAAGCAATATTGCTTCCATAGGATTACTCTCAAAAAGTGATAATTCTTTGTTTACAAGTGTATATCCCAAAGGAAGTTGATTTATTTTAAGTCCATGTTCATTGAATGTACTATAATCAAACACCCATGAATTCTTTTTTTCAAAATCATCATTTATGTCTAATTCACTTATCTTTTTGCCACCTAATATATCTAATACAAGTTTTCCTGCCTCATATCCTTGATTATATCCATCTACAACCTTTCCTCCAATAAATTCACCAAAACCTATATTAGAACTTTTTTGGCAAAAAACAGGAGTATTTAATCCTTTTGCAAAAATTTCAGAAAGCTCCTGCTCTGAAAAATATTTTCCTGTACCATCCACATAATATGAGCCACATAAAACAAGCGTATTTCCTTCTAAATCAGATATTTCCTCCATTATGTCATATAAAGAAGCATTTGCATTGTATACTAAATTTACTCTTGTCTTTAAATGTGAAATATCGTCTTCCATAAATTTACGACTCATCAATCCTGATGTAGAATAATCATTTAGTATATAAATATTATCCGTTTTGGGAAATAATTTAAGCATCTCATATGCAGTATCACCTGTAGAATATACTTCTTCTATACCTGTGATATTCTCTTCTAACCCATAAATCATGTCTGGTGAAAAGTTATTTATACCACAATAAATAACTGGTATATTATTAAATAATATATTATAGTATTGTACAACAAAATCAAATGCATCGTTATCTGATGCAATTATAACATCTGGTGGTCCTTCTATAAATGTTGAATGAATAGACTTTTCCATAATCTCGTATTGAGCTTCTACATTTGATAATCTACCTAAATTTAAAGATAAGTTATAATAAGTTATTTTTTTATTATCAGCCAGTGCATCTTGAACACCTTGCACTATCTTATTCTCCCATAACATTTCGGGGCTATATGAGGATATGTGAAGTATAACCTTCTCCTTTGAAGAATTGGATGTAACACCTTTTTTTATATTCTCAACTGTTCCATCCTTTAACATTCTTGAAAGTTCCTCTTCTAGCTGTTTTGCTAACTCAGAATTTTCTTTATTTGCAAATAAATATGTATCTATAGTTTGAACAATACCACATTTTACAATACCCTTAGGAACAATCTTATCTGATAGTTCCGTAATTGGCAGAACAAGAACATCTGCTCCATCATCTAAAAGTGTCTGAAACAATCTATCATAATCATTTATTGCAATTTTCTCTGCACCAGAAGGTATATGATTCTCCACATGAACATTTTTTGAGTGATAAATAACTTTCAGCCCATTAAGGTCATCCCATGAGTCAAATTCTTGATTAACGCCTTCTTTACAATACACCACCATATCAACATAAGATATCGGTACTTCCACTGGAACCAAATTTGTATATATATCTTCAATCCCAAGTGCTTGCACAGCTAACAAATCATTTTCTCCGTTATCTACAGAAATCACTGCTGTTTTCATTCCCAGCGAGGATACAACTACATCATAGCCCATTCTATCAAGTGCTGTATACATAATTCTATCAATTACAATATTTTCATCGTTTGATATTGCAATCCTTACAACCTTACGCTGCGTATCATCAGCAACTATGGTGAAACTTAATGTAGATAAAATAATACTAATAATTATAATAAAGCTTACAAGCGATTTTCTCATAAAGGTTCTCCTATATAACGATTTATAGTTGAAGCTAATTATAGCAAATAGCGTAATAAAAGTCCATAGCATATGCTCTGGACTTTTAAAATACTAACTATTCTGATTCAATAACTTATAATACATTCCTTTTTTTGCTACAAGTTCATCATGTGTACCATCTTCAACAATGCCCTTATTATCAATATATAATATTCTATCTGCATTCTTAATGGTTGACAATCTATGTGCAATAACAAAGCTTGTTCTATCCTTTAATATAGTCTTAAACATCTGTTGTACGAGTTTTTCTGTTTCAGTATCTATATTACTTGTAGCTTCATCAAGTATAATAACCTTTGGATCAGCTAAAACAAGCCTTGCAAACGACAATAACTGCTTTTCACCACTTGATAATTCTGTACCACGACTTGAAATCATTGTGTTATAACCCTCCGGCTTTTTCATAATGAAATCATCTGCAAAAACTTTCTTTGCCGCTTCAATACACTCTTCATCTGTGGCATCAGGCTTTGAAAATCTTATATTTTCAATAATCTTATCACTAAATAGGAAAGTATCCTGCATCATAACGCCAACATTTTCTCGCAATGACTGCATCGTTATATCTCTAACATCCACATCATCAATCGTAATACTTCCATCATCAATATCATAAAACCTGCTTATTAGGTTGACTATTGTTGTTTTTCCTGCTCCTGTTGGTCCAACCAATGCTACCATTTGCCCAGGTTCAACCTCTAAGTTAATTTTTTCTAGTATATTAATTCCTTTAATATAAGAAAATGTAACATCATCAAAGATAACTTTACCTTTCGCATCACGAAGAGGTTTAGCATCATACTTTTCAAGTATTTCAGAAGGTGTATCTAATACCTCAAATATACGTTCAACATTTGATGTAATACTCGTAATTGCCTGCAATCTTTGACATATAACAAATACAGCTCCTGAGAATCTCTGCATACAAGTTGTAATTGCTACTATAGCTCCTAAAGAAATCGCTGCACCCCACTGATGAGTAATTATAAGCAATGCTGTTAGATATATTACTATTGTACACATAATTCTAATTATTCCATGTGACAATGGGAAAAATATTTCTCTGTATCTTGTAGTATTCATAAATGCCTTATGATACTGCTGTGATAAATCAACAAAGATTTCATCATTTAACTCTTCTCTGTTGAATGCCTTTATAACCTCTAAACCATTTATATCTTCTGCTACAAACGCAGTTCTATTACTACCTTTATTTCTATCCATTCTTACTCTAGTATGTAGCGCCTTTGCTAAAACCCACATAATCAATATTAGTGGAATACTAATAAGTAATACTACAAATCCAAGCCTAATATCTAGGAAGCACACAAATACAAATGATATCAACATTATAAATACATTTTGTATAACTCTTGTCATATTATTTATAAAGAAATCCGCTATTTCATCTGTATAATTTGTTACCCTCACTAAAATTTTACCCGAAGGTCTATGATCATAATAATCAAAACTAAGTTCCATGAGCTTATCAAATAAGTCTTTTCTAAGATTACATATTATAGAATTACCTAACTCGTTTGAAATTTTCGATGTAAAATAGTTAAATATTTCTGAACCCATACTTATTGAAAACCAAACAAGTAATAATATCACTGAAACACTAAGTACATTACTTGGAACCTGACCATTTTTAGGTAAAACTTTATTGATTATATGAAAATTAATTAATATTGGTACAATCGATATAAAACTTGCAAAAATCAGAAGTGATATTACTTTAATATATGCTCCTTTAAATTCTTTGGCATATGATATGAGGCGCTTAAGCATAAATCCATTAAACTTTTCATTTAACACTTCATCTTCAAAATATAGATTTCTACTCATTTACATACACCTCCTTGTCCATTTGTTGATTGTAAATACTTGCGTAGTGACCATTTAACTTCATAAGCTCATTAAATGTTCCTCGCTCTACAATTTCTCCTTGTTCCATAAATATTATCTCGTCAAAATCTTTCAACGCCTTTGCCCTATGCGTAGCCATGATAAGTGTTCTACCATTAAAATATTCATTTAGATTCTTGAAAATTTTACTTTCCGTTTCTATATCCAAAGCACTTGTACAATCATCTAGTATAGTAATCGGTGCATCTTTAAGCAACGCTCTAGCAATAGCAACTCTCTGCTTTTGACCGCCTGATAATCCAAAACCTTTTTCACCTACAATAGTTTTATATTTATCTGGAAAATCATTTGCAAACTCATCTACTTCTGCTATCTTTCCACATCTAAATACTTCCTCTTGCGAAGCATCTGGATTATAATATGCGATATTAGCTTCTATTGAATTTGAGAACAAAAATACATCCTGCATAGCATAACCATAAGCTCTTGCTATCTCATTCTTGTTATATTCTTTTATATTTACTCCATCAATAGTTATTTCACCTTCTGCATACTCTTTAAACGCTTGCAATGTTCTAAGAATAACAGACTTACCACTGCCTGTCTTTCCCATAATCCCTATCTTCTTGCCATATGGTATATCAAGGTTAATTCCTTTTATTAAAGCTTCTTCATCAGCATTTACCATAAGGTTTTTAACCTCCACATGTGGAGTTTTTGATACCATTTTATCTCCATAAGATGCCAAAATTTCATCTTCTTTATCAAGAAGACCAAACAATCTATCTGCACTTACTTTTGCATCTTGAATATCCGAAGATAAGAAAATAATATCTACAAAATATCCGCATATTGATAATAAATATGCTAAAAATGCTGTATATTCACCTGCTGTCATATGGAAATGAGTTGCAAGATATATACTTATTGCCATACTTCCAACCATTACAAACTGATCCACTGTTCCAAATGCAAGGAAATACTTATATCTCTTTGTACCAAATGTCGTGTAAACCTCTCTAAGGTCTTCTGTCTTTTCACTAAACCTTTCTTTTCTTACATCTTCTCTTCCGTAAGCTTTTATTGTTCTAATACCATAAATGCTTTCCTGTGTTTCAGTATTTAATGCTGAGTTTTTCGACCATAGCTTTCCGTATAAGTCATTACACATTTTAAGAAATCCCTTTGTAATAAACCCAAATATCACCAATGTAGCTAACGGTAATATCATCAACCATATATTTATTCTAAATAAAAAATATGATGCAAAAATTATATAAAATATCGAATCCACAATAAATGGTATCGTAGCTATATGAAAGTTTCGCAGTTTATGAGAATCCGAATTCACTATCGTAATCAAATCTCCACTACTATAATCCTTCATTAGCCTTTGTCCAAAAGAATTAATCTTTTTCATAACCTGCAATCTCATATTATTATCACATTTTAACGAATAATAATGTGCTATATTCCACCTTATGTAAAAACATAAAAAATACAATCCCATAAACACTATAAATGCTATAACAAGCACCCACATAATGCTCCATATATCCCCTTCTGGTATACCATCTATCAAAAAATTAAAAATACTGCTATTTTCACTTACTGGCTCACCAAGTGATGGCTTAACAACCTTATCTACGATAAGTGATGCTATCTGCGGTTCCACCAATGCCAATATACCCTGCATTTGTCCCAAACACACACATAAAACGAGAATACCATATATACTCCCATAAAATGGCCGTGCTTTCTTAAATATTTTTATCATATTTTTAACCCCATCTTTCCTTTTTTATTTCTTTACTAATACTAACATAATTCAATATAAATGTATAGCCTTTTTTCGAATATATGTTCTCTTTTAACCAACAATGAGATTGCCAGCATAGCTGACAACCTCATCCCGATTATTTCATTTATTTTTATTTAACAAGCCAAGTAGTGACTGTCAAGCAAGAATAATAGTTCGCTCAACGAATCTATTATTCTTGCAAACTTCGACGTCAGTCGAACGTTTTTTTAACGGTGATAATTCTTTGTTACATATTCCAATACATCCTTATTATCCTCTGTTAATCTAGCACCTATTGAATAACGACCTTTTTCAGTTGTAACACGAATCACCTTCGCCTCAAATACAGAATTTTTAAATTCATCTATATCATCTACAACCAAACGTACTGTTATACCCTTTGCATTAGCAGGTATTGAATCCCTTGTTTCAAATGCAAATCCACCAGCTGAAATGTTAATCATCTTGCCGTTTATAACACGGTTAGTTTCTGCAATAGTTAACTTTGCATAATTGTTTATTGGCATTCTCACATATTTTCTTCTGTTTACTATCTTTGGAGAAGTCTTAATAACTAACTTATAGAAATTATCTCCCTTAGTCTTATTTGAAGTCAAGTTTATATCTTCCCATGAATATACTACGTTTTCAACTGGTAACTGCAATTTACATGTTATTGTACCTTTATCAATAATCGTCTTATGCTCTAATACTCTAACTATAACTGAATCTTCACTTACTTCATAGATTTCCGCTTTATATTCCATGCTTCCTACAGTTATTGTACCACGCATGTTTCTAGAAATATCCTTTAGTCCCATGAATCCGCCGCTGCCTAATTCTTCCATTAGCTTAGCAACAACTACTTCGATTTCAGCTATATTATCTGTAGTTTCAGTATACTTAGATAGCATTTGCCTTGTATTTTCGTCAGAATCAGCTATACTTTGTGTCATAATATCAACTACACCTGCAACACCCTGCATATTTTGAACCATCTTGCTATTTGACTCTTTTACTTCTCTCATAGCCTCATCAATTATTTGGATATTCTCACCTATCTGAGCTGAATCTCTTGTAATATCTGCAACACTTTGATCTACTTGATTTACCTTTTCTAATGATAAGGCAATTCTTTCTAATATTTGAGTAATAGAACCTGTCATCTTTTCTGATATATTTTCCAAATGCTGTAATGCTTCAAATATACTATTAGATGAAGTCTGTGTACCAAGACTCAAGTTTCTGATTTCGTCTGCAACTACTGCAAATCCTTTTCCTGCCTCACCTGCTCTAGCCGCCTCTATAGAAGCATTTAATGCCAATAAGTTTGTCTGATTTGTGATTTTTTCAATAGTCCTTGCTTCATCCTTCATAACAATAAATTGCTTCTTAAACTCTGATAATACTTCTTCTACCTCTCCTGACAATGTTGCCATGATATTTGTAGATTCAACAACTTCTGTTAATTCTTCTGAACTAGCCTTTGAATGATTAGTAGACTTTTCAACTAGCTCTACCATCTGGCTTATCAGTGATGCAACATTTTGAACTTGATCATTTATTGTTTCTGTAAGTTGTAATGAAGAATCAGTTGTTTGCTGCAAATCATTATTTTTATTTGTAAGCTCTGTCATACTTCCAACTACAGTATTTGCACTGTCAATGTTCTCATCTGCTAATTCTCTTACAACAACCATTCCATCTACTACAGAGTTACTTGCTTGCTTTACAGTCTCTATAGTCTTTATAACCTTGTCTAAGTTTGCTTGTACTGACCCAAGCATTGATCCATCTGATTTATTCATATGGTTAATTGACAATATGTATCCCAAATAACAAAGTATAACACTTGCCATCTGTATCTCGAAAGAAGTAATGTCTTCTGCATTATTTACTCCATCCCCAAGATTCTTTATGATGGCTACAATTAATAACAATACATTGGCTATACCACATCTTAAAATATAATTACGATTTTTATATAGTATTAGCATACTTGTAAGTGGTAATATGTACACAAAAGCCAAGTTTGATGTAGTTGTAAGTAATACAAATACATAGAAAATTCCATATCCGTATCCTACTACATCCTTATAAATATTACAACTTGCACCTTTCACCTTCAAAACAATTAATCCCAATACATATGGACTCCAACATATCAATAAAAATAAGCCATAATATTGCCAATCTCTTAATCCTTTAACTACTTCAAGCAAATAAGCTCCTGACAAAACTATACCTAAAATAGTCCACATAAGCAGTGCCTTATGATTGGCACTCTTTTTAAAATATTCTTCATTATATTCCATAAAACTAATCTTCCTCCTTAGCTTTTCTTTTTATTTTTTCACTAATATTAAGTACTTCTATTCTACCAAATTTTGCAGATATTTACTAGTAGTTTTTATATATCTTTTTTTTTTTATCGTATTTGAAACTACTTGGAAATTTTCCCTTTTATATATTCCATTGCTGTATTTAATTGTGTATCATATCCTTCTTTTAAATATCCAGACTCATCATATGCAGCTTCGTCTTCTGGAAGTTCTACATTTTGATCTGGTTCAATTCCAATATCTTGAATACAAACACCTGATGGTAAGAAATATGATGAAACTGTAAATTTTATAGCTGTACCATCTTTAAGATCAATAATACTTTGGACAATACCTTTACCATAAGATTTTGTACCTATTATTTCTGCCCAATCAAAGTCCTTAAGTGCGCCCGCAAATATTTCTGATGCACTTGCGCTATCTCCATTAATTAATACTGCCATTGGTAACTCAATACACTGCGCATCTGATTCTTTTGAACTTCTATTTTGATACTTATCTTCAGTATATACAATAACACCTTCTGGCAAAAGTGTATCTAACATCTTTACTACCGAATCATATAATCCACCAGGATTTGAACGTACATCAAAAATCAAACCTTTAGCTCCCTGTGCAATTAAATCATCAAGTGCTTCACTAAACTGTGTAACTGTCACCTTATCAAAGTTTGAAATCTGTATATATCCAATATTGCCTTCTTTCATTTCATATGCAACAGTTGGTACATTTATCTCTCTACGCTCAACTTTAACGGTCTTTTCTTCTTCACCCCTTGAATACGTAATTTCAACAAAAGTACCTTTTTCTCCCTTTATCAGCGCTACAGCCTCTGACAAATCCATACCTGTAACTTGCGTTTCATTAACTTTTAAAATAATATCGCCAATACTAAGTCCTGCTTCATATGCTGGACAGTCCTTATATGGCTGCACTACTGTAATAACTCCCGTTTCAACATTTTGAGTTACCACACATCCTATTCCATAATATTGGCCATTTGAGCTTTCCATAAGTGCTGCATATGCCTTTTCATCATAATATGTTGCATATTTGTCACCAAGTCCCGCAAGAAATCCACTATAGATGCTGTCTTCTACTGCATCCATATCTTCATCATAATAATAATACAAATCCAATGTACTCTGTATCAATTCCATCTTTTTATTTATTGCATCAAATCGGCTATCTTCCGTTTTACTATTTGAATCAGTGCTTGATTCCACACTTGTTTTTTTTGATTCATTACTATCAGAAGTATTCTTGCTTGAGTCGCTTCCTATAAAAAAGTTCAACAATACAACACATAAAAATGCAAATACTGAAAACATCACTCCTACAAAAATACCTCTTAAAAAGTTTCCATTACTTCCTCTATCTTCTATAATTATATCTTCATCTTGTTCTTGCATAATAATTTGTTATATCCTTTCTAAGATATTATTGTGGTATAACATACTTTAATGGATCTACATATTCTCCATCTAATCTAACACTAAAATGTAGATGTGCTCCTGTTGACCTTCCTGTTGACCCAACCAATCCTATTAAATCTCCTGTTGATACCTTATCACCAGTATTAGCTATCAATTTTGACATATGCATATATATAGTATATAATCCATTTCCATGATCTATGCCTATCCAATTTCCAGCCGAAGAACTATAATATGACCATGCAACTTCTCCACTATACGCTGCATATATTGGTGTTCCAGTAGGTGTTCCCACATCAACACCTGAATGAAATGATGTAACACCTGTAAAAGGATCACTTCTATCTCCAAAAGGTGACGTAATTCTTGTAGAGCCTGGTGTTGGCCAAATCATTTGACCTCCATCATATGTCAATTGTGCCGCTTTTTTCTTACGCTCTTCTTCAATTCTTTTTAATTCTTCTATTAATTTATCTTGCTCAACAATTTCTTCTTGCTGTCTTTTTATAGCCTCTTCTTTACTCACAATTTCACCATTTGTATACGACAATTGTGCTTCTTTTGCTCGTACTAGCTCTTCTACTGCTGCTTTTTCGTCCTCTGATTCTTTTTTTATCTTATTAAGATCTGACAACTCACCTTCAAGTCGTTTTTTTGAAGATTCTATTAATTCTTTTGTATTTTGTAGTTTTGTTAACATTTCTCTATCATACTGTAAAATCTCCACTAAATACTCTGTTTTATTAAGTAACTCACTAATATCACCTGATGCAAGTAATATATCTATGTATGAATTATCACCATTCTCATACATATATTGAATACGGAGCTTCATTGCCTCATATTGCTGTACAATATCTATCTCCGCTGCTTCTATATCTGATTGTGTCTTTTCTATTTCTGTCTGTTTTGCTGCTACATTTTGCTCTAATGTATAAATATTATTAGTAATATCATTTAAATATTCATCCATCTTTTGTATATATGCTTGAGCATCACTTTTCAAAGCTTCCAAATCATTAAGCTTACTCTTAGTATCCTTTAGCTCTGCTTCCATCTGTTCCTTTTTTCTCTGTGCATCACTAATATCATCTGTTGCCTGTGGCGAAATAGAACTAGATAATACCATTAAAACAACCAAAACACTACTAACTATCCTGTATAACCTCTTTCGCATATTTACACCCTCCTAAACCTTTAGATGCCTTCTCATCGTTATAATACTTCCTAAAACACCAATTCCTCCACCAATAATAAGTGCCATTGGAACTAAAATCTTAAACACCTCTCCTGATGATAAAAATACTGCAACTGATGACAATGTTTGAAACTGCGACATAACAAAACCAACTGCATTACTATACACATAATATAAAACCACTAGTGGAATAGATGCTCCTATTATACCAATCATTACACCTTCTACCATAAATGGAGCTCTTACAAAGATATCTGTTGCTCCCATCAGCTTCATAATCTTAATCTCTTCTTTTCTCACTGTTATACCTATCATAACAGTATTACTAATCAAAAATACACCTATAGCTAAAAGCACTGCAATTAATGCCACTGACACATAACCTACTAGTTTACCAAAATCACCAATTGTAGATGCCGCATTTGTTGGTGCATATACTTGTCTTATTCCTTCCAAATGCTCAACATATTTTACAAATGTATCTTGCATTGATACATCATTTAAATATATTGAAAATGATGCTGAATTTGCAAGTGGATTATCATCTTTAAATCCTTCAGCAAGATAATCATTATCACCAAAGTATATCACTTTGTATTCTTCCCATGCATCTTCCGCTGATTTATAATCTATTTTTGATACTTCTACACGTTTTCCTATTGTACTTTTTAATTCGTCTATCTTTTCTTGTGTTATCTCTTTTTCAAAAAATGTTGTGATACAAAGCTTTGACTCTAGTGAATCAATCATATAATTAAAGTTTACTACAACAGAATAAAACAGACCTATTAAAAAGATACAAATAGCTATAGTTGCAACTGATGCAAGAGAAAAAAGCTTATTTCTTTTTATATTAATAATACCCTGTTTTATACTGTAAAACCATGTCTTAATTTTCATATATATATCCACCTTTTCTCTCGTCACTAATAATTACACCTTTTTGCATAGTAATTACTCGTTTTTGCATAGCATCAACGATTTCCCTATTATGCGTAACAACTATAACTGTAGTTCCTCGCTTATTAATTTCTTCCAATAAGTTCATGATTTCCCATGAATTCTTTGGATCAAGATTTCCTGTCGGCTCATCTGCCAATAGGATTGGTGGATTATTAACCAATGCTCTTGCAAGTGCAACTCTTTGTTGCTCACCCCCTGATAGTTCCTTAGGGAATGATTTATATTTCTCTGCTAGTCCAACCATAGATAACATAGTTGGCACTCTTCTTCTAATCGTCTTTTGAGGCACTTCCACTACATGTTGTGCAAATGCAACATTATCATATACATTTCTATCCTTTAATAAACGGAAATCTTGAAAAACAACTCCTATATCCCTTCTTAACATAGGTATTTTTCTTCTTTTCATCTTATTTAGATATTTATCATTAATATATATCTTACCAGTCGTAGGCTCTAACTCCTTTAATAATAATTTAATAAGAGTTGACTTTCCTGCCCCTGAATTTCCAACAATAAATACAAACTCACCTTTTTCTATCTTTAAGTTTATATTATTGATAGCAGGAGCCCCTGCTGTATACGATTTACTTACGTTTTCTATTACTATCACAATAACCACCATTCTGCTATAATATCATAGCGTTTGATTTATCTATCCGCCCCAAAATAGATTAACATAATTCTGCTTAATAATCTATACTTTCCATATATTTCATGTACTTCACAACCATTAATGCAATCTTAAATGTGATTGCATCTTCAAATGTTCTAAGATCCAAACCTGTACTTTTTTGAAGTTTGTCCAATCTATAAACCAATGTATTTCTATGAATATATAACTGCCTTGATGTCTCTGATACATTAAGACTATTTTCAAAAAATTTATTTATTGTTGTAAGTGTTTCTTCATCAAATTCATCTGGTGACTTTCCATCAAAGATTTCTTTAATAAACATCTTACAAAGTGGTACGGGTAGCTGATAAATAAGTCTTCCAATTCCAAGATTGTTATATGCTACAATATTTTTCTCACTATAGAATATTTTTCCAACATCTAATGCCATTTTAGCTTCTTTATAAGACTTAGATACCTCTTTTATTTCATTTACAATTGTACCATATGCAATATGAACTCTTGACATAGCTTCTGTATTAAGCATATCTAAAACTGTCTTTGCTATTTTATCAAGATCATCATAACTTTCATTTTGTCTTACTTCTTTTACAATGATTATGTTTTTCTCATCAACAGCTGTAATAAAGTCTTTTTGCGTTGTCATAAACAATGTTCTAAGAGTCTCTAATGCGTTATTATCTTTTTCAGTCTTTGTTTCAACTGTAAAAACCACACGTCTAACATCTGTTTCAATATGTAGTTTTTTAGCCCTATTATAAATATCCACAAGTAGTAAATTATCTAAAAGTAGGTTTTTGATAAAATTATCCTTATCAAATCTTTCCTTATAAGCAACAAGAAGATTTTGAATCTGAAATGCTGCCATTTTACCTACCATATATATATCATTACTGTTTCCTTTTGCTAATAATATATATTCTACCTGACTATCATCACATACCTTAAAAAACTGGCAACCCTGCATTTCTTGATTGTCTGCGGGAGACTCTACAAATGAAATTATAGTCTCTTCATAATCCTCTGATTCTTCAAAAGTCGTCGCTAAGGTCTTACCCTCTGTATCAAAAATACACAAGTCAACTCTTGCTATACTTTTTACCCCTTCAATGGTATTTTGTAATATTTGATTTGAAATCATTTTTTGCCCCACTTCCTTGTCTTTTTACTACATTTTATTACATTCTAACACACTTTTTAAGCTCAATCAAGACCCAAAAATAGTTCGCCCCGCGGCAAACTATTCAAGAATTGCAAGCAATTCTTAATTAACTATCACTATTTGGTTCGCACAATTTCCTATTTCCAAAAAAGCGTCACTTCGCAGTGACGCTTGATAATAATTTTATAACATCAATAAAAATTTCATTTGACCTTACTAAACAATCAATTACAACTTCTGTTTTTTCCTTAGTAGTTTTGTCAACTAATAACCTTCCTCCAACTACATCAAAAATATCATGTGCATGCTGACATAGTACGTTATACTTATCAATTGCGGAGTTTAAACATTGAACATCAATATCTTTAATAAGTCCCTTGCACATACATAAGAATCCCATTGTACGATATAAACTTTCATAAAGTATACAATCTTGTGGTGAAAATCCATCGAATGATTTCTTTTCTTTTAAATAATTAATATAAGTTTGATATCCTTGCGTACCATATTTCATAAACTGTTTAAATGAAGAAGGAGTTTCTTTACTGCAAAATTCTTCTTTATCCCAATTACCTGACATAATTAAGCAATAATTATTCAAAGCATTTTTACATGCACTTTCGATACTTAATTTTTTATCTATATGATGAAGTAAAAGCACTTCCATATCAGGTTTTAACCAATTATCTCTTTTCTCCATATTATAAGGATTCATATTACAATTTTTTTCATCAAAGCCTTCTATAAATTCATGTGCCCAAATCATTTTACCACTTGATTCAATTCCTGTTACAAATAAGAACGCAGCATTATTAGATTTATCCTGAATGATAACTGGATACCCCTTTTGTATTTGTGTTTTAATAATTAAAGTAATGTCTTCAATTGGTTTATCATTTAGTGAAACCATATCATAGTCCAGTCCATATATTTTAAAACAGTCATGAATAAACTCTTTATTATACCGAGAAAATCCAAATGCTAAAGTTGAAATTCCAGATTGCAAGATATATTCTTGGTCATCATTTACTTGATAATTATTAAAATCCCTTCTATCTTCAAGCCCCATAAAAAGTTTAAGCGCTGACATAACAGCTGGAAAAGCCATACTACGAGGCCAATAGGAACCTGTATAAGAAGCTACATCTTGATATGGCAAAAGAGCATGAATATAATTTCTATTCTTGTTTACGCACATTTGCGGAATTAATATATCATCAATTGTACAGTTAAAAATTTTAGCAAGTTTTGGCAAAAGTGTAATCTCTGGCATTGTGTGCCCATTTTCCCACTTACTTATTGCTTGTGAACTAATTTGCAACCTCTCAGCCAACTCATCTTGGGTAAGACCGCTTTCTTTGCGTAAATATGCAATATTGTGCATAATTGATTCCTCCTTTGTTTTTATTTATTATACCAGTTAAATAAAATAAAAACCATGTAGCAATAGTTAAATATAGGGCAACGAACTTAACTCATGGTTAAGTCCATTGCCCAAATAATATCTCTAACTAGCTGGAACCAATTTCCATTTCTGGCACTCTCCGCCCCAATAATTCCATTGATTTATATTGCCACCTGATGCTGTACTCCAATTATATACATCAAGTCCAGATAGGCAATTGCTTGCTCTTGTTAAAATAGCATAACTTCCATCTGATTGTTTTTCCAACTTAAACTGCTGGTTAGTTGCACCCTTATATGTATATTGTAGTATGTTTGCTCCATCAGTAGCCTTTGCTCCCGCAACATCTACACATTTTGAATATCCTGAAGCTCCTGTTAAAATATGATAGTATCCATTTCCATCTGATACAATTTTAAACTTCTGAGCATCTAATCCATTGTAAGCCCACTGCTGAATATTTGCATTGTCTGCACTACTTCCGTTTGCTACATCAAGATATAGTCCTGAGTACACATTTTGAATGTAATATGTTCCATCTGATACTGTAGTTGATGATGTTGAGCTTGCTGTTGTCTTTGTTCCCCAAATTGATTGGTTGTTTGAACCTATAAGTGTAAATGTCATTAACTCTTTGTGGCTTGTAGACTCATCTTTTTGTTTAAAGAATACACCCTTATATGTAACGCCACCAATAACCATCTTACAATAATATGTTCCTGAAGTATAACTCCATGTTCCTGTATAAGCACCTGTAATTGTACCGTTACTATTTAATGTAACTGAACTTGTTGTAAGCATTCCTACATTTGCAGTAGAAGCATCTAAACCATGATTTACAAATTCATATGTACCAACCATGTCTGATGAAGAATATCCTGTACTTGATATAGAACTTCCTAAGTACTCATAAACTGCTGTAACTGGCCAGTTATCTTCATTTAAAAACTGTTGATGAACTCTTACTTCATGATACTCTGTACCTGCATTAAATCTTGTATGATATATCAAATATCTTTGTCCATCTGTATCAATAAATGCTGAATTATGTCCACCTGACTTATATCCTACACTTAATGTTGAGAAATTATAATTACCGAATAATTTTACACCACATGATGCTTGATTTGTTGTAGATGTAAATATTGCACTATTACCTGCTGCATCATTATATGTACCATTTACAGTTTTTGATCTGTACATACGAACATGATATCCACCATCAACGCCTAACCAACCATATGTTACATACAAATAGTAATAACCACTTGTTGAATCATATACTATGTATGGAGCCTCACCTGATTTTCCATATCCGCCTGCAATTTGTTTTCCAAAATATCCATCTGTTACGCCACTGCTTGTTTTTGGATAAATTGGCTGTCCTGTTGTCTTATCAAGTTGTAAAATAAATATTCCGCCTGACCATGAACCATATGTCATCCATAAATTTCCACTAGCATCAAAGAATATAGTTGGGTCAATTGCATTTGGGAATAATGTATTATTAAATCCGCCACTAGAAGTAAACCAGCCGCTTCTTGTTCCACTAAGTTTACCTGAACTAATAAGTTTTGGTATATTTGTATTTTGATATGAAGTATTTACTGTCTTTGTTCCTAAACTAGATGATGTTGTTACATTAACATCTCCACTTGTAAAACCAGAATAAAGTACAGTATCTACATATGTAAATGGACCTGTTGCTGATTTTGAAACACCGTAACCAATACATGAACGAATATATGTTGAAGAAGTACAGTAGTACATCATGTATGCGCCCTTACTTCCATCATTCCATACATAGTTAGCATTGTAAATAATGTCTGGTGCCCATACAGCATAGCCACCTGATGAATCCTGATCATTGTAACCTGCCCATGCAAATGAAGAAGCTAATGAATTTGCTAAGCTTTCTCCTGTAGAAGCCTTTGTACTTCCACTATTGCTCACTGCACTAATAAGGTTCCATTTTTGGCAAGAACCACCCCAGTAATTCCACTGGTCTATGTTTCCACCTGCTGCTGTTGACCAATTATATACATCTAATCCTGATTTACAGCTGCTTGCTTTTGTTAAAATCGCATATGAACCATCTGCTTGTTTTACAATTCTATATTTTTGCATCTCACCACCCCAGTATTCCCACTGAAGTATGTTTGCTCCATCAGCCGCTGAACCTGAATCAACGTCTATACAGCTCTTATAGCCTGATGCACCTGTTAATATGTAATAGTAACCATCTCCCAATGATACAAATTTAAATTTCTGAGCATCTGCTCCATTATATGACCATTGTCTAATGTTTGCTCCATTGCTTGCAGAACCATTCTCAACATCAAGATACAAACCACTAAACTGACTTTGAACATAATATATTCCCTCTACATTCTCACTTGCATATAATGTAGTATTCAAATATCCTTGTGTTCCAAGAGCTGACCAATTTCTAAGGTCTGTGCTAGATGCCTGTCCCATGTGTGAACCATAAATGTAATATTTTGAAGATGCTGAATCATAAAATATTGATGGATCATGTACAGAAATCCTCGTTGTGTTTGATGTTGTTGATGAACTTGCTGCTCCCATTGCGCTATCACCATAATTAATTCCTGTTGTAACTAAAATCGCCCCTAAAAGCAACGCTGTTGCTCTTTTTATTACCTTATTCCCCAATAAGGATTTTAATCTCATATTTAATTTTCCTTCCTACGATTATATTAGTTTTTTCACATTATCTGTCCAGTCCTTGTACGTCTCTCCTATACCTTCTCCTTCCTTTATATTATTTAACGTACACCCTTATTTTGTATCATAATACATTTTTATTTTTTTTACAACATAATTTTAATAATTTGACATTTTATCCAAAAAAGACTGTCATTTTTTGGACATATTTTTGCTTTTATTTTACAAAAACAGGTACTACCTAAGTAGTACCTGCCTATATTAAAATTAATTTATTTAGTTTGCAACAACTTGCTCTGTTTCTTTATCAAAAATATGTAATTTTGTTAAATCAAGTGCAAATTTAATCTTATCCCCAACTCTTGCTGTTGTACGAGGATTTACTCTTGCTGTACATGCATACTGTTCAATATCAAAGTATAAGTAAACTTCTGCACCAAGTAATTCGTATAACTTAATTGTTGTTTCGATAACGCTATCTGGTGAGCTTGTTACCATAATTTCATCATCATGAATATCTTCTGGTCTAATACCCATAACTACTGTCTTACCAACATATCCGCCTTCAACTAATGATTTAGCTTTAGCTTCTGGAACTTTAATTGAGTTTCTTCCGAATTCTAATGTTACTACACTTCCTGATTGCTTAACTTCTGCATCAATGAAGTTCATAGATGGTGAACCCATAAATCCTGCAACGAATAAATTCTTTGGATAGTTATATAAGTTAATAGGTGAATCTACTTGTTGAGCAAGACCATCTTTCATAACTACGATTCTTGTACCAAGTGTCATAGCTTCTGTCTGATCATGAGTAACGTAGATAATAGTTGTTTCAAGTCTCTGATGTAATCTTGAGATTTCAACACGCATCTGTACTCTTAACTTAGCATCAAGGTTTGATAAAGGCTCATCCATAAGGAATACTTTAGGATTACGAACAATTGCACGTCCCATAGCAACACGCTGTCTCTGACCACCTGATAAAGCCTTTGGCTTACGATCTAATAAATGCTCAAGATCAAGAATTCTAGCTGCTTCATGAACTAATTTGCTGATTTGATCTCTTGGTGTTTTTCTTAATTTAAGACCAAATGCCATGTTATCATAAACTGACATATGTGGATATAACGCATAGTTCTGGAATACCATCGCGATATCTCTGTCCTTTGGTTCTACGTCATTTACAAGTCTGTCCCCGATATATAATTCACCTGAACTTATTTCTTCAAGACCTGCGATCATACGAAGTGTTGTTGACTTACCACAACCTGATGGTCCTACAAATATGATAAATTCTTTGTCTGCGATTTCAAGATTAAAATCCTTAACTGCTACGAAGCCGTTAGGATATACTTTGCTAATGTTTTTTAATGATAAACTAGCCATTTATTATTATCCTCCTAATTTTTATTTTTTACTATTTCATTGTATAATATCTGTTAAAAAATTACCATAGACAATATTACCAAAACATTGTCCCCCTTTTCGGTAATTTGGTATAAGTACAAGTTATAATTGGTGGTTATAATGCAAATGTTATATATACCATAAATTTTTTTTTATTTTTTACAAAGATTTTTGTATAATATATAAAAAATTTATTAGTCTTGCCATTATTGTTGTCTTCATTTAAAAAACTTCGCCAAGTGGCGAAGTTTTTTAATACTTATTACACTGACATATCAAAATTTTGTCCTACATTAGGATTAACCGCTGACTCTAAAACCTTCTGCATTCCTGCTCCCATAGTATCTACCATGTCAAGCGACTTACCTAACATCAAAATTCCGATATCATCTTTTACGTTTGCCGCACTGTATACAACTGATAATCCTGATATATTCATTAAACCACTTCCTTCTTATTATAAAATCCCTACATGTTTTCCTAATTCTATTGTATACCTATTATCCAAAAAAATCAAGCCTAAACTCCATATCTCATCATATAAATCAAACTCATCACTAAACCCACTATGAGATATCCATCTATAAACCTACCTTGACTATCATCATATTTTTTTCTATTTTCTTTCCCGAAAATCATCTTTATCGATTCAAATCCTCTATTAGCATTGCACAGGCTCTTAAATATAAAATATGCTACTACTAAACAAATAACCGCCATAACTGCAAGTCTTCCATATGCAATTAAATAATCTGTTGATGTATATGTCACATTTGTAATATCTACCCCTTCAAGTGCTTTTCTCGCCACTTCTGACAACACCAAGCTATATGTATTAAATACAAAGTGTGCAATTATTGAAGATACTATACTTCCAGTTGCATACACCATTAAACAAAAAATCATTCCCATCACAAATGCATATAAAAATTGGTTTATATTAAGATGCACTACCCCAAACAGCAAAGAGCTTAGTATCATAGCCTTTAATGGATTACGCTTTTTATATCCATGAAAAAGAATACCTCTAAATATAATTTCTTCACATATTGCAGGTATAAGCCCTACAATTATTATATTTAACCATAATGGATTAGTATCTAGTTTTTCAACTGCTCCTTGAATCTTATTCTCTACAAAAAAGGTAGATAAACTACTTATAAAATTCACCGCTGGAACGCAAAACAATGTTATCGCAATTATTTTAAGTGTATTCCAAAACGAAAGCAAATCTATGCCTATGTCCTTTGTGGTGTTTGGTTTTAACCATACGGTAACCAAAATAGCAGTAATCAAAAACACTGCTTCTGGAAGAATCATAAGTACGTTATATCCCAAGATAGATGCCAAAGTCAATCTTATTATATATATAGTTATAAAGTAAATTGACATCATAAATGTAAAAGTAACATTAGTTTTTGTTGTATTCCCCATAATAACGACCAACCTTTTATACTCTATGCTTTTAATCCAATCGCTTCTATTTCTATCAATACATCCTTTGGAAGTCTTGCAACTTCTACACATGAACGTGCAGGACAATCCGTCTTGAAAAATTCTGAATATATGCCATTTATTGTAGCAAAATCATTCATATCTTTAATAAATACTGTTGTCTTTATTACGTTTTCCGCTGTAACTCCAGACTCTTCAAATAATGCAATAAGATTTCCTATTGCTTGTTTTGCCTGAGCTTCAATTCCTTCTGAAATATCACCTGTTGATGGAACTACTGGAATAACTCCTGATGTAAATACCATTCCATTAACCTCAATTGCCTGTGAGTATGGTCCAATTGCTGCTGGTGCCTTATCTGTACTAATTATCTTTTTCACTTGAAAACCTCCTTATTTTAACTTAATATTTTTTTGCGTTATCTCTATCTTTCTTTCTTTAAAAAGCTTTCCTACAGCTCTTTTAAAAGCCGCTTTACTCATTTGAAAATCTTTATATATTATTTCTGGTGATACTTTATCATTATATGGCAAAACACCAGCATATTCTTCAAGTACTGAAAGTATCTTCATAGAATCGCTATCCATTTTAATATATGCTTTTTCATGAATACTTATATTAATTTTACCATCTTCTCTTACTCCTGTTACTCGTCCGCTTACCACTTGACCAACTGTAAGCTTTTCGTGAATTTCTTTTGATGGTATCAGTCCAAAATACTCATTATCTATAGCTACAAATGCTCCAATATCTTCGTTTATTTCATATATTATACCTGATACTTCGTCATCCTTTTCGTAATCACCAGCTATTTTCATATACTTATATACCTTCATAGTCGCTGCTAATCTGTTTGATTTATCTACATACATCGCCACAAGGTATTCTTCACCAGGCATTACCTTTCCTGTTTGCTCCTTGTATGGCAATAATAAATCTCTTTCCAAACCACAATCCATGAATGCTCCTATTTTAGTAACATCCTTTACTTCTAAAACCGCCGTTTCTCCCACTACGATTTTAGGCTCATTTGTAGTAGAAATCAATCTATCTTCTGAATCTCTATATACAAACACTTTAATTTTATCACCTATAGCAATATCTTCTGAAACTTGCTTTCTAGGCAATAATACCTTTTCCTCATCATCCTGTGCTTCTGCTAAATATACACCGAAGTCTGTTTTCTTAACTACTGTAAGAATCTGTTTTTTTCCTAATTCAATCATTGTCTATCCGTCCTTTCTTTTTCCTACTTATTCTATTATACAAAAAAAGAGCTTGCATTGCAAACTCTTTTAGCTGGCCCACAAGGATTCGAACCTTGAAATGCTGGAGTCAGAGTCCAGTGCCTTACCATTTGGCGATGGGCCATCGTCAAGCGACAAACGATATTATATACTAATACCACTCATTTTGCAAGTACTTTTTTGTGTATATAAAAAATTTTACATCTATCAGTTCGCAAGTTAATTGGTTATTGTAAATTTTGCAAGAACATAACCGTCACTAGACATACTACCACTTATACCAAAACTTCCATATACTTGTAACTCCTTTATTACATCATTATATGTACTTTGCAATCCATTCCATATTGATTCCATTTGAGCATCTGTTGCGCCTGAACATGAATATATTATCTGAAATGTTTTTTTCCCATTGTTTATAAAACTCTTCATCTGTGTTTTTGCATCCGACATATTAGTCACTACAACATATGGATACTGACTATCCACCAATGCCTTCCATGTAAGATTAGTTGCATATTCAGCATACTTATCTGAATTACATGCATATTTTTTGCTATTATCTGCTGTATGTGTCTTAGATATCTTTGCATCTGAAATCAAAAAATACTTATATGATATATTACTGCCATCCTTAACCACCATACCATTTACTATAGGATCATCCCATGTAACATCCACATTAAACCAAATACCATCTATTCTCACATTATTCCATGCGTGAGGTTCTAAATTTCCAGTTGAATCTATCGCTGTTCCAAAAACCATCTCTGCTTGAACACCTGCTGTGTAACATAATACAGCAAAACCCTCTGCGTATCCATCACATACAGCAACTTTATTTATCAACGCTCCCTTTGCTGTATGAATATCTGCTTTACTTTTATCATAATCTACTGTTTTTACCAAATAATCATGTATAGCTGTTACCTTTTCAAGCTCAGTCATAGAACTCGTTATAATTGAATTTACTATTTTCTTAGCACTTGTCAGCACTTCATCACTTATACCTTTTAAACACAATGTTGCATTTGATTGTATATTGTTATTTTCTGCCACCTTTACAGTCGGCGTTTCCGATTTTTTAGTAGTCGTTTCTGTCTCAGTTTTAATTTGTGCCGTTGTTGGAGCTTGAGTTTGAGTTTTACTAGTCTCCGTCACACTATTATTTATAATAGTATTATTTGTAGTAGAATTATCTTTTGTATCACTTGTCGTAGTATCTGTTAAAACATCATTTACATTACCCTTTGTAGATTCATCTGTTTCCACATCTGATCTTGATAAATCTTCTCCACTTACTTCATCAGAAACAGACTCCGAAGAGGTATCAGATATACTGATTTCTCTCTCAGGTGCCTTTGAGCAGCCTATCACTCCTACTATCATTACCATTAATAAAAAACAAAAAGTTTTCTTCATAATGCACCTCCTAGCGATTTATGCTTCCTTTTCCACCACTTTTCATAATCTGTTCAACATCTTCTCTAGATGCAATGCTATAATCTCCATTAATAGTATGCTTAAATGCAGAGGATGCTGTTCCAAACTCTATTGCTCTTTCATAGTCCTCAATATTCTCCATTAAAGGCGATATTACTCCTGCTGCCAACGCATCTCCTGTCCCTACTCTATCCACAATACTATCCACATCATACTCTGCTGAATAATAAAACTTTCCTGATTTCTTATCCAATATCCTTGCCGCTACAATATTATGTGTTGCACTTATGCAATATCTTTGCGAATTAACTATATAACGTATATTATATAAATTCGCAAAATCTTTTAGAATTGGCTCAGTTGCAAATTTATCTTCATTTGTTACTTCATTATACATTCCATTCTTATTACAGTCAAATAAATTAATACAATCCATTGGTCCCACAAATGCAACATCAACATCTTTTACCAACTCACTCATAACTAGCTTCGCTTCTTCTATGCCCCAAAGCTTTGATCTGTAATTAATATCTACTGAAATCTTTACATCTCTTCTTTTTGCTTCCTTAACAAAAGCCTTTGTAAGTTCTGCTGCTTCTTTGCTTAAAGCAGGTGTTATTCCTGAAAAATGAAACCAACTTACATCCTCAAATATCTTATCTAAATCAAAATCACTTACACTAGCTTGTGATATCGCTGAATATTTTCTATCATAAATCACCTTAGATGGCCTTACTGAAGAACCTTGCTCCAAGAAATAAATACCTATTCTTTCACCACCTCTTTCTATACAAGAGGTATCAACTTTCATCTTATACAGCTCATTAATCGCCTTATCTGCAATTTTATTATCTGGCAGTTTTGTTACAAACCTTACATCATGTCCAAAGTTTGATAATGCTATTGCCACATTAGCCTCTCCACCACCATAATTTGCTGCAAAACTATCTGCCTGTGAAAACACACTATTTTCATTAGTTGATAATCTAAGTAAAACTTCTCCCATTGTTAGTACTTTTGACATCTTTCCTCCTGCAAAAATGCCGCAGGTGATTCTATCATCTACCCACGGCACAATTTTTTATTTCAAATCTATTTCATAAGTCGCAAATTTAAAATTCTATTTACGAGCGAATGAACCATCTGGTGTAACATTATTTCCTACAAAAAACTGATATTCCTGAAGTATACTATCTTTCCTCATATCCGAAACTGCCTTTTCTACATCTAATCTTTGAAGGTCACTTTCACTTCCTATCAATTCCTTATCCTTGTTCATTTGAGCGTTGACTGCGTAGTTTATTACCTCTTTCGTATCAAGCACTTCTCTATCTGGCGTTTGATTCTTGGCATCGCTCTCATTAATTCCCTTTTTATCTGAGGTGGACAATGAATCTTTTTGTTTCTGGACATCTTCAACACCCCTAACCTGAACTGATAATGGATCTAGTTGTGGTATCGGGCGTCTAGCTGACATATTGTTATTATATTGAAATATTTCATTTATTCCTGTTAATCTCATCAATACCACTCCTTTCAAAATATATATTAAGGTTTATAATCTTTTATTACTATTTCCTTCTCATTATTATATTCGACATTTTTCGATATAATATTTATATTAACTCATAAATTTATTTCATTGTCAAGTATTTTTCTACAACTTTACAGATTTTACCTTGTTTTTAACATTATATGATTGAAAATTTCTTTTGCAACATCATCTTTTGACATTATTGACTTTTCTTCAACGCTGTCTTTTGTAATAAATGTCACAACATTTGTATCTTTTTCAAATCCAGCACCCTCGACCTTTATATTGTTAGCCACAACCATGTCTAGATTTTTCTTCTCTAACTTTTGCTTTGAATTTTCTATGAGATTTTCTGTTTCCATCGAAAAACCACATATAAACTGCTTCTTAGTTTTTCTCTCTCCTAGTTGTTTTAGTATATCGACAGTTTTCTCCAATTCAATTACCATTTCGCTATTATTTTTTTTAATTTTTTCATCCGCTACCTTTTTTGGTCTAAAATCAGCCACTGCTGCCGCTTTAACAATAATATCCTGTTCATCGCTGCATCCCATTACTGCATCATACATTTCTTTTGCACTTACAATATTTAAAACTTTGATAAACGGAGGCGGTGTAAGATTTGTCTTTCCTGTCACGAGTGTAACCTCAGCACCCCTTAACATTGCATTCCTCGCAAGTGAATATCCCATCTTTCCACTTGAATGATTTGTAATAAATCTAACAGGATCTATTTTCTCCATCGTTGGGCCTGCTGTCACAAGTACTTTTTTTCCTTTTAAATCCTTTTCAAATTGAATTTCTTTAAGTATATATTCTAACAATATTTCTTCCGATGGCATTTTGCCCTCTCCAATATCTCCACATGCAAGATAGCCCGTATCTGGGGTTATTACTTCCATTTCAAATCTTTTTAACTTCTCGATATTATCCTGAACAATAGGGTTTTTATACATATTTGTATTCATAGCAGGTGCTATTATCTTCTTACATGTACATGCCATAACCGTTGTTGTAAGCATATCGTCTGCAATTCCACACGCTAACTTTCCTATTACATTCGCCGAAGCTGGTGCTACAAGTACTACATCTGCCGTTTTTGCTATAGATACATGCTCTACACTATATTGAAAGCTTCTATCAAAAGTATCTACCAAGCATTTTGTGCCTGTAAGCGTTTCAAATGTAATTGGATTAATAAAGTTAGTTGCATTCTTTGTCATAAGCACTGTAATGTTACAGTTAAGTTTCTTTAACATACTCGCTAAATTAGCAATCTTATATGCTGCAATACTTCCCGTTACCGCTAATACTACATTTTTATCTTTTAACATACAAATACCCTCCTATTTTACATTCTTATCATATATTATTTTTAATCCTTTTAGTAACAATGCTTGATCTATAATAATTTCATGTGAACAAAGTGGTATAATGGTATTTGCAATACCTCCTGTAGCAATTACAGTAGTCTTATACCCAAGCTCTTCTTCTATCTTATCTATCATACCATCAAAACATGCTGCATTTCCAATAATAACTCCACTTTTCATACAATCTATGGTGTTTTTCCCTATAACTTTACTTGGTGCAGTTAAGCTTATTTTAGGAAGCTGTGCTGTTCTTTGTACTAGTGAATCTGCCGATATTCTAACCCCTGGCATAATCACTCCTCCAACATAATTTTTATTCTTATCTACAACCGAAAATGTTGTAGCTGTTCCTATATCTATTATTATCGCTGGTGCACCGTACTCCTTAATAGCCGCTACCGCGTCCACAATCAAATCGCTTCCCACTTGTCCTGGATTATCCATTAAAATATTAATTCCTGACTTCACACCAGGCCCAACGATAACAGCTGTATTTCCTGCAACCTTTTCTAGTGCAGATTTTACCACATTCAAAATCGGAGGTACAACAGATGAAATAATCGTACCCTTTATATCTTTTATATTTATATTGTAAAGTTCCATCATTGATTTAAATAGAACATAATATTCGATTTCAGTCTTAGAATAATCTGTAGATACTCTTTCTTCAAAAAAAACCTTTTCATCATTTATACATCCAATAACTATATTTGTATTTCCAATATCAACTGCTAATATCATTTTACCTCCTAAATTTCAAACCACCACAGAAACCAAGCGATTCCTGCGGTGTGTATTGTATGTTATCGTATATTAAAATTTCATGTTTTTCTTTACTACTAGCAATGCTTGTCCTATTGCAACAGTTAATATACCTGCAACTATCGCTTCTGGAACGCCGACTGTACCTATTACTCCCATAATGAATTTATGTAGAGTTGTTTCTGCTAAATCCTTAGCACTTGAATACTCTGCCTTAAACAAGAAGAATATACCACCCATAACTAATAATGTATTAGTTATAGAGCCTAAAACGCCTCCTACTGCTAGTGCAACTGTCTTACTTCCTTTCATATTCTTTAAAAGCTTTCTCACACCTACAAACGTATAGTATGCAACTATGCCTATAAGAATACGTGGTACAAAGCATATGATAATGCTCTTAATACCTCCACCTGATATAAATGGTGAAAATACAAATGATGTAAGGTTTGGATTAACAAATGAATTATTTATAAGACTTGTTAAACCAAATACCATTCCTAAAAATGCTCCACATTTTGGTCCTAAAAATATAGCACCTATAATTACTGGAATGTGAACTGTTGTAGCATTTATTGCTCCAAGTGGAATATATCCAAGACCTGGTACAAATGCCATGAGAATGATTAATGCCGAAAATACTGCGGTCATTACCATCTTTGATGTGTTTTTTGTTGCTTTCATATTTACCTCTTTTCTGTTATTATTTCTCGTACGAGAATACAATACATACTCTTATATGATAAATGCAGTGATTTTAAAAATCAAGTTTTTTTCAAATACAAATAACTAGTCTTCTTTATACAAATCTCCAAACACTTCTCTACATACACTCTTCATCCATGGAATTGAAAATGATGAGTCATGAGATAAAATAGTATTTTGTGATACTAAAGCATCTGTATAATCACTTAGCTTATATGTTGTTGTAGCACCTGAACCAAAAATTCTATGTGTTACTAATGGTGTTACACCGTAATCCTTAATAAATACTTCACCGTTTTCTTTATTTTCAATTGTTACATTTGCCATTGCACCAAGCATTCTAGGTGCTCTGTCTTGTGCTGAAATAAAGTTTCCTAATGAATAATAAACAAGCATCTTATTTCCATTTACGCCTGTAACCCATTCAACTGGTTCGATAACGTGTGGATGTGCACCTATAACTAAGTCTGCACCATTGTCTGCAAATATTGTTGTCCAATATCTTTGATCATCTACTGGCTCATAAGTATATTCTGCTCCCCAGTGAGGACATACAATTACAAAATCAGCAATTTCATTAGCCTTTTTTAAATCACTTTTAATTCTCTCTTCATCCAAAAGGTTAACAATATATTCTCTACCTGTTGGAAGTGCAATACCATTTGTTCCATATGTGTAATTAAGTATCGCTACTTTAATATCGCCTTGCTCATATACATATATATTGTTTACATCTTCTGCTGTTTGATTAATTCCTAATACTCCAATATTTGGATAATTTGTCTTCCAAAAATTTATACAATTATCTACGCCAGTTGCACCTTTATCAATTGTGTGGTTTGTTGCTTGTAATACCACATTAAAACCAGCTTTTACAAGTGCATCTCCCACTTCATATACTGCATTAAAACAAGGATAGCCTGATATGCCAAGTTCAAGTCCTCCAAGAATTACCTCTTCGTTTACAATTGCAATATCTGCTTTTTGAATATCATCTTTTACATGTGCAAAAAAATGATCATAATTATATGTACCATCTGACATTAAACCACTTTGTGATACTGCATCATGCAACAACATATCGCCAATCATAGTTATGTCAATTGTTGTTGGCACAAAAGGTTCCGGTGTTGTTGGCTCCTCTGTCGTTGGTTCCTGTGTTGTTGACTCCTTTGTTGTTGCATCAGCACTTGTCTGTGAATCGTCCTTGCCGCAAGCTGTAAACATCATACCTATTACAACTAACATTGCTAAGACAAGTGATAATAATCTTTTTTTGTTTCTCATTTCTTCCTTCTCTCCTTATTTGTTAATCTACTGAATATATTTCTTATACTCATCTATTTTATCGAGGTAACCTTCCACTGTTCCTACATATAAAATCTTCTTATTTGGCATTTCGTAGAAATCCCTTGGTGTTATAAGCGAATAATGCTTATCAAATTTTCTAATTCCATAATCCTCAAATGTTCTCGCTACAAACTGTGAACATGTATATCTTCTTTTTTGATGAAAAGGCTTATTAAACACTAAAAATGGCAATCCTAAAATACAGTAATGGTATCTTTTAGCATTTTCCTTATAATAATTTATCCTCTTCCAAACATTTTCTTTCTGCTCCTTAGTACACTCTATTTCTGTAACCATACATAATGCTCTAGGAAAATGTTCCACCACTTTGTCTAATTCTTCTTGCTCAAACCCTGAAAGAATAGGTATTTTAGGGTTCCTTCTACCATAACTATAACACTGCGTTAGTTCTTCATCCATGCCTAGTACTATATGAATATATTTTAATCTAGTAAACCACTTAATCAGTGTTGCAAATATACCTGGGGTGGCAATAAGAACAGGATAAAGTTTTTCTGTTTTTTCTGATGATAAATCGCTCATTATAATGCTCCATTTCATTAATTATTTATACGACTATATTCTACAATATTTTTTATGTTTTCACAAACATTATTTTATGGTATTATATTATATATTATTTATATTATACTTTTTTTGTCAGAAAGGGGCATTCACATGAAGTTTAACCTAAACGAAAAATACATGAAAATATGCAAATATGTCATCGGAACAGCCGTGATAATCTATTTGCTTATATCATTAATAGATTCTATTCCTTATTTTTATGATAATCTTTTATTACTACTAGATAGTGCACTTAGTATATGTATGCCAATAATAGTTGCACTTATTATATCATATCTCTTGTTTGGCCCTATGAATGCAATAGAAAATTTTCTTATGAACAGAAAACATTTTTCAAAGAATCGTATGTTTTGTAGAACAATAGGCTTAGTCATTTCTTATATTGCAGTACTTGGATTATTTATAGGCTTACTTGTGGGAATATACTTTATGATAGGTGGTAAACTTTCACAAAGCAGCACATTTACAAATATTATTAATTACATTGCGGATTATTTTAATAATAACAGCCTTTCAACTGAGAGTATAAAATCATTTATACTTGATAAAAATATTCCTTTTGGTGATTTACTAGCTAGCCAAATAGACTCTATAGCAAGCTTCACTCAAGATATCTTCACATCACTTATCGGCGGTATTGCTAGCTTTATCATAACACTTGGTAGTAACATATTTTCAATTGTAATTTCACTCATCCTTAGTATTTATCTTTTAGCTAGTTATGAGTATTTTATAGAAATTTGGAATAAATTCTTTTTCCTTGTATTCAAAAACAGCAAAGCTGGCGTAATAATAAAAAGATCATTACATACAATAAATTTTACTTTCTCTAAATATATACGTGGTCAGCTTATTGAAGCATTTATAGTCGGTGTTTTATCAACTATTGTACTTTCCATTGTTGGTGTAGATTATGCTATTGTTGTTGGTATAATTACTGCTGTTTGTAATTTAGTGCCTTACATTGGCCCTTTTGTCGGAATCGTTTTATCCGCTATTATTGCTCTTTTATCAGGAAGCATTTGGGTTGCAATAGCTGCTGTTATTGGACTATTTATTATTCAGCAGATAGATGCCAATATCCTTTGTCCTATGATTGTAGGAGACATAGTTGGACTTCAGCCTGCATTCATAATAGTTGCGATTACAATTGGCGGAAACTGGGCAGGACTTTTCGGAATGCTTATCGCTGTTCCAGTCGCTGCATCTATAAAGACTATTATTTCTGATTGGTTTGACTTCTATATGCAAGCTAAATACGAAAAACATAGAGATGAAAATCAAGAATCTTATGATATAAATAGAAATGTAACTGTATCGGCGTTTTCTGGAAAAAAACATGATAAATCTTCTCAGAAAAATAACGACGATAGTACTGTTGAAAACGATGATACTAAATAACAAGGAGGTTCGACATTAGTCGAACCTCCTTGTTATTGCACATCCTAATCGTAATAATCTATCTCTTTTTTCATCTTCTCTACAAATTTAGCATAATCTTCTGAGTATCTATTTAATATATGTCTGTAAATATAACTTTGAATAAATCCATCTAATCCAAAACATATCACTAGATAAATCATAAATAAAAATTTACCTTGGAATACATATACCATACTCAACCCTACTGTCAATAATGTCGCCACTAATGCTTCAAATGCATACCCTATATGCTTTATTGTCAACATTGTACCAACTGTAAACACTTCTTTTATAGTTAAGTCAAACCTTGTCAGCAGAGGAAAAAATGTATGCATTAACATTAAAAACACCACTGCTATAATGCAAGATCCTCCTAACATTACATATGAAAATATTCCATCATCTAATCCATACTTAAACCAATAAAATATATCTACATATAACACCATTGATACAGCAGCTCCTATCGTCCATACAATAGTAGACTTTACAAAATTAGCTTTAAATGCCCTAAAATAGTCTTTAACCACTTCAAAGCCCTGCTCATTTATAATCTTTGTAAACACACTATTCATGGCTGATGCTGATGCACCTATTGTAATAATTGGCAAACTTGTCAATATAAACAATATATTAAGTACAAATACCCATATAAGCTTTCTTGCAAAAGAAAAGAAACCGTTATTTACATTTAATATTCCTTGTATGCTTTCTAACATATATGCCTTTGCTCCTATTTTGCTTGTAAGTACTCATCAATTGAGCTCGCTGCTGTTTTACCAGCACCCATAGCCAATATAACTGTAGCTGCACCTGTAACTGCATCACCACCTGCATATACACCTTCTCTTGATGTAAGTCCTGTTTCTTCCTGAACAATGATTCCTCCCCATTTCTGAGTATCAAGTCCTTTTGTTGTTGATGTAATAAGTGGATTTGGTGATGTACCAATAGACATAATTACACATTCAACAGGAATGTCAAATTCTGAACCTGCCTTTTCAACTGGTCTTCTTCTTCCTGATGCATCAGGCTCTCCAAGTTCCATCTCAAGACATCTAATAGCACCTGCAAATCCATCTTCACCTGGAAGTATTTCAGTCGGATTTGTAAGAAGCTTAAAGATAATTCCTTCTTCCTTAGCATGTTCAACTTCTTCTGCTCTTGCAGGAAGTTCTTCCTCTGAACGACGATATACAATGTATACGTTTTCTGCACCAAGTCTCTTTGCACATCTTGCTGCATCCATTGCTACGTTTCCGCCACCAACTACAGCTACATTCTTAGCCTTTTGGATAGGTGTATCTGGGCTATCCTTATATGCTTTCATAAGATTTACTCTTGTTAAGAATTCATTTGCAGAATAAACACCTTTAAGGTTTTCACCTGGAATATTCATAAATCTTGGTAATCCTGCACCTGAACCAATAAATACTGCTTCAAAATTATATTCTTCAATAAGTTCATCGATTGAAAGAACTTTACCAATAACCATATTTGTTTCAACTTTAACACCTAGTGCTTTTAATCCATCAATTTCTTTTTGAACAATTGCCTTTGGCAAACGAAACTCTGGTATACCATATACTAATACACCGCCCGCAAGGTGAAGTGCTTCAAATACAGTAACTTCGTATCCTTTTTTAGCTAAATCTCCTGCACATGTAAGTCCTGAAGGACCTGAACCTATTATAGCTACCTTATGTCCGTTTGAAGCAGGTTTTTCTGGAGCTTTTGTACTATTCTCATTATGGTAATCAGCAACAAATCTTTCAAGTCTTCCGATACCTACTGGTTCACCCTTAATACCTCTTACACATAGTCCTTCACATTGTGATTCCTGTGGACACACACGTCCACATACCGCTGGTAATGAACTTGACTTTGAAATAACATCATATGCATTTTCAAAATCACCCTTATTTACTTCACTAATAAATCCTGGTATATCAATTTGTACTGGACATCCAGCAACACAATTTTTTGTCTTACAGTTAAGACAACGTGCAGCTTCATCCAATGCCTGCTCCTTTGTATATCCTGTTGCAACTTCAAGAAAGTTTTTATTTCTCACATTTGGATCCTGTGCTGGCATTTCGTTTTTCTTTAATGACATATTTGGCATAATTACTGCACCTCCTTCTTAAGTAAGTTACATGTTTCTTCATGAGCTTTTCTTTCAAATTCTTTATATATTGTTCCTCTTGCAAGAGATTCATCAAAGTCCACAAGATGTCCATCAAAATCAGGTCCATCTACACATGCAAATTTAGTCTCTCCGCCTACTGTAAGTCTACATCCACCACACATACCCGTTCCATCAATCATAATAGGATTCATACTTACTGTAGTTTTAATATTATATTCTTTTGTTAACTGTGCAACAAATTTCATCATGATAAGCGGTCCAATAGCTATTACTTCATCATATTCGTTACCATTTTCTATAAGTTCTTTTAAAGCCTGTGTTACAAGACCTTGTGTTCCATGACTTCCATCATCTGTCATCATAACAAGCTTGTCACTAACTTCATCAAATTCTTCTTCAAGAATAACTAAATCTTTATTTCTAAAACCTACTATAGAATGAACTTCTGCACCTAGATTATGAAGTTTCTTTGCCACTGGATAAGCGATTGCACAACCTACACCACCACCTACTACAGCTACTTTCTTTAACCCTTCAACATGTGAAGGCACACCTAAAGGTCCTACAAAATCTTGTAAATTATCTCCTTCATTCAATGTATTAAGTTTTTCTGTGCCTGCTCCAACAATTTGAAAAATTATCGTTACAGTACCTTCTTCTCTATCATAATCAGCTATTGTCAAAGGAATTCTTTCTCCATCCTCATCGACTCTTAATATAATGAACTGACCTGGTTCAGCCTTCTTTGCAATAAAAGGAGCATCTATCTTCATTAGTGTAACCGTTGGATTTAACTCTTGTTTTTTAACAATCTTATACATACCTTCTCTTCCTTTCTAATGTTTGTTATTTTTATACCAATATTAATTTTACCAAAAAATCAAGTAAAAGTAAAACCTTTTCTGTTAATTTACATTTTTTTCTGTTGTTTACAATTTGTTCAAATATTGTACAAAAACCTTTTACAATAACAACACTCTTTCTTCACTATTGATTTATATAATACAATTATCGAAAGCATATAAAACTTATGTAACGATAATTTTTAATTTTTTCATAATATAAGTCAGCAGGAAACTGCAGACTTCCTCCCTTTTTTATTATACAAGAAAAACAACAAAGTAACCTAATCAACCAAAAAGCAGTGTAGTCCCCTCTACACTGCTTTTTGGTTGTGTTATCTTGTTCCAAAAATATATCCTTCACCATCAACTTCATCATAATTAAATACAAAACCTAATTTATTTGCTAGTACAATAGAACGTATATTATCTATGTGAACCTTCGTATTTACCTTTTCTATATCAAATTCACGTTTAACATACTCAAGTATTGCACTACAAGCCTCAAATGCATATCCGTTTCCCCAATACTTCTTTCCTAACATATATCCCAAAATCTGACCTTCACTCTCTTTAAACTCAACGCCAGCTCTTCCTATGATAGTATTGTCTTGCAATGTTATGACCCATGTTCCGTAGCCATAAAATCCATATACTTTATCTATATAGTTTTGAGTATATTCTATCTCATCTTCTTTTTTCTCAAAAAGATTTTCCATATATTTTGTTACTTCTTCATCATTATATAATTCATATAGCCTATCAACATCGCTAGTAGACATTTCTCTTATTATTAACCTTTTAGTCTTAATAACTTCAAAAGGCTCTTTAAAACAATGATTATGCACCATTCTTATAAAACCTTCATCAATGTTTCTAAAACTTTCAAAAAGATAATCTGCTACTGATAAATCTTGGTCTCCTGAATTTTTATTGATAAATCCAAGACACGCCATACCTGCTGCCTTTGCAGCTCTTGTACCATTACACGAATCTTCTATAACAATACATTCATTAGGTTCTACCCCTAGCTTATTTGCAGCTTCCAAAAATATATCTGGATTTGGTTTAGGTTTTCCTACTTCCATTCCACTTACAAGCACATCAAAACAATCCTCTATTCCAATTGTCTTAATATTCCTCAATATCTTTTTCATTGGCGATGATGACGCTATTGCAAGCTTATATCCTTTTTCAGAAATATTTTTCAAAGAAAAAACAAACTCTTTCGCTCCATCAATTATTGGATAACCATCTTTTTCTATAATATTTTCAAGCTCTTTTTCTCCCATATCCATAAGTTCATTCCACTCATATCCTTCAATATTATAACGTTCTTTATATGATTTCCAAATATGTTCCACTGTTGAGCCTATAAACTTCTTGTCTTCATCATAATTTAATTCGATCCCAAAGTGTTTTTGCATTACTATTTGATTTGCCTTAAAATGGACGGGTTCACTGTCTACCAGCACCCCGTCCATGTCAAATATAATCGCTCTTAGCATTTTTCTGGTTCTGGATACTCTACACCAAATGTATCCACTGTAACACTCTTTAATTTCTGAACTTCGAGTGGTCTGTCAGAAAAATCTGTAGGTACTTCTGCTATTTTATTAACTACTTCCATTCCTTCTATTACTTTTCCAAATCCTGCATATTGTCCATCAAGATGTGGTGAATTCTTATGCATAACAAAAAACTGTGAGCCTGCTGAATCTGGATTCATAGCTCTTGCCATAGATAAAACACCTTCTGAGTGTAAAAGATTATTTTCAAATCCGTTCATTGAAAACTCACCTTTAATATCGTATCCAGGACCGCCCATTCCGCTTCCTTCTGGGCATCCACCTTGAATCATAAAGCCTCTGATTACTCTGTGGAAAATAAGTCCATCATAATAACCCTTCTTAATAAGACTTAAATAATTATTTACTGTGTTTGGTGCTATTTCTGGATAAAGCTCTGCTTTAAAAATATCACCATTCTCCATTTCAAATGTTACTACCGGATTTTTAATCTCTGCCATTGTGTTTATTTCCTCCTAATTTCTAATTAAAATTTTCTACCGCCACCACCATGTCTGCCACTACTACTTCTTGCTCCTCCTCCACTACTTCTAGAGCCCCCGCTTGATGATGTTTCAGTATTTATTTTTGTTTTTGTTGTAGTCGTGTGCGTAAAATTATCTGTTCTTACCCTAAGATTAAAGGATGATCTATCCATATATGTCGCACTATTTACAGTAGATTTTGTTTTTCTGCTTGTAGACATTATAGCAACAGTTATACCCGCAGCAACCAATGCAATAATAGCACAAATAAGTGGATTTTTCAAATATGTAAATACTGTTTGTTTAAAATGTTCGTTTATAAATTTGTCAAATTTTGCATCTGTATCATAAACACCATTGTACCAATCATTTAACCAATCCTCATTACTTGAATTATTTGTTTCCTCTGTTATATATGGTTTTATAACCGAAATAAATCTTTTACATAATGTTGCATACTGTTCAGATGATGCATATCCAGTTATTTTATCAAGTATTTCCTCTATTTCATCATCATCTATACAAATTTTAGCCAATCCAACTGTACCTATATAAACTTCACGATTAGCAATATCTATAACAAGCATAATTCCTGAACCACCTGCATATTCATATCCAAAATCATTTTTGTCATAAAATTCTTTTGCATATGTCGCTGGCTCTACACCATATGTATCATTAGCTGTAATAATAATAATATCTAATTTTAGTTCTTTAGCCGCCGAAACAGCTAACGCTTGTAGCTCTTCTTCTTCTGAATCTGTCAGCAAATTAGCTCCATCACAAATCTTATTTTCTTCTTCATCAAACCCATTTGTAGCATATGCAGTAATTGCTCCAAATACTAGCATACATAATAATGTAAGCAGCAATAATATCTTTTTTCTCATCCAAAAATCCCTCCCAGTATCCAAAGCACCGCAAACAATCCTGCCGATATACCCCAAAACCATGTAACCATTTTTTCCTTTGATATTGGTAATGTTCCTACCTGCTTACCTGTTTGACCATTAATAGTCAACATATAGTTTTCATTTTTATATCTATATGTAAGCAACCACACTGGTAACAATGTATATGTAGCACTTCTCCTATTAAGAGTAGCATCATTTTTAATAACTGATACAGAACTATATCCTGTTATTGTATTTCTCACTTCTCTATAAATATAATCTTGAATCCGTTTTTCAACTCTAGGTGCCATTTGCACACTATCATAATTATACTTTTCAGACTGAAAACCTGATAAATATGGCATTTCAAAATCTTTTAAATCACTATAGTTAAACGGTTCAAGTAAATCCATCGTATTATCCGGCATTTTTTCCGAAGCATCTGCAGGTACTTTTTTATATTCTGCCGAACCATCTCTTACTATTCTAAAATGATCCGTATGCGTATATCTGTAATCGCCCCTTGTTTCATGCCTAGTTCTTGTAGCAGTTGCCACCATGAACTCGCGGGCATTATAATCATATAACCAATATGGTACATACATACCTGTTATATTTTCTACCACTTCATTCTTCTTAAATGCTGATGGAGTAAAAATACCTTTTTTTGTCCACTTTCTAAATAAATCTTTTGCTTGTTCCTTTGAAATCATAAAAGGTACTACCTTTACTGGCTTTTGTGCCCCTTCTAACCTATTTCTGATAATAGCTGAACTGCCACAAAAGCTGCATGTAGTTGCTGAAGTATCTGCATTAACCAACAACTGTGCTCCACAGCTATCACAGTGGTATCCATCTACATCAAATCTTTGAGCTTGCTTCTGGCTATCTTCTTCCACTAAAGTCTCAAACTGCTCCCCATTTTGCTTTAGTTCACCAACTGCCATATGCGTATTACAGTATTCGCATACTAATTCTCCAGCATTGGCATCAAACTCGATTGGTGCACCACATCCCTTGCACTTATAAGTATTAATCATTTTTCACTCATGTCCTTTCATTTTCTATCTAAATATTGCATATATCATATATATTACATATATTGCAATCATTATAGCTCCTTCTTTTTTACTATATGACTTCTTTGTCTTTGCAAAACAAAATGCAATTATACTAATAACAATCATTATCAACATATCAATCAAGTTTTGCTTTTCTACAACCATTGGGTGCATTATACCTGATACCCCTAGTATAAAAATCAAATTAAAGATATTTGAACCTATTACGTTTCCTACCGCAAGCTCTGTCTCTCCTTTTTTTGTTGCAACTAGTGATGTTACTAGTTCTGGAAGACTTGTTCCCACTGCTACTATCGTAAGTCCCACTAAAGTTTCACTCATACCAAATATCATTGCTATATTTTTTGCTCCCGATACAACAAAATCTCCACCAAACTTTATCGCTATTATCCCACAAACTATAAACAATAAGCTAGTTACTAAACCTATTTCCTCAACTTCCTCTTTAGATTCATTTGATTCTTTTGCCTTTTTCCTTCCTCGCATTGCAATTTTTACTGTAGCAAATAAAAATCCTACAAATAATGCCAATAAAACAGCACTATCAAAACGAGCAAGTGTTCCTACACCATCTTTTGCACTACCTGCCCATGGTATTTTATTATCAATAATCATTAAAGCTATTATTGCAGAAATAGCAATAGAAAACGGAAACTCTCTTTTCAAAGTAGTATCGCTAACTGGAATTTTTGCCATCAATGCACATGCCCCTAATACTACTAGTATATTAAAGATATTTGAACCTATTACATTGCTTACAGCTATCTCATTTGAACCATTTAATGCCGCAGACACACTTACTGAAAGTTCAGGCAAACTTGTTCCCATTGCAACTATTGTAAGTCCAACTACAATACTTGGTATTTTAAACCTTCTCGCTATAGCTGCACTTCCTTCTACAAAATAATCTGCTCCTTTTATTAATAGTACAAAGCCTATCAATAACACTATTAAATATCTGATAATATCCATCGTATTGTCCTTCCAATTTTATCTTCCTATGTACTCTACTGTAACTGCTTGGCTTCCCATTTTCTCCCACACCTCTATAAATCTTGTTAAATCTTGCTCTAAATATCCATTTTGAGGATCTGCTATATTAATAATATTATTTATTATATCATAGCCAATAATCACAACACAATGTTCTGGAACTAACCATTCGTACCATTTTCCATTATATTCCCATTCCTCATTAATATATGGTTCTTCCAGCCAATTTGTAGTCCATGCAACGACAGGATACCCATCTGTCAAGTAGCTATATATAGTTTCAAACTCACAATTAGTTAAGTCTTTAGTCTTATAATTCAAACTCAAATTATTTTTATTAATGTACAATTGACTTGCATTAAAAATTACATTTGCATAACATCCGTACCCTCCATCACTTCTTGGCTCTCCGCAAAAAACATTATTAAAATCGGCTCTACCATTCACATATTTTTCTAGATAATTATCTGCTAAATCACATTTATCCACATTGATTCCCATATGGTTAAGTACAATTGCCAGCGATGTTATTTCACATCCTGTTGGCAATTCTGGATTTTGATATATTAAATTAACATCTAAGCTAACTTTCTCCTCAAAGATAGTATATACATCCACTCCTGCATTTATCTCTTCATCTGTATCATCCTCTGCTTCTAACTCAGGTATATATTTATTCCCTGTAAAAGCTTCCTTATATTCTTCTAACTTACTTTTACAACCACCTACTGCCAAAAATAAAAACATGACAAACAACACCAATACCCATCTACACTTTTGATTTCCCATTTAGTCCTCCTATGTGCATTGTATTTGCTATTCAATGTCAAAATAATCAACAAAAGCTTTCCAGTCATCTGTATTTTGGGTTTCTTCTATATGCTCTCTTCTAAACTTTCCAATCATTTCATATGTCAAGCTTCTATCTGTGATGTTTGGTGGTATCTCGTCTGCTCTAAACCATCTTGCCTCTAACAATTCCTCTTCCTGAAGCTTTACTTCATCTGTCGCATCTAACTCTACAAAATACCCTATCATCTGAGCATCAGTGAGTGCCCAAGGCTGATTCTTATAGTAATGTACATTCTTAACCTTTAAGCCAACTTCCTCCATAACTTCTCTATGCACTGTATCTTCAAATGTTTCTCCTATTTCAACATATCCAGCCACAAGTGCAAACCTTTTAAATGCACTATTTCTATTTCTTACAAGCAAAAGCTTGTCCATATTAACTATAGCCACTGTAACTGCTGGGCATATTTTAGGAAACTGAATATTGTGGCAATTATCACAAACCATTGCCCTCTCAGTTTCTGATGGTTTCATCTTACTTCCACAACGTCCACAAAACTGATTATTGCTCTGCCATCTAAATATCTGTTGAGTAGTAGCAACTGCAAACGACTTATGTTTTGGCTTAAAATGTCTTAGAATTTCATTACTAACCATCTCTATGTTCTTATTATCCTCAACAATTTCCCTGCTACCCACTATATAATAGTTTTCTTCATCTATTCCAATTCCTCTAATTATTCGAATATCTGGGTATAGCTTTCTTACTTGACCTCTCCAAACATCTGCCTCCATAACTCCGTCTTTACTAAAAAACTTTGCTATTTTTGTATCTGCAAATGTAAGAAAACTATGCCCATCTTCATTTTTTTTCATAAGTATATTTTTATTCTCTAAATAAAGCACTACGTCTGTTATACTAGGATACTGTTTAACAAACTCACATTTATACATCTTATTTCCTATATCTTGTAACATTGATTAGCCTCCCAAAAGATTCGACTTTGTCGAACTTTATAATAACTCTATTATATTGCAAGAAGGAACATTTTTCAAGGCTGTAGACCAAAAAGTATGTTTTTGCACTTCTAATACACAGTTGCTTTAAATACTCCGCATGCTATTTTAGTACCTGAATCACCTGATGGCTGAGTTGTAAAATCATCTCTATTTGCGTGTATAACAATAGAACGTCCGAGAATTTTATCTATATCAAGAAATTCATCATAAAAAATCATATAACCATATCCATTATTATTTAAAAGAGATGGCAAATCACCTTTATGATGAGCATGTTCCTCATTGTTAGGATTATAATGATTTCCTGTTTTCGTAAAATTATCCGAACAATCTCCCGCTTCATGTATATGCATTCCTAAAAAACTAGGCTCATTTAAGTTTTTATCTGGTAATCCCGTTATTTCAACTTCAAATAAAATTCCTTGCATTGGCAAATCAAAAACATTCACTACTCCAAATATATTAGGGTTATCACTATTTCCTCTTATCTCTGCTTTTAAAGTTGGCTCATTATTATATATCATTCTTAAAAATAAATTTGGATTTTGCATTTATACCTCTTTTAGAAATTAATATACTCTAATATATGCATAAATTCTATCTGTACTACAAAATTATTATTTTCGAGCCTTCCAAATATATTTCCATCCATTTTCTCTACAAACCCCTTAGCTATAGCTAATCCTAGCCCCGTAGATATATTGGTTCTAGCCTGATTTGACTTATAGAATCTATCAAATATCTTATTAATATCTATTGACTCTACATTCTTCACGCTATTTGAACAAGAAAATATTACTGCATCCTCTTTTTTTGTTACAGCAACAGTGATACAAGGATTATCCATATCTATATGCATTAATGCATTCTTAATAACATTTTGCAATATCCTATCTATTGCTACAGCATTTGCATTAATAATTATCTTTTCTTCAATAATATCTATTATAGGCTCAATTCCCTTTGTCTTAAAGTCTTCATAAAAAGAAAAAGCTACATCAAACACACGCTTTGTAAAGTTAATTTCTTCACACTCTAACACAAATTCTTCATCAATAAGTTTTGTATATGTAAAAAGCTCTTCTAACATTATCTTAAGGCTGCCTATTCTATTTTCAATAATAGTCATATAACGAGTTTCTTCCTCTTGCGATGATGCCTCTAACATTAACTGAAAATAGCCATCTAGTGAGGTTAACGGTGTTCTTATATCATGAGAAATATTTGTAATGGCTTCTTTTAAGTTCATATCATATGTCTTATATTTTTTCTCTATTTGTCTGGAAAAGTCTATAAGCTCATTTATACCATCAGTAAGCTCTAGTATCTCTTTCTTAGAAAGTTCAGATGTAACTAAAATATTTCCCCCATGTTTTATTCTAAACGAAATCTGGCGACAGATTTTTTTAATCTGTCGCCTATAAACTATATATGAAATTGTACTTACAAAAGCTACTATACTTACAATTACTGTATACCAAATCATTTTTTACTTTACATCTCTTTTCTTTGAAATCGTAATACCAATTACTACAGATATTATAACATAAATAATTCCTACTACAACCGATCTAACTAAAATAGAATTTGTTGCTACTTCTGTAACACTTTTAACATTACCTGTTAGCATATAGTTTGACAAGTCAAAGCTTGCACTTACTCCAATTTTTTTAATTAATACATAGTTAACCAAAGCAGATACTATTCCAAAAGTTCCTGATGCTGCACATATTCCTATTGTAATTGCCGCTCCCGAATTTCTAATAAGTATACAAAGCATTGACATTAAAATTCCAAATGCTACATGAAGTAATATTTGAACTAAAATGCTAATCGTCATACCTCCTGTTCCTGCAAAAGAAACATATCCGAATACTATTTTAGAAGCAATTGGAAGAATAATCAATTCTATAGCTAATATAAATATTGAAAACAATGATATTATCATTATATTTGACAAAAAAAAGCTGCCTCTATTTCTTGCCTGTCCATTTATCGTTTTTATATATCCATGCTTTTCTTCTGCTCTTGTAAATACAACTGCAAAAACTGTAATTAATATTAAAAGTATGCCACTTGCAACATTATAAAAAAACAACTCTCCAACACTTATTTTATAATTTTCTTCAAGCCAAGAAGAACTTCCCACCATTTGAACACCAATTACAACTCCATCGCTATTTTCTTCTTCCGATAAAAGCTGTTCTTGATACTCTGCATTTTCTTGCATAAGCTTTATATCTAGTTTAGCTATATATACAGTAAGTATTGAAAACACTATTGTTATAAGTAACATAACCAACGTTATCTTTGATTTTAACATTCGATATAAATCCATTTTAATTATATTAAGCATTATTTTTACCTCCTGTCACTGAAAGATAGTAATCCTCAAGGTCTTCATTCTTTACTATGATACCAAGAATCTTTATATTGTTTTTTGCAAGTTCTAAAACTATCTCTCCGCTATCTGTAAGTCTTTCATAAATGTATATTGCATTTCTATCAACTACCTTATAGTTAGTTATTCCCATTCCCTCAATAACCGTACACGCTACTTCTGCATTATCTACTTTTAGTTCAATATGCTCCTGACATTTAGCAAATAATTCTTCTTTAGTAAGCTCTTCAATCAACTTACCATTATTTATAATTCCATATTTTGTCGCAATCCTAGAAAGCTCACCTAATATATGACTAGAAATAATAATAGTTATACCTTTTTCACTGTTTAATTTTTGTATAATATCTCGCACTTCAACTATACCCTGTGGATCTAATCCATTAATAGGTTCATCAAGGACTAAAAAGTCTGGATTTCCTACAAGTGCAAGACCTATTCCCAAACGTTGTTTCATACCTAGTGAAAATCTCCCTGCCTTTTTATTTCCTGCATCACTAAGACCAATAAGTTCAAGAATTTCTTCAATATATCCTGATTTTCTTATTCCACAACAAATACATTTTAGCTTTAAATTTTCATACGCTGTCATTGTCGGATATATTCCTGGTGATTCTATTAAAGTTCCAATCCTTGATAGCACTTTATTACTTTCCTTTGAATCATAACCAAATAATGAAAATTCTCCTGAAGTTGGGCTAGACATTCCACTTATCATCTTTAGAAACGTTGTTTTACCAGCACCATTTCTTCCTATAAAGCCATATATATCCCCTTTTTTTATGTGCAAGCTCACACAGTCAACTGCTTTTTGTTTCTTGTACTGCTTTGTTAAACAGTTCGTACTAAGTATATAATCCATTCTAATTCTAATTCTCCTTCACATTATTTACTTCTCTTAAATAATAGCATTTTAGTACAAAAAAATAGCAAATAAAAGTTAAAGAAATGGTAAACTTTATTTGCTAAGTTTAAATCCAATGCCCCATACAGTTTCTATATATTCTTCATCTGAATATAATTTTATCTTTTTTCGTATGTTGCCAATATGGACATTTATTGTTTTATCTTCTCCTATATAGTATTCTTCCCAAGCATAGTCATAAATATCCTGCTTTGAAAAAACCTTTAAAGGATAGCTCATTAAAAGCTCTAATATCTTAAATTCTTGTTTTGTTAAATTTAACTTGTTTTCTGATATACATACACTAAAATCTTGCTTATTAAGCTCTATATCCTTAAACTGTAATATATCACTAGTTGAACTTACATTATCATTAAGCCTTATTTGAACTGCCACTCTTGCAAGCAGTTCCTTTATATTAAATGGCTTAGTGATATAATCTTCTGCTCCTGATGTTAATAAATCCACTTTACTATCTATTTCATCCTTTGATGAAACAATAATAATTGGGACATTACTACTTTCCCTTACCTTTTCAAGCACAGTTTTTCCATCCATTCCAGGTAACATCAAATCAAGGATAATTAAAGCATAATTATCCCCGATTGAATAATGTAACCCCTCTGTACCAGAAAATGCCTGAGTACATTCATACCCATTCTTTCTAAGGGTTTCATAGATTAAGTTATTTATATCATTATCATCTTCTATAATCAATATTTTTTTCATATCATCAATCTATACTTCAAATATTAAATCGCCATATGATGGCATTGGCCAAAGCTCTTTATCAACTATCATTTCTAGTTTATCAATTGGCGCTCTAAGCTCATCCATTGCAGTTTTAACTACATCTTTATAAGTATAAGCTTGTTCTTTGCCTTCTTCCATAACTACAGCTTTAGATTGAACATTAACAAGATTCTCTAGTGCTGATTTTGCTTCACTTAGAAGTGTATTTGCTGATTTAAGCATTTCCATCTGTGCTACAGGCTCTACTCCTGCTGCCTTTACTGCTATAACAGTATCTGCAAGCTCCTTTGTATACTTAGCAACTGAAGGAATTAACTGCTTTGATGCCATATCAATCATTGTTAATGCTTCAATGTTTATTGATTTAGCATAAGTTTCATATAAAACTTCTTCACGAGACTCTAATTCAGTTCTTGTAAAGATATGGAATTTTTCAAATAATTCTACTGATTTATCTGTTGTTAAAGCTTCAATTGATTCTACCATTGTCTTCTTGTTTGGCAAGCCTCTTCTCTGTGCTTCAGCTACCCATTCCTGTGAATATCCATTGCCATTAAAGATAATTCTTTGATGTTGTGCAAAATACTGCTTAATTAAATCATGGCATGCCATATCAAAATCTTCTGCTTTTTCAAGAATATCTGCCGCTTCACAAAATGCTTCTGCCGCAATAGCATTCAATGTAGTATTTGGGCTTGCAACTGAATCTGATGAACCAACCATACGAAACTCAAACTTATTACCAGTAAAAGCAAATGGTGATGTTCTATTTCTATCTGTTGCATCTTTCTTAAAGTCTGGAAGCGTATTAACTCCTGTTTGAAGAACTCCACCGTCAATACAGCTTGTAGCCTCACCCTTTTCAACCAACTGCATCACAACATCTTCAAGCTGATCGCCTAAAAATACTGAAATAATAGCTGGTGGTGCTTCATTTGAACCTAATCTATGATCATTTCCTACGTCTGCTGCTGATTGACGAAGTAAATCTGCATGTTTATCTGTTGCTCTTAATACACATGCAAGAACTAATAAAAATTGTATATTTTGATTTGGCGTTTCACCTGGTTCAAAAAGGTTTACTCCATTATCTGTACAAAGTGACCAGTTGTTATGCTTACCAGAACCATTCACCCCTGCAAATGGTTTTTCATGTAATAAACATGCCATACCGTGTTGCTGTGCTACTCTTTTCATTGTTTCCATAACTACCTGATTTCTATCAACAGCAATATTTGCCATATCAAAAATAGGTGCTAATTCATGCTGTGCAGGAGCCGCTTCATTATGTTGAGTTTTAGCTGTAACCCCAAGCTTCCAAAGTTCAATGTTAAGGTCTTTCATAAAAGCACCAATACGTTGTCTTACAGAACCAAAATAGTGATCATCCATCTCCTGTCCTTTAGGAGGTGCTGCTCCAAATAATGTTCTTCCTGCATATATTAAATCTTTTCTTTGTAAATACTTTTCTCTATCAACGAGGAAATATTCTTGTTCTGCCCCTACAGAAGGTGTTACCTTTGTAGCCTGCGTATTTCCAAATAATCTTACTATTCTAAGTGCCTGCTCATTAATAGCCTGCATTGATCTAAGTAATGGAGTTTTTTGATCAAGTGCTTCTCCCTTATATGAACAAAATGCTGTCGGAATACAAAGAATTACACCAGTTGCATCTTCTTTTAAGAATGCTGGTGAGGTACAATCCCATGCTGTATATCCCCTTGCTTCAAATGTAGCTCTTAGTCCACCTGAAGGGAATGATGAAGCATCTGGTTCTCCTTTTATCAATTCTTTTCCAGAAAACTCTAATAACATTCTTCCATCTTCATCTGGAAGAGTTACAAATGCATCATGTTTTTCAGCTGTAATTCCTGTAAGTGGTTGAAACCAATGTGTATAATGTGTAGCACCATTTTCGACAGCCCAATCCTTCATAGCCTTAGCTACAATATCCGCTGTTTCAAGTGACATCTCTCCACCTGTTTCCATTATTTTCCTTACTTCTGCAAACACTTTTTTAGGAAGTCTTTCTCTCATTTTTCCTAATGTAAATACATTTTTTCCAAAAATTTCTTGAACGTTTATCACTTCATTCATCTTGCACTTTCCTTTCGAGTCTTCTGAAAAATTCTAAAAAATGGCATTCCTTAAAAGGAATGCCATTTTGCATCATCAATATACCGTAATAAAAAGCTATTGCCTTTAACCTTTATAAAATAACTCATTTTATGCCAAAATGCAAGTACTTTTTCATTAAACTTGTTTTACAAATATTAGTTTCCACCTATCTGAATAGGAATAGTTGTCTCCTCCTCAGTCTCTTCTTCGACTGGTGCATTTGGAACGTCCATGATTTGCTCTCTTCTTACGATTTGAACTATCATTCTTTTATCATCATCACCTGTACATGTAGACAACGTAATAATTTTATCTTTAGCTGTTATTTCTCCTGCATCTGGAAACTGATATTTTGATTTAGTCTTGCAAGTCTTAATATATTCTAAAAATTCTTCTTCATCCTTGAATCTATACTGGTAAGTTGCACTGTTAGTATCTTCTGTAAGATATACTGCAAAAACATAGTATTTATAGTGCTTATATCTAATATAAATATCAAAAGTTGGATGTTCTTTATAATAATTAGTCTGGTAATAATACCAATTTAAGCTTCCGAACATAGAGTTATTCACTCGAGAACCCATATTATGTCCATAAATAATACAGTTTTTCTCTTCTAATCCTTTGTCTAAACGATAGTCAACGAAAATAGCACCGACTGAACTTTCTCTATTATTCGCTAAATGATGTAAATAGTAGTCATTATCTGCATGTTGTAATATAGGATTAGCTATATATTTTCCATCATCTTGCCTAATATATCCTTTTATCTCTGGATTAACACTTAGCATTAAATCAAAATCCCATACCCACTTATATCCCTCAGATGAATTATTAAATGTGATACCCTCATCGCCATCATCAGTCTCACCCGTAGAATCTGTAGTTGGCTCAACTGGAACAATAAGCATATCATCTATTTCTCTGTTAATATCCATACTTTCTTTACTCTCCATATAAATAAGAGTTAATTCATATGATGAATATGAGAAAATCCCTAATGCCATAAGCATTACTACGTATCTTAATAACCTCTGCTTCATATTTTACACCTACTTATTATTATATTCCCCAAGTTACTATTATTACGCTTTACCTACAGAACCAAAAAGCTCCATCTTTTCTTTTACAGTTGCTTTTATCGCTTCATATCCTGGTGCTAAAAGCTTTCTAGGATCAAATCCTTTTCCTTCAAGATCCTTTCCTGACTCTATATACTTACGTGTGCCTTCTGCAAATGATAATTGACACTCTGTATTTACATTAATCTTTGCTACGCCTAATGATATAGCTTTCTTTATCATATCTTCTGGGATTCCTGTTCCACCATGTAATACAAGTGGCATATCTCCTGTTCTTTGACTCACAGCGTCAAGTGTTTCAAAGCTTAATCCTTGCCAATTTTCAGGATACTTTCCGTGAATGTTTCCTATACCCGCTGCAAGCATTGTAACTCCTAAGTCTGCAATCTGCTTACATTCATCTGGATCTGCACATTCGCCAGCTCCCACTACTCCGTCTTCCTCTCCGCCAATAGAACCTACTTCTGCTTCAAGTGACATTCCGCGTTCTTCAACAATCTTAACTAATTCCTTTGTCTTTGCAATGTTTTCTTCGATTGGATAATGTGAACCATCAAACATAATAGATGAGAACCCTGCTTCTATACATTTCATACATCCATCAAAACTACCATGATCTAAATGAAGTGCTACTGGAACTGTAATATTAAGTTCCTCTAACATACCATTTACCATACCTACTACAGTCTTATATCCTGCCATATATTTACCAGCACCTTCTGAAACACCTAATATTACTGGTGAATTTAGCTCCTGTGCTGTTAATAATACTGCTTTTGTCCACTCTAAATTATTAATATTAAACTGACCTACTGAATATTTACCTTCTTTTGCTTTAACAAGCATATCCTTTGCTGATACTAACATATAAAAATACCTCCATATATAATTTTTACAATCAAGTTGTTTCCCCAACAACCATAATAAGTATAACTCAATTTTATTTCAAATACAAGCATTTGATATATAGGATCATAAATTTTTGATATACTTTTTGTTTTTTGAATATAGATGATTTAAGCTCACTACTATGAGTTTTTGCAAATTCTTTTTCTTCATCTGTTATCTCTTTATTACTGTAGTTCGCCTTATCAAATATCTCTAACAATCTAATATTGTCATTATACTCAGCTTGACATTTTACTGTCATCCATTTAGCTTTACTTACATTATCTATGTTTTCAAAATACTCTGCATCTACATATCTAAGTAAATCTTTTAGTTGTTGTTCACAAGCTAATGCCGATTTATCATTTATATTTGACTCCCTTGCATCTTCTGCTTTTTTATCCTTATAACTTTTTCTTCCAAATACTATCGTCACAACACTTAATAAAAGTATAGCCCCTAGCCATCTTTCCATGTTGATTGGCACACTTCGTTCTTTTGATGATGTATCTGTTGTATTCTTAGTTTCTTTAGCACCTGTAGTTCTTGTTTCCAATGGATTTAATGAAGTAGTTTTGTCCTCTGTCTCTTTTGTAGTACTTTCATCTGGTGTAGTAATTTCAACCGGTTCATCAATAATTTTATTAGTATATCCCGGTGTCACCTCTACTGGCATCCATCCGTATCCTTTTATATATATTTCTACCCATGCATGTGCATATCTATCTGTCACTTCAATAGAAATACTTTTTTTATTGTCATACTCTTTTTGTTGTTCGTCAGTAGGATTAACAAAGTAACCTTCACAATATCTTGCTGGTATACCCATTGACCTAAACAGTAATACTCCTGCTGAAGCAAAATGCGTACAATAACCCTTTTTCTTACTATACAAAAAATCCATAATAAAATCTTTATTTTCGTCTGTCTTTCCTGGACTAAGCGAATACTCACAACGTGAACTTAAGAAATTTTGGACAAAGCGAATGTAAGGTGTATAACCAATCTCCTCTATTCCATCCTCTAAATTATACCATTTACCATCATAAAACTGTTCAACACTTATTGCTTGTTGAAAATCTTCTATAAACAAACCACTATCGGATGTATAGGGCATTCCTAGATAAGCTCCATTACTATTTATCCCATAACCTATTGCATTAAAATATGCCTCTTGTGCATAATCCCAAGTACCAGATAATTCCTTTTTACCTATTAAACTTAAATTATTCATCGTATAGACATTATATTCTCTTTCTCTAACATAACTACTTTTATAAACACCATCTTTTAGCACTTCAATATCTGGTGACAATTTAGCACCATATGGAACATAAATATTATCACTTTTCTTTAGGCTGGTTATATAAAGATTACCAAATCCTGTATGCCCAATTGAGCCTGATGAATGTAGCCAAAAGGTCATATTTGCCAATCCATACATTGAAATTTCTTCCAAACCAGGACTTTTGTGCAAAGCATTTTCTATAAGCGTACTCTCGTAATCAGTTATCTCTTCCCATTGATTTTTATTATAACGCATTCCTGTAAAGCTTTTTAAATATAGTGGAAAATCAATATTTCCATTTGCAGATACTATCAATATCTTTTCATCTGTAAACTTAAGTTCTCCAACCCTTCCAAGTTTTCCACCATTTACCCCACCTGTAGCTGTATCACCATCAAATATCGAATCAATAAAGCCTTTAATATCCATTTTATCAATAAAAGTATTAATGGACTTTTTCATCTCAATTATTGATTCACTTCTTTGGTATCCGCCAGTAAATGTAACTTTTATATTATGACCAATCACAATTACAGAAAACATTACAGCTATAATAATTCCACAAAGTGCTCCTATATTTAATGTGGAATTATATAATGATTTTGCGACCTTTTTCTTTTGTTTTTTCGCTATATTTGAATACGAACAAGACATCACTGTTAATACCAATAAATATCCTACTACCATTAAAAGATAAAATCCATCTGGAGTTGCTGAATATAAATAGCATATTGCTGTAAAAAATGTCGCTATCAATACATGAATTGAACTCGCAATGCTTCTCCATGTAAAGCAAAACAAAATAATAGTTACTATAAATGCTATCAACAATATTAGAGCATCAATGTTTGCATCTTCTTTAATCAGTCCATAACTATATGCTTGATATGATGCATAATTTATTTTAGAACCTAATTGATTTCCCAGTGCAACAAAAAGACTATTTGCTCCTTGCACTATTGAATTTACCCCTAAATACAGCGTAAACCCTATTGTTGTTACCAATACTATTAAGGTCTTTATTTTTTTATTTATTTTTGTAACATTAATTATCAACATAATAGCTTCTGCTATAAACACAGTTGTCACAATGCCAAACAAGCTAATATCATAAAATATCGTATCATAAAATATTGCAATCGGATAAACAGCCCCAAAAAATACCAATAATAGCCTCATCACATATGAGCAAATCATAGTATCTGTATTTTCCGTTTTAAGTTCTATCTCGTCCTTTAGCACTATAGAAGTTGATTCTTCCTTGTGTTCAACATCAATACTTATTACCTTTGAAGATGTAAAATTTGAATCCTCAAAATATATTTTTTCAAATTTATCATCATCGCCTAAAATTACTTTCATAAATTCTGCTGATACATTATTTATATCTTCAATATCTCTTGTTGATACCAGAAAACCTCTTCTTCCCACATTGTTTTTTTCAAACTCATGATACATAATTTCTTTATCCACTTTTATCATATAATCTATCATGAGTAAATAGTTAAATTCCACTTCAATAAATCCCGAAACATCATCTAAAAGTGCAAATAGCTTGACTTTCATATTTTCATTTTCTAAGCTTGTTTTCAATGACAATATATATGTTAAATATTTATCTAGCTTAAGCATACTTCTATCATTATCAAACACAGTATCTACATAAATATCTATAGCATTATCAAGGGGCTTACTATATTCTTTTACTACCAAATCTTCTGATTTAGCACTCAATTTCCAATGCACATCTCTAAGACTATCGTTTTCTCTATACTCACGTACACCAAATATCTGAGATTTTTCATTTCCTGCATATATATCTGAATACTCATCTATATCGTCTAAATTAGCGTATTTTCTTTTACTAATTTCAATATCTAGACCCTTTATTTTAGGATGTACTAATAATCCGTAAGCATTTCTTTGCTTTTTTGAGGTACTTGTCAAATTCAAAAAATCAAACAACTTAAACTTTCTTGCAAATACAACAAAAGAGCCACAATACTTAGGCGTCACATTTAGTATTATGCTTCTCATACAAAATGGTTCTAAGTTCGTAACTACTACTCTTTTACATGTAATCCCTTTTAAATCACGTATCTCTACTGGTATTTCTACCCTTGGAATTGGTAAATAACTATCATTAACTACATTAATTATAATGCTTGTCTCTTCATCAACTATAACATTATTATCATTACACAAGCACTGTACTCTCACAAATCTTTTAGCTATAAGTGTATACAATTTAAGCAAAAATGGTATTATAAAAAGTGCTACAACACAAGTTACTTGTGTCACGCCTTCATACATAATCATCAGCCATATTGAGATTAATAATGCAATGACATAGAATATTCTATTTCTATTCATACACTTACACCTTCTTTATCTCTACTGACCTTAGTATCTGTGTAATTACATCATCTATTCCTAGCTGCATACTTCTAGCACTTGAAGATAGAATAATTCTATGATTAATAATCGGTGTTAATACTTCCTTCACATCATCTGGAACAACATAATCTCTGCCATTTATATATGCCAATGCTTTTGCAGCATTTGCTATTGCAATAGTTCCTCTTGGACTAACACCTAATGATATATTTTGATTATTTCTTGTAGCACTTACTATTCCTACTATAAATTTATAAATCGCATCATGTATAAAAACCTCTGATGCTTCTTTTTGAATTACCTTTAAATCTTCTGATGATATAACTGCCTCTATAGATTCACAAACATCGCTTTCTTCATTTTTTGACTTTAGCATATCTACTTCACTGTCAACGCTAGGATATCCCATAGATATCCTAATCATAAACCTGTCCAACTGAGATTCTGGCAACATTGATGTTCCTATTGAACCCACTGGATTTTGAGTAGCAATAACAATAAAAGGTGGGTGTAATAACTGTGTTTTTCCATCCACAGTTACCTTGCCCTCCTCCATAGCCTCAAGAAGTGCTGATTGAGTTTTTGATGAAGTTCTATTAATCTCATCTGCTAAGAAAAGATTACACATAATAACTCCTTCTTTAAACTCAAATGTTCCCTTTTCTTTATTAAAAATCGTATAACCAGTAACATCAGACGGCATAACATCTGGTGTAAACTGCATTCTCTTATACTCTAAATTCATTGCTTTTGAAAACGCTAATGCCAATGTAGTCTTTCCCACTCCAGGTACATCTTCTAAAAGAATATGTCCTTTAGCCACTATCGCCGTCATAACGTTTTTAATAATATCTTCCTTACCAATTATTGTTTTACTTACTTCTTGCATTATCTTACTACAAGCTTCTACTCCCGTCATTTAAATACCCTCCATTTTTGTTGATTCTTTCTAAAATAGTACTAAATTAATTATACAATAGTACATAAACTTTTCAAGCTGTTTTTCATATGATTTTAGTAATTATTACTTTGTGAACATTAATTCACAAGCTAATTTATGGACTTTTGGATATAATTATTGTATAATTTTAAATATGCAACTTAAAAGAAAGGAATTAGTATGGAAAAACCAAATATTATAATTGAAGATATTGAATTTATGCCATTAACTGATGATGTTAAAGTCATCCTTACAAATTATAGAATAAATAAACTTATTGACCGTTTTATTTATAGATTGATAGTTTCTGGAATATTAGCCATTGTAATTACTATATTCGAGTATATTGCCCAGCTTAATATTTCAAATAAGTATCGTGAGGAATGGTCTTTTAGACTAATAGACTCTAAGCTTGTTACTAATGAAAGTCTCTTTATTTTAGGTGCTTTTATTATTTTTAACTTGTTATCTATCACGTATGCTGTTATAAAAAATAGAATGATGGAATATTCTGATGATATGACTTATATTTACGGAACTGTAACTGATAAAATAAGCAGTAGAGCCTTATCAAAAAAGACTCGTGAATATATTCCAAACTATGTACTTTTTGACTATGATGAATACCATTGTACAACGTCATTACCTACTAAAGACTTATATATTTTTAATCGTACACAAATTGATAGTAGAATTTTAGTTATTAAACACTCTGTATATGGTGTTAATAACTATGATTTTTATCTTGTTAAGAACATTTAACTAACATCAAAATTTGTAAGAATGGAAGGCTGTTTCGATAGTACAACAGCTTTCCATTCTTGTTTTATATTATAGAAAACTTTGCTAACTACTTGCAACCACAATTTTTATCAGCACAACCGTCTACAAAAGATGGATTAAAAGCATAGAAATTCTTAGAATCTAAGTCATCTTGTAACATACGAAGTGCCTCCCCAAATCTTTGGAAGTGGACAATTTCACGTGCTCTTAAAAATTTGATAGGATCAACAATATCAGGATCCTTTATCATTCTAAGAATATTGTCATAAGTTGTTCTTGCTTTTTGCTCTGCTGCCATATCTTCAAATAAGTCAGTGATTGGATCTCCTTTTGATTGGAATTCGCAAGAGTTAAAAGGGATTCCTCCTGCTGCCTGTGGCCAAACACCAAGAGTATGGTCAACATAGTACTTATCATAGCCAGATGATTTGATTTCATCAGGAGATAAGTTACAAGTAAGTTGATGAACTATTGTTCCAACTATTTCTAAATGGGCCAATTCTTCAGTGCCGATATCATTTAAAAGTCCAGCGATTCTTGGATTTGTAAACGCAAACTTCTGTGAAAGATATCTCATCGATGCACCAATTTCGCCGTCGGGACCACCATACTGGCTCATTATAATTTGAGCTGCTTTTGGATCCATCTTTTTAATTGAAACTGGATATTGAAGTCGTTTTTCATATTCCCACATATTATCCCCTCCTCTCAGACATAAAAGATGCTTGCCATGGCCATGGACCTTCATTCCATTTCCACTTATCACAAGGTTCTACATCATAAGCACAAATTGGACCATAGTTTTTAGTGAACTCTCTAATTGCCTTTTTACGTTCCATTTTCATTTTTTCAAAATAAACCATGGCTTCCCTTGACTTTGGGTGTGTGTCCAAAAAAAGTCTAGCATCATCCATAGCAAAACTAGTTTTATTAATAATATCTAAAAGAACGTGGCGAGGTAAACATGGAGGCATTGGAGGAGGAGGCGGAGGTGGCATCATTCGAGGTGGATTGTTACAGCCACAGCCTTGACTATTTGGATTATATGAATTTTGCATATATCTTCCAGGATTATTCATCATATTAGGCATTAGCACTTACCTCCTTCCATAAATGGTTTGTTAAGACATGGGAAAATTGTTCCAATCATGTATGCTTTATCTAGGGGGCACGTTTCTTCCCATTGCTGCCATGGAACATATGCCATAGCAACCGGAAAATCATCTGGAAATCGTTCGTAATTATATCTATCATCCTTCATAGAACATACTACCTTTCATATACTTTTACAATTTTATTATATGTAAAACAAAGGTGAAAGTGATTAGATTTAATACAAAATATTGACAATATGTACTACTTTTCGTATACTTATGCTATACAAATTTCGAAAGGGGGAAACATAATGAACGTTAAAAGAAGAGAGATAGCTGTTTGTATTATTCTTTCAATTGTAACTTGTGGTATCTATGCTTTATATTGGATGGCTTGTGTTACTGATGATGTAAACTTCATGCTAAACGAAAGAGATACTACTGGTGGAATGTGTGTACTTCTCACAATAATCACATGTGGCATCTATGGATACTACTGGGCTTATAAGATGGGCACAAAGATTACAAGACTTAAGATGAATGCAAATCAAGGCTATGTAGATGGTAATACATCTATTTTGTATGTTATTTTACAGATTTTCGGATTAAGTATTGTAGTAAGTGCATTAATACAATCTGAAATCAATAACTTATCTACAATGTAGATATGAGACTTAGAGCAATAAAAGTTGTTACAGTAATAGGCGTTCTTTTAATATTAGGCCTAGTATATGCTGGTATTAGTTATTTTTTTAACGTTGGAATACCTTGTCCATTTAAAACGCTGACAGGACTTTCTTGTCCGGGTTGTGGTGTTTCAAGAATGTGCATAGCACTTCTAAGCCTCAACTTTAAAGCTGCTTTTATGGCAAACGTTGCTTTGTTTATTATGCTACCGATACTATTGTGTCTAGCGATTATATCCATTGTACGTTACATAAAATATGATACATGGCAAATATCAAAACCCGAAAAATTAATTATTATAATACTAATTGTAGTTTTAATAGCATTTGGTTTTATTAGGAACATTTCTTTTGCAATATAGCAACTAACAAATCAAAAAAGGTTCACAATGTAGTATATACTTCCATTGTAAACCTTTTTTATTTTGCAAATCTTTTATTCTTCTACTTCATCTTTATCTCTTTTTGATATTACCCAAAACGCTATAAACGAAGTTACCATACATACAAATACCAAGTGAACTACTTTGTTCCCACTCTTATCACCTGTACTTATTCCACCATTAGGTGATACATAAGAATTTTTCTTTGTTGTTTCATCTTCATTATTATTGCCTTTAGTATCATCTGTATTGTTACTTGAATCTGGTTCTTTTGTCTCGTCATTTGGATCTTGCGGTATTGGATCTACATTTATAGCTTCCCATTGCGCTGTAAGTACTACATCTCCAGTCATAGATGCTATCTTAGATACCTTTTCACCATTCTTATCAAACCATCCAAGGAACTTATAACCTGACTTACTTGGTGCTTTTAAGTCAAATTCATCAATTACCGTATATTTATCTGGATTTGCATTTGTTCCAGAATTTAAATATGTAATAGTATATTCAATTGGCTCAAATACTGCCGCCACACTAACATCACTATTTGGCATTATAAAGTAATATACGCCTTCTGAAAACTCGTTCATCGTTATATCCAAACTAAGTTCACTAGCAAATGTATTTGCAAAAATTGACATCTTAAGCATTGGTTTTTCTGACACACTATATTTATATACCAGCTTAGATAATGTATATCCTTCTTTTGGCTCTATCTTTACAAAAATGTACTCATTTTCCTTTGCAGCATTTTTTTGAAGAAGCACATTACCATTTGTTATGCCATCATCAACTCGAGCATTGTACCAAGTCTCTGGCAAACCTACGTATTCCCACATTGCTGTAAGTAAAAGATTTCCTGTCATATTTGTTATATTTGTTATGTCACTCATTTTTACTGAATCAAAATTTTCTTCATCATCATCTGGAATAAATATCTTCCATCCAGCAAACTCAAATCCTTCTTTTACAGGATCCAAAAGTTCAAAATCATCTAATACTGTATAAGTATTTGGATTTGGATTTTCTCCACCAAGTACATTTATATAATTAATTCTATACTCGTATGCTACAAATTCTGATTCTACATAAACATCTGCTTCTGGCATTATAAAACTCATTTGCTTTGTGTAATCTATTCCATGTCCTGTTGGACCTTGAGTATTTGTAAGAATGCTTCCATCTTCATTTGTCCACATATATGTCATAAGAACAAACTGTATTCCCCTTGAAGATTTAGCTTCTAACGTTACAGTCTCGCCTGCAATAACCTTTGTTACTTCTACGCCATCAACATAAGCCTTTGTACTTCCAAGTTCCCCACCGTTAATAATAATATTATACGTTGGCACTTCTTCCCAGATAGCCACAAGTATTAAGTTTCTTGTATAATCCTCTGGTTCTATACTTGTAATAATGTTCTTCTTACTTGTTCCCCATTCATACCAGCCTTTAAAGCTCCAGTATTTATCTCTTGTATTTAAATTATTAAGTTCAATAGTATCCGATTCTATCGAATATGTTTCTGGATTATTATTTTTATCTAAATCCACTGGAACTCTTATTTGATCTCCATTTTCATCTACATCATAGTATGTAATACTATAATTTTGAGCCTTTATATATATTGTTATATATATATCAGTTTGTGGCATCGTAAATGAAAATGCATTTATATCATCATCACTAGAAACTAGATTTATAGGATTTCCAAGGCTGTCTTTTACCGACTTACCTGATACTCTATAGCCTTCATCTGGTGTAATAGTCGCCGTTGTCTGTTGACTTCTATCCACAAACCCAGTAGTTCTGTAATATAAGACATCACTTACATCACCAAACGGTACTGCTATCTTATCTGCATATACCATTCTAAATCTTGCATAATCTGCAATATCACACTGCTGCTCATTTCCATTTGCATCTATGTAAGCTGATGTTAAATATATATAATATCCTATTCTCTTAAATTCTGCGGTTATAACCAAGTCTGCACTCACTTGATATGAAAATGTTTCTGTCGGAGTATATACCCTGCCTCCTACATTCCAACCAATGAATTCAACCAAGTCTGTATCGTCTGGCGATTCTGGGTGCAATACATTAGTTATATTTGAACCATAATCAACTGTATGTGGTCCACCTATTATATTTCCATCTTCTGTGTAAGTAACATAGCATTCCCATTTTGCATATACTTCAATAATCTCATTCGCTGTTGTACTTGTAAGCGTAGTAACTGGTTGATTTGTTGACTTACTATACCATCCCTTAAAGTGATGTTTATTATCCCATGTAGGTTCTACTAATGTAACCTCAGTTCCACAGTCTGCGCTCGCTACATTTGGATTCATTATACTAGATGCTTTATCAGCATCACTAGCAAGTAATCCCATATCATACAATATCCTAAATGTATTCATTTGATATGTAAATGTACATTCTACATCATTATCGCCTATTCCTATATAGGCATAATAATATGTTTCATCTTTACTCTTATTTACTGTAGCTGATCCTGTTGACGTACCAGCAACACCTGTAAGCGTATATGATAGTGAAATACTCTTTGTGTAACTTGGAACATCTGTTAGTTTTACAAATACATACTTATCCTGTTTTACAACAACTGGTACTCCTTCACTTATCGTTTGGAATGTCATTGTATCAATACTTTCTGATGACTTATCAGCTATACTATATGAATATTTAATATCTGTTCTTCCATCATTCTTTATATTAAAGCTATGTCTGTTTAATACTACCGAAGGAAGATAGAAGTACAATTTTCCATCTTGAGAACCACTATGATTGCTTCCATGAAATAAATATTCACCTTCTTCTAAATCCACCACAGAACTAATATAATTAACTTTTCCAGACTGCCTATATACATCAGTTGCAATATATGTATATTCCGTCTCACAGCCAAATATATTATTTAGATTGTATGTACGTCCAGCTTCAAATGGGCTTTCTTCCTCATAATCTGCTGTATACAAATACACTCTTTGATTATTTGAGTTTTTAATATTTGCATACTCTTTTTCAATGGCATCTTTACCTTGTCTTGAAATATATAGTGAGCCACCATCTATAGTCACCGCTCCATCCGCAGCTACTTCACCATTATAAACAGCTCCATTTCCAAAACAAGCACCTTTACTATTTTGTGACATTATAACTGATAATACACCATCTCTTATATATGTACTTTCTATACCTGAAGCAACTAGATTACCAAAATTACTTCCTCCCTTTTTTACATGAACATAATAGGTTACTCGACCACCATTTCCTATACCCGAACCATAGCCATTACCCACTATATCTACTTTTCCTGCATATAAATTCACTGGCGCTCCACCGATAAATATACTGTTGTCTTCTGGAATACTTATAAACTGTTCTCCATGTTTTGCTAATACAGTTTTTCCATCAACTTCAACTGAAACTGTAGCACCGCTTCCTGCTGCAAGGTTAGAAAGCTTTTCATCAATTGAGCTTTGTATCTCTGATGTTCCTATTGCAGCTCCATAACTATTCGCTCCTGTCTCCAAGTAAAGATATCCGCCACCTGCTGTTGCTTCGTCTATATTAACAATAATTGAATTCTTTATCATATCTTCTTTTAGTTTTTCATTTCCTTCATCTCCACTCCAGTTTGCATTCGCAGTATATATTGGAAAACTATAACATTCCGCTTTTATAAGCGGTTCCATAGCATTATTTATTCCCCTAATATATGATTCTCCCACTAATAACACATTAAATTTTATTCCATTTACTGATTTAAACTCAATCGCTGGAATATCTGTAGTTAAATTAATATTTACATTCTTTAATATAATATTTATGTTTCCAACACTTGCTGGACCTGTATACTCAAATATGTATGAGGAAGTCAATGCTTGACTACCTTCTATTTGATAATACTTTCCTTCTTCCACTGTAATATGTCCTTGAGATACCGAAATAGGATCATCAATTGAATCTCCTGGTGCTGCCTCCACTTTAGGTAATAATGCAATCAACACGGCAACTGCAAAAAGACAGCAAATAATCGCTGACACTGTATAAGTTATTAATTTATTTTTTTTGTTTTTCCTCAATAAATTCGATATAGCTTGCATTATAATTACCCCCTCCTTGGAGTCTAGTATACTTCTAGGCTTAAATCACACACATCGCTTGCCACATCCATATGGCGTCTTAAATTAAATATAACACAGTTTATTTGATATTTCCAGTGTTTTTTTTAAAAAATTGCGATTTTTCCACATTTTCCCACACTTTTTTAAATTAAATACAAATAATACACTGGTAAAAGCTTAGAAATATAAACTGTATTAGGTACTAACGATGAAATGTTTATAAAAATCGGACAGAATATTAAACACAATAAAATAAATATTGGAATCAATCCTATATATGTATGCTTATTCTTAACCACTGTTTTTAATGCAAAGCAATACAATATAACTATAAATGAATACACCAATAGCTTCCTTGCCAAATATATCCCATCAGCCTCCAAACTAAGTCCGTATAATAACCCCCACGAAATAACTGAAGATATAATTACAGGTATTGCTATTTGTATAACAGAAATCAACTGTTTATTGTTTTCTTTCAATAAACACAATGCACCCGTATCTCTATCGTCATAATAACTTATCGTTCCACATAATCCGGCAACAAAGATTAATAACCCTAATATACCCACGATTATTGGCGATATATAATCGTATGTGTCGATATTGACTACTTTATCCTGCAATTCATCTGATTCCTTATTATACTTTATTGAAAATGTGCTTCCATTTGAAAGATTCAATTCATAATACTGCCTTAACTCCTCCCTAATCTCATCCAAAGTAAACTTTTCAAACAAACTCGTATCGACAGTATCTGACACCAATGTTTCATAAGAAAGTTCTTTCATTATGATTGAAAATACCACTTCATTTGTTATCTTTGCTATTATATTGGTAGGGGTCGCCAGTACTTCTACTGCTTCTATTATATCACCTGATAGCAGTTTTTCACTAAATCCTGCATTAAAGATATATCCTCCCATTACCTCGCCACTTCTAACAGCTTGCAATAGCTCTTCTTTATCTTCAAACATTCTAAATCCAATAATACTTTCTTTATATCTCATTTCCTGCTCAATTGCCTTTGCCATTTCTCCACTATCTGCATTGACTATTCCTATCTCTATTGATACAGAAAAATTATCTGCTACATATTTAAGCAAAAAAGAAACCGTAGCCATTATCACTAGAATAATATATATGGATACTTTTTTCATCTGCCTTTTCAAAAGCATTCTAAGCCACATTAACATCTTTATCATTATGAATTCGCTACCTTTCTTGCCATTAATTTATAACCAAATACTGTACAAACAATTACAATAATTGAAATAACAAGTACAATTAATAAATTCACCATCATTAAGCTTAAATTATTTTGGTATGCACCTTTAAACATCTCTATTATGTATTTAGCTGGCACAAACCTTGATGCACTAGATACCGCATCTGGCAGCATCACCTCTGGTACAAATGCTCCTGTTACAAAGCCTTGTATAATTGTAAATAGAAATAAAACAATAACTGTACTGCTCTTATTTTGTAGCCACACATATACACATAATACAACCGAAGAAACTAATATAGATGCCGGAAGTATTGTACACAATATTCTTAATACTACACCCAATTCACATACTCCAAAAACAACCATCAAAATCATAATAATTAATCCAATTAAAAGATATATTAGTGACATTGAAATAATTCTTGCTATTATCTGTTTTAGTTCTCCTACACCATTTTGCCTTAAAAATATGAGTACTTCTTTCTTATAACTACTAATTAATGAAACTACATTCATTCCTAATAGAAACATAAAAATAACTACCCCGCTGATTACATAATATTCAACAACAGATAGCTCACCTGTTACAACCACTGTCGTATTGTCAAATAAGCTTTCTCTAAATAACACAGTCTTAATATATTTTGCATTCAACCTATCAAGCGCATCATCTATATTATCATCTTCAAAATTTTCTTCATAAAAATCATAAACACTATATATTGCCGCTTGTGCTGTACTAAGCATGTTAACCGCTGTTTCAGCTATTTCCTTAAACATGGCTGCTTCATATCCTGCATTATCTGGAAATTTTACTTCCATTGGAGTATTTTTTCCTTTCATAATATCAGAAATAACATTATCTGGTATTACAACCACTGCCATAGCTTCCCCATTTTTAAGCATATAATTAGCTTCGTCTTCATCTACAAACCTTAAATCAACAACTGAATTTATGCTTTCTGTCGAGTCTATTATTCTTTTTGCATAATCCATAAGCCTTGACTGCTCAAGACAGACTACACCTATAGTTATTTTGCTTTCTGTTTCAAGTTCTACACCCTCACTTAAAAGACCATTTGCACCTATCGTAATCCCTGCTACTAGTGCTAACAGTATTATTGCCGAAATTATCATTTTAGGCATCAACTTTAAAGTTCGTTTTATCTCAAGCCTTATAAGCATTGCAAATCTAGTTAATTTCATTTAATAAAGCCTCTCCTCTTAACGAACTATTTACTTGCTTTAGTATACCTTCAGAAACAACATATATTTTATTGCATAACTCTAATTCTTCTTCGTCATGTGTTACAATAACTACCGTTCCACCTTTTTTCATATATTGCTTTAGATAATCTCTTATATTCTTTTTCGCAATCAAATCAAGTGCTGCACTTGGTTCGTCCAGCATAAGTATCTGCGGTGCTGCATGCATTGACACCCCAATAGAAACTCTCTTTTTCATTCCACCTGACAACCTTTTAACAGGCACATCAATAAATTCATCTATACCTAATAGCTTTAAAAAGCCTGATTCTAATTCTATATTCATATCATATGGACTATCACAATACCATAGTCTAAGATTATCCTTTACTGTCAAGTCTGCTATTAACGGATTTTCCTGAGGCACATATCCTATTAACTTAGATATCTCCTTTTGTTTTTTTATAATATCAATACCACATACCATTGCACTTCCACTATCTGAGTGCAATACTCCTGCAAGTATTGAAAGCAATGTGGATTTTCCTGATCCATTTACTCCTACTATTCCTATGCATTCTCCTTTATTTCCATGAAAAGAAGCGCCCTTAAGCACTTCTTTTCTTCCATATCTTTTTTTTATTTTTTCAACCCTTATAGTTTCCATTTATGTTTTCTCCAGATTAATCTAATTGATATAACTTTCTTAACTTAAACAAAGCATTTACACTACCTTGTGCACCTCTTGAATCCTTTACTGTCACAACAAACTGTGCTGTTCCTTCTCGTACCTGTTCTATCATCATCTGATAATCAGCATCACTTATTTGACTCTTGCAATCAATTAGCCTTATGGTTTTATCAACTTCATTTAGTATCTCACCATTTCCATATGACTTAATAACTACTTCCTCATTATTTTTAAGCCATACTACACTGCCGCTTGCAAATCTACCTACTCTATTCATATCGTTTGTCATTTCAAAAGTAGCTAAATCGGCATCACTTGCTCTAAATATAATTTTGTAATCTTCCTCTATTTCATATCCATCCACATATATATTATAACCCTGAGTCGCCTTAGCTCCATTTACAATCTTAACTTCTGGTAAATAGTTCCCACCTGAAACAGCCTTTATAATTGTATTTACAAATAATCTAAGTTCAACCTCTGATGACATTACCGAATGTCCTGCACCTGAATATGTTATATTATTTTTTGAGTAAATATAGTAGTTATTACCAGCATCATACTTTGTATCCGCATAATATGCTGAATTTACCGCTGCATTTTTATCATCTCCCAATGTATACCATACTACTATATCTTCATCCTCCATATCCAACTGATACCATTGAGCATGGGTTTCTGCCACCTCAAGAGTCTGTGGTATACTAAATGGATACATTGTAACCTGACCTTCATTTAATCTATCTACCTGTGATGTAACTAATAAAGCTCCATAATTATTTGTTCTGCTTCCATCATGATATGTAGAATATGGATAATAATTAAAAAGTCCTGACCATTGTTCTGTTGTCTTAAATGTTCTAACAAGTGCGTATCTATAAAGAAGCATATTATTTAAACCTTGTAATTCAGTAATAGCTGTTCCATTTGCCTTTATTGGTACATTATTTGCATATCTGTTCATACCAACTACATCTCTAAAGTTTTTATTTAGATTATATGCCCATGAATTACCACCTGGATAAAAGCTCTTAGCACTTAATGCTGCTCCATCACCTAAGAAAGACTGCACAAAACTACTTTTAATATCTGTTACTTCTCCTGCACCGTTTTCAGTTGCATAATTTTCTGCCACACTATAACTAATAGTATCATGAGTAAATAATACTGCCTTGCCTTCATTGATAAAATCATTTATACAGTCTAATACACCCATATCATTTGATATATCATCACCGCCATATAAATCTGCAAATCCTAATATAACCATATCATAATCAACTAATGGGTTTGTAGACTCATTTTCACTATCGTACTTTATGCCATTATTATGTGCAAATTCTGTTGTTAACATCGAATCAATGGTTACATTATATCCAACAATATCTGAAGCAGTATTTAAAAGACTATTAAACAATGCATTAACACTCTTTTGCTCATCAGTTGCTCCTGAGAGCTTTGACGTATCTGTATTTAGATACAATGTTACAGATTTAGACGAATAAATATTCGGAACAATCTGTAAAACTTTTATATCTTTTATTTCTTGTCTTACAGCTACAGCACCATCAATGCAATTTGTATATAATGTTTCAGTCTTATCTACTCCATTAGCAAGTTCTGTAACTTCTATTCTCCATGCAAACAATCCTGTATATTTATCCGGAAGTTCAATATTTATACTATATTCCTTACTTCCTGTTGCATCTAGCAGCACATTATTGTCTACATAAAAGAGTTCATTTTCATCATTTGTAAGATTCTCATATACACCTTTGTATATTCCATCACCATTTTTATCTACAATAAGTTTTACTGAATAATGTGTATTTTTTTTACCAGAAATAGTAAATTTATAATCTAATACACCTGTAGTATTTATAACTGATTCAACCACTGCTCCATCTGAATTATACTGAACATTTTGTGGCGCCTCTATCATACTTATCTGTGGTAATCTATTTGCATACAAATAATATATCTTATCCACTTCTGACATTGATATTACATTTCTTTGATATGTATTGTCTGTATTTACGTATTCTAAGAAGTTATATATATTTGATGTTGGATATGCGCACTTATTATTTGCATTTAAAACATCTCCTATAACTACTATATTTCCAACATCTGCATAATCTTTAAGCTCTAATAGCTTTTTAGATGTAATATCGTTTCCGCTTAACCTTGCATTGGCAAAACTATTCGCAAATAAAGCATCATTATTTGAATATCCCTTAAATACGTTATATACATTTTTAAGTACACGTTGACCTGCAACTGTGGTGTAATCACTTTCTAAATATCCTTGTAGTGATGTACTTACCTTTATTAAATCACCAAATGCTAAATATCTATATCCTTTTAATGACGTGTCATTATATAATGTAGATCCATAATTTTGTGTAAGTATTCCAATATTATCACCTAATATAATAACATCATATGTAGAAATTAATTCATCTGTCATTCCATTGAAGCCATTTGTTGTAATATAGGTTACATCAATTTTTTCTTTGTAATTACTTTCTGTCCATTCAGATGTATCCATTCCTATCTTTGTTCCAAGTGCCTTTACATTTGCAAAATCATTGTATGTAAAGTCATTACATGGTTCAATCTCAAGCACTTTTAATGCTATATCAAGATTTTCTATAGGTGTCCTATATCCTTGTGCTCCCAATAAAAATGTTAATACCTCAGTTGCTCTTGCCTGCGTTTTTCCTAAATTTTTACTAAAAGTTTCGTTTGACCAAGTATTTACATACATTGAATCCTTATTACAAGGAATCATAACTGAACTTCCGTTATATACCCACACATCCTCTGTAAGATAGTCAGATACAGCAAACGCATATTGTATTAGCAGCTCATTATTATTAATAAGCGAAGAATTTCTAAGCATTAATTCCCAAGTAGGATTGCCTGAATTATACGTTTTACAAGTATCTACCTCAAATTTCTGCTCAAAATCCAATATACCTGTTACTATTCCTTGGCTGTTTTTAACATTTGATGCGCCTAAATATGGCTTTATAGTATTATATTGTTCTGGTGTGAGCATTCTAAGCATTGTATACAACTTTTTATAGTTTGTATCATCTGAAAGCGGGCTTGTGTTTTGATTATCTATAACAATTGGAACTCTAAGCTGTTTTTCGCCCTCTGATGTATTTACTATTTTTCCAGATTTATTCATCTCCATAATTGCTGCTGCACTATCCCAGTTTATATCTCTTGTAACATATGTATCTCCAACCTTTTCATAACGGTTATACGATGCTGCTGTTCCTGTTGTCTCATTACTTCCATCTTTGTCATAGCTTGTGCAATTCTCGCCAAATAAGTATTTATATATTTTCAGCGTATCACCATCATGCGTTCCCGATGTAAGGGTTATTAAATCAGCACTATATACATCATCTACCGTTAAATCATTTGCCTCTATTGTTCTTACTTCTATTTTATCTTTAAGCTCATTATAATAAGCTGGCAGCACATAATCTAAAAATAAACTTTCACACTTAATAGTATAATTTCCATCATAACTGCTATGTTTTAGATAAAATGCAAAATTACTCATTCCCCAAAGTGAACCAATCCATTTATTCTTATTATCATTGCTAGTCGTTAGATACCCATACCTAGAAGCTGTGTCGCTTTGAGATATATTTTTCAAACCTTCTTTAACTTCATCTGCTGCTGCATAATAACGCATTTCACCCATGTCAATCGCTGGAACCACCTCAAGAATAATAAATTTTTCTTGATTACCTGACACTATCGCATCTACTACGTATTCAATATATTCTTTTGAACTACCACTAGTAATTGATGACTCGCCTTCTGCGTTCACAAAATTAACAATAGTAATCGTTGTTAACGTTACTACTATTGCCATTGCTAGTGCTATGAACTTTCGAGTTCTGTTACTGAGTCGCTTCATACTTACCAATCCTCTCTATATTGTTACGAACTCTGACTGACATGCTGTTGCTTACTACTATATCGTCTTTTTCAAGTGATATTTCAATATTTACTACAATAGGGTTCTTATAATATGTCTCTCCAAAATCATCTTCAAATTTACAACTATCATCTATCTCTATTTTAAAACTTTTAATCAATTTTGACAATGCATAACCTTCATCTATTTCATTTAAATTTTCTATACTGTTGGTTACATACAGTCTGCCATTATAAACTGTTATGACTTTTTCTGTTCCTGTTTCCACTAAAAGGTTTCCTGCATTATCTAAATAACCTGTATATACGTAGGTGGTATCATCATTACTTTCGATATTTAATGTCTTTGCTTCCATCAATATCTGACTGAGCTTTCCATTCATTACTTGCAGCTCATTTTGCAGTTGAGCTTTTATACTTTCAGTTTTAAAATATCTACTTCCTTGAAATAACAGTGTTCCAATCATCAATAATACAATTCCAGATATCGCAAGAGCAACAAGCATTTCTACAAGAGTAAAGCCTCTATTATTTAGTTTTTTCTGCTCTGACATTACCCACACCTCACTCTATCTGTAGTTTTCCTGTGTTATAATATATCTTAAAACCTATATCGTGATTTCCACTAATTACCGAAAACATTTTACTTTTTGACTGCGTTTCTACTGACTGCAATACTCCATCTATGCTAAGTGATTTTACCTCCCCAGTTGATGGCTTAAATGTGATAATTAACTGCGTTACTTCCACATCATCATACGTTACTTTTATTTTACCAGAAAATGTAGTACTTTCAACAACTTGTGTAGTAATATTTCCTTCGCTGTCTTTTTGTTTTTGTATAAGTTCTAGATTATATTCACCATCTTTCTTTGTTAGTGAAACATTCCATTCTTCTGCAACTACAGACATTGTTTTTGATCGTAGTTTTGATACATAGCTTTCAAAATCGTTATAGGACTCTTTACATCTTCCAGTGTCTAAAAGTCCAAATGCAACTAATCCAACACCCACAAGAATACCCATTATAGCTATAACTACAAGTAGTTCAACTAATGTTACTCCTTTGTCATTGTCTTTAATCCTTAATTTATCTTGCTGCATCATATTTTCTCCAATTGTTAAAGCTTACTAGGTCACTGTATCCAAGATTTGATATCTTAATACTTTCTCCCTCACCACCAATTTCTTTATATGCATAAAAATATTTATTAAAATCATCCGTGTTTGTGTTCTTTAGAACCTCATCCACATATGAAATATTCGCCACAATAGTTGCATTTCCCTTAATGTTTATATTACCTTCTGATATTATAAGTCCTGTAAAATCATGATCAAGTGTAATATCACCTCTTGCAATTATAATGCCCGCTGTAACATTTGTAGGTACCGAGTAACTAGAATCTGATGCAATAGCGCAAAGTTTAATCCCACCAAAATCAAATTCTTTTGAATATCCTCCTGTACTTGAAATAAGCGAAAAATCCACTGTGTTAGTTGCTGCACTTCCTAGCAAATCCTGATCAGTAAGTATATAACCTTTTTCCGCCTTTACTGCTTCATATATATCATTTACAATATACGCTTTTCCGTTTTTCTCATCATTCAAATCACACATAACTTTACTAATCAATTTGTATCTATTTTTCAAATTCAAAGCTGTAAGCACAAAACCATCTGCTGATATTATACCTGTTCCATTAGAATAAGTTACGTCAGATTGATTATATGTTTCTTTACTATCAACAAAAACTGTAGCACTATTATCTGCCGCTGTTATCATTGTGCCAATAGAATATGCATCCACTCCACTTGCTATTGTTATACCACCGCCTGCTAAAATGTTCTTTATCTTTGCATTAGCTGTACTTTTAATTAAGTTTCTTTGTTCTCTCATTGTGCTTGATTGTGTTCCAAATAGTGATTGATAAAAGCTATCACTAAGCACTGCTTTTGCATAATTTGATGCACTAATCTTATTTCTAAAATTAAGGTAATAATTTGTATGTCCTATAACCTTCTTCTCTATATATGGCTTAGAAGCATTAAGTAATGAATATGCAAAAAATGTTTCATCAATTGTAACTGTTCCATCATCATTAATATATTCATCTGGAACAAGGTACATCTGCTGGTTTCCTATAACAGAAAGTGCTTCACCTGTCATATATGGTTCTGGATTGCTATTTTCCGATTCATCAAACCTAATATATGCATGACCACCTAAAATCAACTTTGTCGTTTGAATATTAAGTAGTGAATATTGACCATTCGCAATAATTGCTGAACTTGCTGCTGGTGAAACTATATTTTCTGTATATCCATCATAACTATATCCATAGTAATTACCCTTCAAAGTAACATTACTATACTTTCCATTTAATTCAAGGTCGTCAAGAACATACATATTAGAGCCTTCCCCAGATGTGAAGTTCGCACCTGAGCTAACATCTTTACCACCTTGTTCATTTCTTGAAATAATTATATTCTCACACCATAAGTTCGCTAATGTTGACAATACTGCATTGCTTTTTTCTAAAGATGTTCCCTGTACAACCAACGAACCTTCTGCTATCACATTTATATCCCAAGCACCATTACCAAGTTTTAGATTCGCACCATTTGTAATATTTATATCTTTTCCCGCAATTATGTTAGAGTTTACATTAACATTAATTGCTGTTTCATTTTTTATATTAATATCCTTATTTGAGATAATGGCATATTCCTTAAATGCATCCAAATTATTGGCACCTGTAAAATCAATATTTACATTAGGATACAAACATTCCATATCCACTGTAACATCTGCAAAATATCCCTCCTGCGTCTGATACACCACTACTACATCAGATAATATTATTCTATATCCGCCTACCTGAGTATTTTTATAGGCATGAATATTACTAATCGTCTTTACATATGCCATATCTACATTTTCTATGTAAGCATTAAGCTTTTCTATTATGCCAGATATAACATTTTGATTATCACTGCTGGCGTACTGGTTATACTCTTCTCCCAAAAAATCAACATTTGAATTTTCCTTTGTAAGTTCCTTTAGCATAGATATAATATATCTTTCTTTAAGTTCCTTATTAGCTTCATCATTAGATATCATATATTGATAACCAGAATCTTCTTTTACAAGATTTGCCACCACATATCTATACGACTCGCTTAATCTTGTCATACTGTCCATTCCTATTCCAGCATAAATCTCATCAAGTGCTGACTCCGCTGTATAAAATGTCTTTTTTGTTTTATTTTCCATTGTTTTAAGCGTTAAGTTTCCCATCGCAGCAGAAATAACAATTGTCGCTAGTATTGTTATAAAACTAATCACTACAATTGCCATAACCAAAGTAGAACCTCTATTTTGTTTTAATACGTTCCCTTTTTTCAATGTAATACCCTATCTTTCCTTCGTTGTAACAATGGACGTTAATACATCCCCATCGGGTTCTTTATATCTAACTGTAACCGTCATTTGATATATATAATCGTTTTTTTCTCCTCCATCAGTTATGCTATCATTCAAATCATATATATTTGAGTAAACTGACACCGTACTTGGCAAAACAACATCTCCAATATTTCCTTTAACACCCTTTACCTTATCCCAAAATACTACATTATCTTTATTTATATGAATTTCATTTCCATCATCTGCCACTACTTGTTGCTCAACAACATATATATCTACATCTTTTTCATGCTCTGGTAATTTATTTATACTCTTATCAATAAAATCATATGTAATATTAATCTTATCATCATTATAGTAAATAAATTTCCCGCTGTCATTATATATCTTTGACATATTGGCTTCCTTATCAAATAATGGCATTATTAGGTAAATATTAGGTATTTCCTTATCCTCACTTATTATAGCTGAAGCAATGTCATATGAAACTGTTTTTGTTTCTCCTTTATATGTATAATCAAGTATAAGTGTTATATTGTACTTGTACTCGTTAGTAGCTGTATATTCACACTCTATAGAAAGTGTTGCTTCCTTCTTTGTTTGTTCTATAGTTACCAAAGTATTTCCAAACAATGTTTGAAGCTGTGAATCCATCGAACTATATTGTCTATATATTGCTATTACATCATCGCCGTATAAGCTGTCCATTTTAGGAACTTCGTATTCATTTATAGCATATAGATTTCCACCCGCTGGCTTTGAGTCTAATAAAACATTTACAAAAAACCTCTCTCCGCCTGCGCCTTCTATATAATTGTAGGTTTCTTCATCATCTAAATAGCTTTTATCTCCAATATTGCTAAATAGATATCTAGAGTAACGTTCACCCTCTATTTCAGCACCTTCTACAACATCATAACTAGTCTTTGTCATAATATCTTTGTATTTCTCAAGTAACGATTCCAATGTTTTTGCCTTAAAATTCTCAGCTACATCTTGTGCCACTTGTGTACCATTTTGAACAACCTTTGCCTGAGCGTTTAACTTCATTGCTGAAACAAAACTACGCAAAAGTGGTATTGCTATAATCGCTATTATAGTTATTGTAACAAGAAGCTCTATTAAACTAAATCCCTTATTCTTTCTTAAAGGCAGTTTTCTTCTATTCATAAATGTTTACACCACCTGCTGTGCTTTCAATAGCAAATCTTGGGTTATCGTTATCGTCATTTATAACTTTTAAATTAAGTTCTTTATCAGACTCATTTATTATGTTTAGCTTAATGCCGCTCTTGTCATCATCTGCTGATCTTTGTGAACTCATAATAAGCATATTTAATGTCTCTCCACAATTAAATATATCTCCGTTTAAATAATCTGTTTCTGGATAAGTTACATTTCCTAACTTATACGAAACCATATAATCTCCATCTGCTCCTGTTATATATAAATATGCACTTACAACACTATTATCTGTTGTAGATATAAGTTTTTTACCAAAAGCATCGTTTGCCTGCCCCATAACAATCGAATCCAAATCAGATGCTGCTGAATTCAATATTATATATAAATCATAGTCATTTATTATATTAGCTCCTGTTGCTTTATCTAATGTAGCTGCTGGAAAAAATGTACCTGAATAAAATATATTAGGTGTTCCTATAGATACACTTTTAATTAAAGTTGCAGGAAACACTCTGTTACTGCCTGTTACGTCATATAATGATAATGTCATTGTTCCAGCAACTATATCCTCTACCTTATCATATGACACAGACATTGTTTCTATGGTACATTTCGATTCATAATTGTTTAGATAATCTATTGTATCCTTCCAATTTTGATAAGATGCTTCAAAAGATATAGTAAATGTAGTTTTATGACCTACTAAATCGCTGCTATATACACTATTACCCATAGAATTTGGATTAGTTGATTGATTTTTTCCAAATGTATATACCGAACTAGTAGTTGATAATCCTATCTGCTTAAACCATACACCAGTGGTCTGTTCAACGCTACTTAAAAATACTATAGAATGGTCTTGAGTAGTTCCATTTCCAAACGCTGAAAGTATTCCTTCATATGTTACTGCAAATTTTTCTATTTCTTCAAGCATTGAATCTTTTTTTGCATAATTATTTGCTAAATCCCTATAACGTATATTTAATGTTCTTGTTTCCTCTGTTAACTTGTCTGTAGCTTCTACTAGATTTGTATATCCAAAATAATATGAACCAAATAGTAAAAGACACATAGCTAGTATAAATAATAATTTTTTATCGCGTTCAGATACTTGTAATTTCATGTGCCCCTCCTATTATTTAATCATATTCTTATATGTATTAAGAAGACCTTCAAGTGGTATTGTATAACCAAAAGTAGCTGTAAAATTAAGTGTAACTACACCATCTGCATCTTTTGATTCTGTAATCGCACTAACGAATACATTTCCTACATATCCAAATGACTCTAACTGCTGTATAAATTTAGCTACACTTTCTTTTGTACTTGTTGTGCAAGACAAACTCACACTACCAGAAGATGTAGTAAAGTTATTTATCGAAATATCACTTGGCTGTTTAGCTTCTAAATCTCTAATAAGTATTTGAAGTGCATCATTTGAATTTGCCGACATTGCATAATACTCTACCGCATCTCTTAATATATCTTTTGCATTATAGTAGTCTTCAATCACTTGCTCTACAGATACTACCTCACTTATCTTTAGTTCTACATTGTTTTTATCTGTCTTTGCAGATATATATCCCAAAAACGGAACTGCTATCATCAATAAAGAAATTCCTGCTGATGCAATTAAACCCAGCCTTAAGTATTTAAAAGTGTTATTATTTTTATACTTTATAGCATCCTCATGTAATAAAAAGCCTGCTGGTGCTATACCTGCACCTATACAAGATAAATACTTTGATAACTCATAAGGATTAATCATGAGCTTAGAATCAATGGATACATTTTTAAGTTCCATAACCTGCATTATGCTAAAGTTAAATTCATTAGCAAATAGATTTTCCAAGCCCAACATTTCTACGCTAGCACCTGTTAAATATGCTTTTTCTACAGGTCTTTCACTATATCTTGATGAATAGTAATCTACTACTCTAACTATATTATTTGTAAGATATTCTAATGAGTTTGTAACTGCATCCCCATCAAAAGAATTATGTATAACTCTTTGCGTTTTAAGAAGTTCTACTGCTTCCTCTTCGTCAATCTTTTTTTCTTCACATAGTGTTGATACCACTGTGTTTTTTCCATATGGTACTATTCTTTGTAGCACCATAATATTATTATCAATAATATTTATTACTGTTGTACTATCCCTAACCTCAATAACCAAGCTAACCGCTGAATCAATCTGCCTTTTTATCACCTGTAATGAACTATTTCCAGCATAATCAATATTTTTTACAAGCACACCCATTGCCATTGCCAAATCCATAACAGAAAGTACGATTTGTTTTGGAGCTGCTATAACATTTACTCTTAGTTTTTTTGTATCCTCTACATGAATTTCTTGCAATGTAACATATGAAACAATATAATTTTCAATATCCACTGGAAAATAATCTGTAGCATTGGTAGCTATAAATGAAGCTAGCTTTTTATCATTCATATATGGTGTAACAATTTCTTTTGTTGCAATACTTGTAGATGCCAATGAAAATATAGCATTTTTAGTTAAAATGCCTGCTTCTTTCATTGCAATATTAAGTTCCTCGGCAACCTTTTGCGTATCCTTTACAAGTCCTTCTTCTACTGCACCTTCTGGGGTCTTTATCTGTATAGCCTTATAAACCTTTGCATCCGTTCCTGAATAACTTAATTCGCAAACCCCAATATGTGTATTTCCGATGTCTATCGTTAATATCTTAGCCATTTTTCACCCATCTGCGCGCTGCGTGCGCACTTAATTCAATAGTTGAACACGCTTTTTTGTTCAACATTTGCACTACATTCCTAAATTTAATGCAAATTATTTTTAACTCCACTTATAGCGAAATCTATATGTATGTTACCTCGCAAAAACAACATACATATAAATTCCGCTTACTTAATACCTGAAATCGTCAAGTACCAATTTATTATTTCTTCCCCATAGATCATCGAAATAAATATGCCCATAGATAAATACGGACCAAATGCTAACACATTTCCTTTTTTCAATGTTACCATAAGAAATATATGAATAATAGATCCTAATATACACCCTAATATAAGTGCAACTATTATAGCTTTAAAGCCTATAAAAAGCCCTGCCACTGCCATAAGCTTTATGTCTCCACCACCTATGCCTCTTCCTTTTGTCACCCAATATACAAGTAACAAAAAGCCACTAACAGTAAAAAAACCTATTACATACTCTAAAACATCATTTCTATTGATTAGTAATCTTAATATACCTAATGTAAAAATAAATATATTTATTGATACAGGGATTTCCTGTATCCTTATATCAATAACACTCAGCACTAAAAGTGCTGATGTACACAAAGCAAATAATACACTATCAAGATTTATACCATTTACATAAAATATCAATACATATCCGACGCCATTGATGAACTCTATCAATGGATACTGGATTGATATCTTTGTCTTACAATATCTACATTTACCTGCCAATGTTATCCAGCTTATAAGTGGTACTAAATCGTACCACTTAAGCTGATGATTACAAGACATGCAATGCGACCTTTTTGTTGCTATATTCTCTTTATTTGGTATTCTGTAAATGCACACATTTAAAAAACTTCCAATTACTATTCCGTAAATGAATATAAGCACAAACAGTATTAACTCATATTGCATATTAGTCCTCTGTTTTCAATTGATTATTTACTACTTGATTCTGTTTCTTTCGCTGCCTTATTACCTGATGAAAAAGGATCATAACCAGTTTCTTTTGAATCTATTTCCACTAATATAGAACCTCCAGAAATATAAATCTTAACATCTGTATCTTTTATACCTCCAAACGCCTTTGAAACCAATGCACCACTAAAAAAGTTTTCTGCTAATGTTTCATTTACAATTTCTTTTGCTTTATCACTTGTAGCTTTAAAAGTTTCTAAAGTATATTCCTTAAGAGTAACCTTCTGTGAAGCTGTTTCATTTGCCATAACAGACTGAACTGCTGTATAAATACCATCAAGTGCCTGTACATCCTTTGAATATCTAGCTTTTTCGATATTCTTTAAAATAGTTGGTGCTAATACACCAATAAGTACTGCCATAATAGCAATAACTACGATAAGTTCTACTAACGAGAAACCTTTGTTGTCTTTTTTGTTGTTTTTCTTCATTTTTACTCTCCTTGATTATTTATATTTTGAAATGGTCACGTCGGATAACCATCAACAACCTATGTATCTAGCCAATGCTATCATACAATGAAACCATCGGCGAATAAATCGCTGCAATCAATAAACATACTACCACCGCCATAACTACAATAATAAGTGGTTCCATCAGTGCTGTTGCCTGCTGTGTAGTAACTTCTACTTCTTCATCATAATAATTCGCTATGTTAGTAAGCATCTCTTCCATGTTACCAGTTTCTTCACCTATACCTAACATATGCAAAACCATCGCTGGAAATAACCCACTTGTCCTAAGTGGTGCTGAAAGTGGCATACCTCTTTGTACTTGCCTTGCCGCCTCATTCAATGCATCCTTATATAAAATGTTATCCATCGTCTTAGCTGTAATCTCTATAGCCTCAATAAGTGGCATACCTGATGCAATAAGTGTTGATAAAGTTCTTGAAAATCTTGCACATGCTGTTTTCGTTTGTAGCATTCCAAGCACTGGTATCTTTAATTTTAACCTTGCAACTCTTCTTGCTCCTGTTGGTGTCTTTACATATAATTTATATACCACTATAATGGCACTTAGAAATACTATGTATATATACCAATGCGCCCTAAGGCTTTCACTAAGTGCCACCACTGCTGCAGTAAATGCTGGAAGGTCTGAATCAATACTATTAAACATCTCTTCAAACTGTGGTATAACAACCATAAGCATAAGTACTACTACGCCTAACGCCACTACACAAAGTACCATTGGGTACATCATTGCTTTTTTTACTAAACTCTTTACCTTAGCATCTTTTTCAAAATGTATACTCATTCGTTCAAGAGCTACTTCTAAACTTCCTGATGCCTCACCTGCTTCAACCATATTTATAAGTATCGATGGAAAAACTCCTGTTTCCTTCCTCATTGAAACAGATAAAGAATCTCCTTTTTCAACATTCTGACATACATTTTTTAGAGCTTCTTTTAGTATCTTATTCTCTGTTTGCTCACTTAGCATCCTAAGTGCCACTACGATGCTAACTCCTGCCTTTAAAATACTAACAAACTGCCGACAAAAAATAGCCATCTGCCTTGGTTGAATCTTTTTCTTCCTTGAACCAAATGTAATATCTTTATCCAATACAGATGTCTCTTCTATTTTAATAATTGAATACCCTTCTGACCTAAGCAAATTTTTTGCTTTGTCAATGGTATCCGCCTCTATGTTAGCCTTTTTATTCTTACCTTCTTTTGTAAGAATTTCATATGTATAGCTAGCCATTATGTAATCCCTTTCTACCCCTTAATCCTCTTTTACTTTAACGTCAACAATTATACACTAAATATACCCCTAAATGCTTGTTTTGTCAACCAATTTACACAATATAGCACTTTTTGCCATAGCATTTAGTCTATAAGTCTTCTTTCGAGGTTCGTTGGATCTTGTGCGTAATTCATTGCATTTTCCTTTGATATCTCACCTAACGAATACAAATCAAGTATAGCATCATCCATCGTCACCATACCTTGCTTTCTATTAGTTTGAATTGTTGAGTTTATCTGGAATGTTTTTCCTTCCCTTATAAGATTTTTTATAGCCGCTGTATTATGCAATACTTCAAATGCCGCTGTTCTTCTCTTATCAATTGTAGGAATCAACTGTTGAGATACTATTGTTTCCAATACCATCGCTAACTGTATTCTTATTTGCTGTTGCTGATGAGGTGGAAATACATCTATAATTCTATCTATAGTACTTGCTGCACCTATTGTATGAAGTGTTGAAAGCACTAGATGTCCAGTTTCTGCAGCTGTTATCGCTGTAGATATAGTCTCTAAATCTCTCATTTCTCCCACCAAGATAACATCTGGATCCTCTCTTAATGCCGCTCTTAATGCATTACCATATGAATTAGTATCTAGTCCTATCTCTCTTTGATTAACCATTGCACTTTTATGTTGATGCAAATATTCAATCGGGTCCTCAAGTGTAATAACATGAGAAGTAGTATTATCATTTATTTTATCAATAATAGAAGCCAATGTTGTTGACTTTCCGCTTCCTGTTGGTCCTGTAACAAGTACCAATCCTCTTTTCTTTTTATATAGATTAGCTACTGACTGAGGTAGCCCCAGCTCCTCTGGCTTTGGAATTTTTGTTCCAACCAAACGAATAGCCGCTGATATCGAACCTCTTTGCTTAAAAACATTTATTCTATATCTTCCTAACTGTGATATCGAAAACGAAAAATCCACCTCACCCTTTTCTTCCAATGCTTCTACTTGCCTCTGTGTCATTATTGTTTTTATAATTGCGCTAGTATCATCGGGCATTAGTCGTGGATAATTCATGTCTATTAGAGAACCATTCACTCTCATCTTAGGCGGTGTTCCTACTGTTATATGAACGTCCGATGCCTTATTATCCTTTGCTATAACCAATAATTCCTCAATAGTTACCATTTTGTCCCATGTCTCCTATTCTTCATCCGCTGAGTATGTTATTTTTCTCATTTCAGCTAACGATGCTATACCTTCTTGAACATATTTTGATGCTGAATTTTTAAGAGAACTCATTCCTTCTTCTTCAGCCGCTATCTTTATCTCTTCTGTAGTTGCATTTGTTGCAATTAAGTTTCTAACCTTACTTGTTATAGTCATAATCTCATATATACCAATACGTCCATAATATCCTGTATTTCCACAAAGTGGGCAGCCTTTTGGTTCATATATCTTAAGTGGCTTGTCTAAATCCACACCTAGTTCTTCTTTTTCCTTCTTTGTAGCTTCATGTGCCTTTTTACACTCACAAAGTCGTCTAATAAGTCTTTGTGCTATAATACCCACCAATGAATCACCTAAAAGATATGGTTCTACTCCCATATCTACTAAACGGCTTATAGTTCCCGCTGTACTATTTGTATGTAATGTACTTACAACAAGATGTCCTGTAATAGATGCCTTAACAGCTATTTCAGCCGTCTCACCATCTCTAATCTCACCTATCATGATAATATCTGGATCTTGCCTTAATATACTTCTAAGTGCATTTGCAAAGGTTAGGTCTGCTTTTGTATTCACCTGAACTTGATTAACACCGTCAATATTTGCTTCTACAGGGTCTTCAACTGTTACTATATTTACTTCATCACTATTAAGCTCACTAATAGCTGTATACAGCGTAGTAGACTTACCGCTTCCTGTTGGTCCAGTAACCAATATAATTCCATGCGGATTCTTTAGTATATTATCAAACTTAGCCAAATCATCAGCTCTTAAACCTAAATCCTTCTTATCTGCTTTAAAGGCCTCTTTCGAGGCAATACGCATAACCACCTTTTCGCCAAATACCGTCGGCAAACAAGATACACGAATATCATACTCTCGCCTATCTACATTGGTCGTAATTCGACCGTCCTGAGGTTTTCTTTTTTCCGAGATATCCATACCTGATATTACCTTTATTCTTGCAATAATTGCAGAAAACAACGCTCTATCATATGTAATCGCTTCCCTAAGTGTTCCATCTACTCTATATCTGACTTTTACTGTATATTCAAATGGCTCAATGTGAATATCACTCGCCCTTTGCCTTACTGCTTGTTCAATAAGACTCTTTACAAGTTGAACAATTGGAGAATTAGCTACATCTTCTCGCCTTGCTTCATCTTCGTCTTCTGATATAAGATATATTTCTTGTTCTTTTTTATATTGCTCAGCTGCCGCTATAGCCTGCTGTTTTCCAAAAAATTTATCAATCTGTGCTTCAATTTGCTCTGGCATACTAAGCACAGGTTCAATAAGCAAGTTTGTAACTATACATAAATCATCTATTGCAATAATATCCATAGGATCAGCCATCGCTACCACTAATGTATTAGCGCTTGTAGCTGACATTCTAATTGGAATTACACAATATTTTCTTACTATAGGCTCAGTAAGTAAATGTACCGCTTCCTCTTGTAACTTTTCTTTCCTAAGGTCACAATATTCTATCCCCAACTGTTCACAAAGTGTATCAATTAATTTTTCTCTTTTAACAAAGCCTAACTCTATAAGCGTTTCTCCTAATTTAGCCCCTTTTTTCTTTTGCTCTTCTAAAGCTTTTTTTAGTTGTTGTTCTGTAATATACCCCTTTTTCAGAAGTACATCTCCCAATTTAACTCGCTTTCTAAAATTAGCCATTACTACACCTCATTATTTTATTTTACTAGATATTTCTGCATGGCTTCAAGTAACCTTTCTCTAAAAATTGGTTTCACAAGAAATTCATTCATCCCTGCTTTCATACACAGCTCACAGTCATCCCAAAATGGGCTTCCTGAAATAGCTATTATAGGAATAGTTTTTGCATCCTCTGTATCTAATGCTCTAATTGTACTAGCAGCTTCTACTCCATCCATCTCCGGCATCTTCATATCCATTAATATAGCGTCATATATGCCATTTCCCTCAATATACATCTCCACTGCTTTTTTTCCATTTTCAGCTCCCTCTGATTCTACCCCTATGTGTTTCAACATTGCTATAAATATCTGCCTATTAATATCTATATCCTCTGCAACTAACACTTTCTTGTTCAAATGTTCTAATTCCTTAACATGTCCTGTCATCTTCACTTCTTTATACCTTCCTTTTCATTATTTATTGCATTTTTCATGCAAGATTGCTCCAAATCCCTTGATTTGATTATTTTGTCCTACCAATGCAAAGACATTGTCAAATGCAACTGTCTTTTATCATTTCATATATTATATTACGTTTTTACAACTTTCGCAATAATTATCTGAATCAATCACACTTTTTACCTTTTTTACTATACTAATACAAAGGAGAGTGATCATACATGGCATCAGATATAACGGTTATAACACACACTTTAGCAGATACAATAAAATATAACAACCAAAATATTTTATCCTACAAAATTAAATATCCACAATTTATATCAGGTACAAACCTACCTGCTTTAGATTGCATAAACTCTTATTACAAGAATAAAGCCTTTAGCTTTCGTAGTTATGCAAAAAGCAGCCTACTTTCAGATGCCTTAAGCATTTACAAATATAATACTGCTGAGGATTATCCTATCTTTGAATATGAACTTTTTTCTGATTTCAATATTAGTCTTGTTAATGATTGTTTTATCAGTGTTTATACTGATAAATATGTATACTCAGGCGGCGCTCATGGAAACACTACACGTACATCACAAACGTGGGATGTTAATACTGGTAAAGAACTTAGCCTAGACTATTTCTTCCCAAATAACCCTGAATATATAGAAGATATCCAAAGTAATATTCTCCATCAAATTTCACTTCAAATTGAAAACAATCAAGGTTATTATTTTACTGACTATCCAGTATTGGTAAAGAATACCTTCTGCCCTTCTAACTTTTATTTAACCCCAACACATATTGTTGTCTATTTTAACGAATATGATATAGCACCTTATGCAAGTGGAATTGTAGAATTCAAGCTGCCTTTATATTAAAAACAAGTGAATCGTTGCATTATCACAGCGATTCACTTGTTTTTAGTTATTCGATTAGTTTTTAAAGCTTAAAATCCATTTGACTTCCTACAGATTTTTCAGAATCTGTCTTTACATAATTAAACATATCATTTTGATAATATTCTTCTATTTTTCTTGCTAATTCTTCTACAGAATTTGCTGTAATTGTAACTGTTTCCTCTTTGTTTTTTTCAATTCTTTCTTCTGCTTGCTTTTTCTTAGCTTTATTCGCCTCTTCCTTCTTTGCCTTTAATTTTTCCTCTGACTTTTTTTCAATTCTTGCTTTTTGACTGTTAGAAGATTTTTTTATCTCTGCAAAGTAAGAAGTAAGTCCACTCTTATCAACAGACATTCCATACGATTTAACATTTTTAGCTGCACTTCCAAGCTGTGATGCCATCTGAGATACCCCAACCGATGCTTTTGCTATAATACCTTCATATTTCTTACGGTAATTTGCATCTGTTGCCATTTTTTCAATCTTGTCAGTATCTATTAACACTGTAAGATTTTTTGAGTTTCCAAAACTACTTTTCATCATCTCAGCTTCTTGTTTCTTATCCGATGCAACTAAAACAAAACTAAGACTTCCATATTTCTTTTTTAATGCATTGTAATAATCCAGCGCTTTTTGACTTAGCTTTGGACTGCCATAAGTCGCACCAGAAACATCTACCTTGTTGCTTGAAGATGTTGTTTGCTGCGTATCAGTACTTGTTGTCTCGTCTGTTTCCTTTGTTGCTGTGGTGTTTGTTGTCGTGGTTGTCTTAGAATAATAATAAGAATTTTGATATGCCGCTTGGGCATAGGTCGTGTTATTCACCATACTCATATCGATTTCCTCCTTAAAATCTTTCCTGCAAATCCTTTTGCATGCTTCTGGTCTATAGTTCTGATATATATATCGACAATCTTCCATAAATAATTAATAACTTTACAAAAAAAATTCGCCCGAAGGCGAATCTTTACTTTACACAACAATTTATAATTCTTACAAAGTTCGACTTTAGTCGAATCTTTTTTTAGAGTTGAAACTGATTTACTAAACTTAATAATTGTTCAGATGTTTGTTCTGTTCTCCTCATATTATCAACAATACTTGCTGCACCAGATGCAACTTCAGATGTCTGCTCTGCCACTTGAGATGTGGTTTTCGCACCTTCTTGCGCTGCATATGCCACACTTTCAATACTTTTCATCATACCATGAACTGATGCTAATAATTGTTCTGCTGTAGCATTTAAATCACTTGTCATATCACTAACATATATCGAATCATCGTTATAAGCCTTTGTTGCTTTTAACATTGTCACATAATCATTTGATACATCTCGTGCTACAAATTCTAATAATTCATTTGAACTGCTAGATAAATGGTCAACCGCACTGCGTACTACCTTTGTAATATTTTGAATCTGATTTGCTGTATTCTTTGAATTATCTGCTAATGCACTTATTTCATTTGCAACTACCGCAAAGCCTCTTCCTGCTTCTCCTGCTCTAGCTGCTTCTATAGAAGCATTAAGTGCCAGTAAAGTAGTTTGACTAGTTATACCAAGAATAGCCTCTGCCAATACATTTATCTCTTCAACCGCTCTAGATTCTTCTAACGCCTTTGTAAGACCTGTCTTGATTCCTTGGAATGTTGAAAGCGTTCTATCTTGTGCTGTCTGTATATCTTTTTCTAATTCTGATGCTCTCTCATGAATTTCACCGGCCTTATTTGCACCATCCTCAGCCTTTTCTGCTACGTTTTGTACAGCATTTTCAATTTCAACTGCACTTGCATTCATCTCCTCTGATGATGCACCAGTTTCCTCCATGCCTGCACTTAACTCTTCTGTAGCAGAAGATGTTTCTGATATTCTTGAATCAAGTTCTTTTAAAGTACGATTATTACCTGCAATCTGTTCACCCAAATCGTCTGTAGAATTTTTAATTCCCATAACTGTTTCTATTAATCCTTCTCGCATTTTTTCAACATTACGAGCTAAGATTCCTATTTCATCCTTTTGACTAAGTAATCTCTCAGGTACGCCCTTACTTAAGTTATCATTTGCAATAAAATCTGTTACATCCTTTACCATATTCAATGGTTTTGTTATCATTCCTGACATTATAAAGCCATTAGCAATTGCTGCCAAAATAGCTATAACTACTACCCAAATCATTAACATTGCATTTGATTTATAATTCTGTGTAGCTGCATCCATGCTTTTTGAAGCTGCCAAAATATTAAAATCTCTCATTTCATCAACTTTATCTTGCACTTTTACTACTGCTTCCTCTACTTCAGTTGCATTATAGTAAACAGCTTCAGAAAACTTTCCCTCTTGAGCCATAGATACAACTTCTGCTCTATATCCTCTATAATCTGCAAGAAGTGATTTTAATTCACCAAACAACTTAGCATCCTCATCATCTTGAAGTAACGCCTCATATTTTGCTAAAAATTCATCATCCGATTTCACCATACCATTAATAAGCTCGAGATTTTTATCTATATCATCTGCCAATTCCGCTGTCACAACTCTTTGTGTATAAAGACGTATATCACTTAAATTATTATTTACATCCTGTATGTAACTAGTAGATAAATAATTGTTGGAATAAATAACATCATTCGACTCATTTATCTTATTCATCCCCACCATTCCTACTACTCCTACAAAAAAAATAACGACACAAAGTATTAAAAACGATCCTAAAAGTCTAGTTCTTATCTTCAAATTACTAATTAGCTTCATACGCATTCCTTCCTTTCGACATTTTTATTCATTATATCAACTTTTTATAGTTTGTCAACGAATATTTTTACTTTTCTTTTTATTTCGTATTATTGTATGATTATTTAAAGATTATGTGATTTTTATTATGTACTTTTACTATTTTTACTTAGTTTTTTCAAAACTAAAAGAGCGCCAACCTGCGCTGACACTCTTTTTCGCACTCTATGGAGTTAATCTATTTGGTCCTCTAAAGATAAACATTGCATCTTTTATAGCTAAACCAAGCATTAACATTGTCATTCTATCTACCCCTATTCCAAATCCACCATGTGGAGGACAACCATACTTAAAAAATTCCAAATAAAACTTAACGTCTTCTTCTAAGCCTTTTTCTTCTGCCTGTTTTCTAAGAATCTCATACCTATGCTCTCTTTGTGCACCAGTTGTTATTTCAACGCCCCTCCAAATAAGGTCATATCCTTGTGGAATTCCATCTTTACGCATATGATAAAATGCTCTTTTTTCAGCATCAAAATCTGTTATAAATAAAAATTCATGATTATATTTATTTTTAACCCATTCGTAGCTAAGTTTCTCAGCTTCTGTTGTCATATCACCTTTTTCACTTTCATCCACTACATATCCAAACTCTTTTTCAAGTTCGTCATATAATTCAGATAATGAAACTCTTGGAAACGGCATCTGTGGTACCACTACATCTATGTCATAAAGTTCTTTTATCTCTTCTCCAAAGCCTTCCTTAACCTTAGCCAACATATCTGTAATCAATTCTTCTTCAAGCTTCATCACATCATGAAATGATTCAATATAACTAAACTCTAAATCAAAGCCTGTAAATTCTGTTGTATGCTTACTTGTAAATGATTTTTCAGCTCTAAATACTGGACCAACTTCAAAAATCTTTTCAAGTCCGCTTGCCATAGCCATCTGCTTATAAAACTGTGGACTTTGTGCCAAATAAGCTTTCTTATCAAAATACTTTACTTCAAATACATCAGATCCGCTTTCACTGGCAGTACCAATTAATTTCGGTGTGTGTACCTCTATAAAATTATTATCTATAAGAAATTGTCTCATCGTGTTAACCATACAGGTTTGAACTTTAAGCATAAGCTGATTTTCATCTGTTCTTAAATCTATCCATCTATAGTCAATTCTTTGATCTATACTTGAACGCTCAACACCTTTCTTTTTCTTTGTTGCTGGTATTTCCTTACGTGCAATAGGTAGAGCTTCTGCTATTGATTCAATAATGATTTCATCTGGAATTATTTCAACACCATTTAATTTTACAAATTCATTTGCTTCTGCATTTCCTATAACTGTAATCACTGAATCTGGTGTCAATGAAACTATAGATTCTGAAACTTCTGGAAGCTTCTCCTTATCAATAGTAACTTGTACCTTACCTGTAATATCCTTAACAACTATAAATGCCATAGACTTTCCGTCTCTAAAATTCTCTACAAAACCACATACTTTTACTTTTTCATCTCTATCAATATCTTTAATATACTTCCTGTCCATCATCTATTCCTCCTATTGAATAATTTCCATAATTAAGTATACACATATTTAAAAAAAATTCAATAAAAAACAACGTACAATATACTTTTTAATGTATATTGTACGTTGTGATTTCACCTAAATTTCAATCTATCAATCTATCTTACTAAAAATAACCGTTTGTTCTTTCATAGATATCTTTCCTACTTGATATCCATATTCTGTAAGTTCTTTCTTATATTTTAGAAAAGAATGATCTATAGGTATTCCTGCAATATTTTCTATTTCTTCATAAGTTAATTTTAAAGATTGACTTCCATTTACCTTCACATATTCCCATAAAGAATCATATTTACTCATTATCTTTTATTTCTTCTTTCTTTCCAACCAAGAATATACTTATCAAAAGTGCCACTACATACAATGGGCCTGTCACATATAATATAGCTTGGTAACCTGAGCTTGAATGATTAACAATAAATGATGCCAATTGATTACCAAATATACCTGCAAACGCCCATGCTGATAATACAAAACCATGAATTTGACTAATGGTCTTCATACCGAAGTGATCTGATAATAATGTTGGAACATTACTAAATCCACCACCATAGCAAGCATTTACCACAAACAACAATGGAATTACAACTATTGCATAACTATTATTTATACCACCAGTAAGTATTACCACTAATGTAAATAAAATCGATGTAGAAAACATCACCTTATAAACAGTATTTCTATCCTTTAGCTTGTCAGCCCATGCTGAAAAACCAATTCTACCACCTGCATTAAATACTGCTGTTAATGAACTAATCACACTAACCATTCCTACAAGTCCGATTGCTTTTATTATGTATTTTTCTTGAGAAATAATCGCTAATCCACAAGTAATATTTATAAAGAACATCAACCAGATACCTATAAATGTCTTGTTCTTAAACACTTTAAGTAATCCTTTAGTTTCAGTTTTATGAGTTTCTTCAACCCAGCCTTTTGGCTTTGCAAGTAACAAATGCCCTACGAACATTAATACAAAATAAACCCCTGCTAGTATATAAAACATTTTTACAATACCAACTTTTTTTTGTAAAAATTCCATAATAGGACTTGCAATAACTTTTGCCAAACCAAACCCTGCCACTGCAAGACCTGTTGCCAAACCTTTTTGCTCTTTAAACCATAGCATAAGGGTTTTTACAGGAGATAAATAACCTGTTCCCAATCCTATTCCCATGATAACGCCATAACACACAAAAATTCCTATTAAAGATTTTTGATAAATAAAAAATCCTGTTCCTGCCATACCTACAGCAAAGCAAATAGTAGCTATTAATGATGATTTATGAATGTCTTTTTCTACTACATTTCCTAAAAATGCAGCCGACATACCTAAGAAAAATATAGCAATACTAAACGCCCATTCTACTGCGCTTTTTGAACTTCCGATATAATCAGCTATTGGCTCACTTACAAGTGACCAGCAATATACCGTTCCTATACTACAATGAAGTAATAAGGCAGGGAGTGCAGCTCGAACCCATTTGTTTTGAATATTTTTCATTTTTCTTATAACCTTTCTTATGTTTTTTTAACACAAGTTTGGATTATACTCCCTTTATTTCTTTATTTCAAGCTCTTTTATGTATTTATTCTAATACAATCCTATATTTTAAAATGTCCTACTGCTTGATTCAAATCACCCACTACATTACCATTAGCTTTTGAGGTTTCTTCTATTCTAGACATTGCATTATTTAGTTCACCAACAATGCTTGCAATATCACCAATACAGTGGGTATTTGTATCAATAGTCTCTACCACTATTCCTAATTCTCTCTTTATCTCATCTACAGTATTTTCAAGACCTGCTGCTCTTTCCTTAAATCCAGATAATATAGCATAAAAATCATCTGCATCTTTATTGTATTCTTCTCCTGTATATGCTAATTTTTTATAATCCTCTAATATTACTTCTTCAATAAAATTCATTACCTTTGACATAGCGCCAGCAAGTCCTTCAACCACTTCAATCGCTGTATTACTCACCTCACCAATTTCTTTCGCTGCCCTAGTAGAATTCGTTGCAAGTTCTGCTACCTGTGTTGCTACTACTGCAAAACTCTTCCCTGCTTCACCCGCTCTGGCTGATTCAATTGATGCATTCAATGCCAATATATTTGTACGATTTGCTATTTTAATAATTTCATCAGATAATAATCTTATTCTTTCTACTTCTTTAGATTTTTCAATCTTTCCTTCTAATTCCTCTGTAATTTCTTTCAATAGATTTTTTGCATTTTCCCCTGACTTAACTGCATCTAACTTAAGTGCGATGGCTGTTTCACTAACCTGTTCAGCCTTACTTGCACCTTGGGTTGACTCTTCATAAATTTGTTCCACTAACTGCCCAACATCTACAACCGAGCTATGTATAACATTTGCTGACGCTGTAGTCATTTGCATTCCCGCTGTCATTTCTTCCATATTAGCTGATACCGTTGTTATTCCTTCAACTGCATCTTTCATCTGGAAACTAATTTTATTCTGCGAGTCATAAATTCTTTCACCAGATGACACTATTTGTGTCACAATATTGTGTAGCCTTTCAAGAAATGCATTTAAGCTATCTGCCATTAATTCAAGCTCATCTCCTGAAGAAACCTTTATCATCTTAGTTAAATCTCCGTCGCTGTAAACAACTTCATCTATTTTTTTATTAACTGTATTTAAGTTTCTTCCTATACTCTTAGATAAAATCAAACCAATCACTACGCTTACAACAAAAGAAATTCCTGCTATTAAAAAGATAAGATTTCTAAGTGTAGCAAGATTTTGATCTACAACACTAAGCTCTAAATCTACACCTACTATAGCCACCACTTCTCCTGATTTATTGAAAACAGGTGCAAATGCCGAAAAATACTCTCCATATTCATCTGCTGTAGTATCTTGTGAAACTACATCCTTTCCTTTAAATGCTTCTAACATAATATCAGTTATCTCATATTCATCACCAATTTGGCCTTGCATATCTGAATCATCTGTATCAATAACAAATTGTACAAATTCGCTATTCATAGGTTTTAAAGTGTACATATATAATACACCTGTCTCATTTTTGCAGTTTCTAAGTGACTCTAAATAATCTTTATATACCTGCGTATCCTCATCTCCAGGCTTAAGTTCATCATGTAAGTCTCCATCAATTATTTTTGCGGCAGTCACTGCTATACAACGTGTATTTTCTCTGCTACTATCAAGCATATCATCTGAAACCATAAAATACACCGTCAATCCCATAAAACAACAACTAATAAGCCCCAATAATACAACTGCTAATAATACTTTTCTTTCAATACTAAGTTTTCTTGTTTTCTTATGTTTGTCCAAAACAATTCCTCCCTTATCTCTATACTTCTAAATTAAATATTACAAAAGCACTAAATTTCTTTTCATCCCAAACTGGCATATATTCACCATTATGACGTGCTGCTACAGTCTTAATACTGTTAATACCCAAGCCACCATCTTTCTTAGTGCTATATAATGTTTTATCCTTATGCTTTAAAACTCCATCATAACTGTTTTCTATCTTAATGCCGTAATGGTCATCACGCGAGCGCATAGATAAGTCAATATATCGTCGTTCTCCTTGCGGTGTACGCCTGCAAGCAGTGATTGCATTTTCTAGTAAATTTCCAAGAACAATACATAGCTCATAATCATCCACAGTACCTAAAGGTGGCAAAATTATTTTAACTGTAAACTCTATATTTTCTTTGTCGCACCGCTCATAAAAACTATCTAAAAGAGCGTTCATAACACGGCTTTCACAATAATCATTTATAGAATCATATAACACCTTTTCATTCAGCTTTTCAAGATAAACCTTAGCCTCATCACTATTGTTTGAATCTATCAGCTTCTTTACTGAATTTAAATGATGATTATAATCATGCCTTAGGAAATGTAATTGTTCCGTCATATCCGTTAGCTTATCATAATATCCACGACCCGAAGATATAATTTCACGTGATAAATCACGTTCAAACTGCGCCTGTAACTTTTCATGTGTACTAATAATAGCAAAACAGAGCATGATATACCCTGATGTAATAGTACAAAGTGCCACCAAAAAATACATTGTATAATCCTCTATCAAAACTTCATACAGTAACATAATAGTTACAATCAACAATAAAGAATTAAACGAATACAACATCCATTCCGTAGCGCGTCCCTGTACGAGTATTCTTTCCAGTAAACGTTTTCCGTAGCGAAACACTATATAAACATAAATAAGGGCAACTATCAAAACCAAAATAAGATATGTAACCCAAAATTTATCTGTTCCAAACGTTATAAAAAATCGCAATACCGATTCAATAACCATCTGCTGTATAACAGTTAAAAGCATTGGTAATAACATCGCAAATAACATTTGGAATAATGGTCCACTGTACGCCCAAAGAACTAGCGGCACAAACAATAAAGAACCTATAACTGTAAATTCAGGTAAAATGCCTGATAATCGTTCAAGGTAATAACTTACAACACCTAATACAGTCCAGCCAGTAACAACTAGGGAAAGTTCTCTTTTACGCGGTAAGCATATCGTCAATACAAGTGCATTTAAGACAAGAGAAAGTGTTTTTACAATTGCCATTACAATACCTGCCATGCTACCATCCCTCCCCTCCAAACATTTGCTCAAGCCACTGTTCCTTTATAATTTCAAAATCCTTTGGTACCGATATCCTTGTACCATCGCGCATATAAATAGCACGCTTTTCACAAGAACGTACATAATCCAAATTAATTATAAAACTTTTTTGCGGCTTAACCATCTGTCGTTGTTCTAACAATATTGCTGAATACTCTCTAAGTGTGGCATATATCTTGATTATTTCACCATCATTCAAATGAAAGTGTAATTGATGATTTATGACCTCAACATACATGAGTTCTAAGTACAAAACAAACCTTACTCCACTTTTACGTGTTATTGAAAAACCCTTCCTATCAGTTGAATATCTTGTTTTTTCAATAGTTTTAAGTAACTCACATACTTTTTTTGATTCAGCTGGCTTAAGAATATATGAAAAGGCACTAACCGAATAGCTCTGTGCTGCAAAATCATTAGTTGTGGACAAGAAAATTAGATAACCTTCAAAACCTATTTCACGCATCCTTTGCGCAAGCTCTATGCCACTCATTTGGGGCATCATAATATCCAATATCGCCAAGTCTATCTTATTCCCATCCTTGATATAGGCTAACGCAGCAAGTGGGTCTGAGAATTTCAAGAATGAATAGGAAGTAGTAATAGTTCCCTCTAAAGTGTTCCCATAAAAATCTTCCACTATTGTTGAAACAGATTCTAAATCCTCTTTACTATCATCACAAATTAAAATATTCATCATATTTTTACTTCCTCTTTTGTTTAGTCTATTAATTATTATAGGTAATAAATATAAATATTTCAATTTAAATTCTGTAATTTATACGCTGTTTTCTTGTATTTTAACGAATTATATATTTATCAATAATATTTTTCATCATATTTCATATTCATATAATAAGAAATCTGTTAAGCCTGTATCCTCATAAAATAACTTAATAGTATCAATATATTTAAATCCCATCTTTTCATATAACTTCTGAGCTGGAATATTACATCCTAATACATCTAGTCGAATTACTTTTTGCCTTGCTTGTCTTGCTACTTTAATTGCTTTTTCAACCATCATTTTTGCGAAGCCTTGTCCTTGAAAAGAAGGTAGTATTCCCAAAATATGTATCACTGTTACTTCTTCCTTTTGTGCAGAAACGTTCCAGTTTACTTTCTCATAACCCTCAGTATAATCGTGATTCATAACCATAGCTGCCACAAACTCACCATTGTATATTCCAATAAACAAGTTTTGTTCTTCTATAGCATTTTTCAAAAATGCTTCCGTTGGATAAATTCCTTTCTCCCAAGCTGGACGATACTCTTTATCCTTCATCATATCTATCAATAAATAATAAAATTCTCTTACTTTATTATATTCTTCTATTTTAGCCATTCTAATTTCCAACATAAATACCTCCATTCTTACATAATTTTATCACTTAATAGTATTTCGGTCAATTTCTATTGACAGATATACTATTTTGCGTGTAATATATTACAGTTGTTAAAAAATCTTCGTCCAACGACGAAGATTTTAAGCAATTCCTATTTTCATTATTCGGAGGATTCATTTGAGCTTTAGAAAAGTTAGATATAAAAATTTTAATTTCAAAATAGATTATATTATTTTAAAAACGTTACTTGCTGTTGCCATATGTATTCTCGTGGCATACAAAACGCAAAATCACAATGTTATATTCTTTGGCGGCGTCGCCTCTATTGTTTGTATGCAGCATACTTATAAACATACATTAAAAGCTGGTGGTTATCGTTTCATCGGTACCTTAATTGGTGGTTTCATAGGTATACTAACTGTACTTATTTGCACTCTTGTACCGCAACACCTAATTATATTATCATCTTTTATCATTGCTTTATTTTCCATGTTTGCTATATATTTATGTAATCTTTTAAGCTTATCTGATTCAACATTTATAAACTGCGTTGTTTTTTTAAATGTTATATCAAATCATGATGGTAAAGACGGTGTTTTTACCGCTTGCCTTTATGTATCTGAACGTGTCATATATACATTACTAGGTATTGGTGTTGCATATTTAATTAATCACTTAATTCACCTTCATAAGACCAATTATCAAGCACCACGTATTGGTGGCAAAATTATCAAAAAAATCAAAAGTCATAATATAGCGCCTAATTACAGTCTAGGTTTACGTGCATTTAAAACCACCTTTGCCATTTTCATTAGTGTAATAATTGCATATATTTTAAATAATCCTGCTGCTATTTTCTTTTGCGGAATCGCAGTTGTTACATGTATGCAAAGAGATTATAAGACCACCATTTCTGTGGGATATACCACTTTTCTTGGAACTATTTTAGGTGGCCTATTAGGCTTTTTAGTAGCTGAACTTTGCAACTTTACCACTAAGTACACAAATATTGTAGAATTTTTACTTATACTCATTGCTATTTTTATTATATTATATTTCTGCCGTCTTTTTAATTATCAAAATATGATACCTGAAACTTGTATTATCTTTTTGAGAATGATATCGCAGTACAATGGATTTGAAACAAATAAAAGTATGTTTTTCTTTTTACTTAATACAGTTTTTCTTTTTACTTTTATAGGAATAGGTATTGCTCTTTTTGTAAACATTCTTCCTTTTGAGAAATTGCTTGCACGATTTTCATTGATTCGCATTCAGCAGTAATTTCCTCTGGATAAGGAAATCTTTTCATGCTTACCACAAAAAACCTAAATGCTTATTCTCTAGACCACTCTAGTTCCATCTCTACCCATTTTTCAATAACTTCGCGTTCATCTGCCTTATCAAGTGAATATCCAAACCCTTTACCGTGGCACCTTGCATATGAAGTACCATTAAGTGTATATCTTATATTGTGATCTACTAAATCAGGTCTTTTACTTGCACAACCAGTACAACGATTTTTACCATCAGTTAAAGGTCCTAACATATTTTCTGGTAAATAGCTCAATATATTATTTTCACTTGCAAAATGACGCCCATACGGAAACGCTTTGCAACCTTCTATACCTATACTTATTTTACATATCTTTTCGTTGGTTCTACGAGAAGTATAAATAAAAATAATATTTGAGTTAAAATTGTTAATTTCAAACGTGACACTGCAACCATTATCTATTAAATATTTATCCATATCAATAACCCACTCCCTTATCTTCTGTGTATGTGGATTAAGAAATAGATTAAGATTCAAATCTTTCACCTTTACATTTTTATCTGAAAGAGGATAAAAATCGCAGCGCATAAATACTTCTTTTAAATTGTAATATGCAACTTTTTTCTTTGCTTGAGCCTCGGCAATAAGTTTTATTCCAATAGGTAAATAAGAATTATCTTCATACTTTATACTTATATCCTTTATCTTTGAAAAATCAATATCCTTAGAAAAATCTACACCTTCAAATATAAATCCAAGCTCTAACAAAATACTAAATAACTCTTTTTTTCGCTCATTTGGTATACCAATAAATGAGTTATATTTTTCATTTTTACCATCGAATGGTGTAAGTAAATCACTACCTGTTATGATTATTTTATAATCTGATTTTATTTCAAGCTTACCACGATAACCAATAATGAATAAAATAACTGCAAGGTCATTAATTACCGGAAAACACTTGTGAATAGAACCTTCCGAGCATGTATGAACTAATCCATCAACAGAATCTGGATTAAAATTCTTGGCGGTTTCTATGTCAATTTCATCTTTTCCAGAAGCTAACTTATCATAAAGCGTGTACAAAAATGTGCGAAATGCTTTTATCCCTGCTTCTAAATCAGTATCCGCCAATCCATACCTAAATGTATCCTTTATAACAAAACCTTCTGGTATTTCTGGAATAACAATAGCTTTCATATAATTACAAACATCTGATAAATCTTTTTGATTATTTATCTCACAAATGTCTATTAAAATCTCTTCCTCATTTGCTATTTCCTTTTCTCTAATTGGAAATAATAAATCTAACTGCATAAATTGAACATCACAATCTTTTTGAACATAGTTGTAATAATTCAATGTTTCTTCAAAGCCTTGTCCAGCAGCCGTTTCAGGCGATACCCACCGCGGTGCATTCCAGTCATTATCATATTTATCGCTTGCATTAACCCATTCTTTTAATAAACGCCAATCATCAAAATCCCATGACCTTAGCACATGCGCTGCATACAATCCACCATTAAAAGTTCGTCTTACTAATGGTTCTGGTATCTCCATATCTTCTGGAACTGATACCCACATCTCATATACATGTGAAGCTTCTCCAACTCCTGTTGCCCCCTCTGAGCAGTCAAAACCAAAATTTCTTGCATCAGGCTTAATGCTTAACAACCCGCTTTCCTCTACAAATTGTTTTATCATCTCTCCTGCTCTTCCTTCACACCCATCTCCCGAAGCATAAGCTGCTGCCACTGTCATCGGTGGCAAATACACAATTCTTACATCTTTGTCCTCTAGCTTATTTAAGCTTTCATTTGCCTTGTTTAAAATATCCATTGATACATCCTCCTTCACTTCCTTAATCTGATTATTAGAAAAAGAAAGAGAGTTTATGACAGAAAACATATCTTCATCGCCAAGTAGTTTTAATCTAACATCAGCTTTTTCATTGATTTCCTCTACAAAACGTATCAATATATCCTTCACAGTAGAAAGTGCAGTGATTTCTTCGTCAAGCTGACTAATGTTCTTTCTAAAAATTTCAACTGTTTGCGCTGCATCGGAATTATTTAATATACTTACTATCTGCTTTACAGGAACACGAAGCTTACGAAGTACAATAATCTGTCGTAACCTAATTAGATTACTTTCATCGAAAACTCTATATGCATAGTCTTCCTTACGTTTACTTTCTATTAGCCCTACTTGTTCATAATAGCGTATCATCCTTACAGATATCCCATAATCTTTTGACACTTGACTGATTGATTGTAATTCCATTATAATATCCTCATTTCTTTTTTCTTAACTTTAAGATAACGCATGACACGGTGTTAGAGTCAAGATGTTTTTATTAATCCAGTACAAAATTACTAATTATAATTCTACTATATTTATATGTATTTTTCTACAAAAGAAAAAGGCTTTTACAAAATGCAGGCACAATAGTATTTACCTGTCATTTTGTTAAAAGCCTATTTTTACATTACTCAATCATAAAGCATTTTACTCCAACATTCTTTAAGATAATCATCGGTTTGCATCTAAATGTCTTATTACAACTATCAGACATTCTTACTCTCAATATATATAAGCCTTCAAATGGAACGCTAAATTCAAAATATCCACTACCATTAACCTGTACGCAGCATATAAAAGTATCTATATCGTTATATCTACTGTATAGTTTCACATCCCAAATATGGAAATTACAACAATTACAGCCCTGTATGCATCCCCTTATAATTCCCGACTCGACATTGCAGATAGGACAATCTGGGCAAGGTATTTGTTTTGGACATTCTGCTGGAACTGGTACTGGCACACGAATATATATCTTTTCTGGCTCTATTTCGGGGCATTCTGGACATATCGGACATGCTGGACATGGTTCTGGTGTCCGACACACCGGACACTCCGGACATGGTTCTGGTGTCCGACACACCGGACACTCTGGACATGGTTCTGGTGTAGGATACACTGGACATGTTGGGCATGGCTCTGGTGTAGGACATGGCGGGGCTTCTGGACATGTTGGACATATCACTGGGGATTCTGGTGCTATCACGGGTGGTGTTGGTACAACTGGTAAAGGTACGACTGGCCCTGGTACGACTGGCTCTGGTGCAATCGGAGCTGTTGCTGCCAAACACATTATCCCTCCAACAAATGGGTAATAATGAAATTCAAAGCCACTGTTAGCATTTACAGCAAATGCTCCTAATGCAGCATTACCACTTACATGACCTCCTGTAGAATGTGCATGGAACATGGCCTGTGGTGCTAATATACTTCCCCATATATCTGAAGACTTTTCCATATAAATATTAGATGCATCCTCAAAAACGTATAAAGTTTGATTTGTTTTATTTCTTTCTCCATAAACACCATATTGTAAATGTGCATTTGATCCTGTTTTTAATCTTACAATAACTCTACTTCCTTGTGGAACTTCTGCACGTATTCCTTTGTTTATTAAACCATTTGGTCGTACATCAATAAGAAACACATTCTGTTCAGGGTCATTACCACTTAAAATCCATTCGTGATAATTATCCACTATAGTTCCATTTGGAATTAATTCTTCAATACATTCTTTATAACTTTCTATACTTTCCTTCGCTTGATAAAAAAACCTAGGTATATCAGCACTTATCCTAATTGCAGGTATATATCTTGGTACATCATAGCTAGGTACTACATAGTGATCACCTTTATCCGATGGCGTCCAATATTGGCTGCCTCCATTTGCTTGATACAAAAATTCTAATTCTGGTATTCCATCATTTGTACCATCTTTTCCTATTAAATAAGTACTTCCCTTGGCCGCATTGAATCCTCCACCACCAACGACATGCCCTCTAACAACCAAAGGGCCTGTCATAGATACTTTACTGCCAATTAAAAAACGCACCAAATCTGGCGAGTACCTAACAGCTTTGTTACCTTTTCTGACATAACCAACACTTAAACCTCTGGGGCTATAAAAGTTTCCACCGATTGCTACTGGACCCTCAACATCTACAATATTATTAGCATCGTTAAATACAATAAGATTAAACTTAGAAGCTGTACCAAAAGGTTGGCCTTCTATCTCTTGCCAGTTTATATCTTCATAAGATAATCCCGCACTTGCAGTTGATTCACCATCAAAACTTATATTGTCCATATAAACTCCTGCTTGCTACTTAAATAGCAATGCATTTTTATTCTCATTTTAGTTTATTCTGACAGAAATAGTTCTATGCAAGTACAAAAAGGTCTTTTAATGTTGTTTTAATATTTTTTCTATGCTATGATTCATGATAACATTTAAATTTATAAAGAGATTTCAGGAGGTATATATGAAAGATTTAAATTTTACAGTTTCTTTGTCAAAAAATCCAGTAATTACTATGAAAGTAATTCCTGGTCATTTTGCTACTAGTAATTCCCACATAAGTCATTATCTTGATGTAAATGACTTAAAAACTAATGTAACAGTAGCAAAAGATGTAGCAAAAGAATTAGCTCTTCCTTATCTATCTAACACTCTTGTAGATACCATTGTATGTATGGAAGGAACACAGGTAATAGGAGCTTATATGGCAGAAGAGCTTTTGTTAGGTGGCATAGCTATCATGAATAGCGGAGCGCAAATACATGTAATAACGCCAGAAGTAAATATAAACAAAGAATTTATGTTTCAAGATAGTATGAAAAATAATCTATTAGATAAAAACATTATTTTATTAATTGATTCTGTATCTGGAGGTAAAACTCTCGGTTGCGCACTAGATTGTATTTCTTATTATGGTGGTGAATTAGTTGGAGTATCTACTTTATTCAGTGCTTTACCTTACAAATCAGGTCAGGAAATACATACATTGTTTACTGATAATGACATAGAAGATTTTAAGATTTATCCACCTGGTCAATGCGCTATGTGCGAACAAGGACACAGACTTGAAGCCTATATAAATAGTGAAGGTTATTCAAAAATAAACCATTAAAAAGGAGGATTTTAAAATGAATTTTTGGGAAACATTTACATCTAGCATGGGAATTACTGAGATAGGACTGCCTGAGATTGGCATGATTTGCATTTCTTTATTGTTGGCCTATTTAGCCATTGTTAAAAAGTACGAACCTTTATTGCTGCTTCCATTGGCATTTGGCATGCTAATTGCCAACATTCCATTAGCAGGTCTTTCTGCACATGACGAAGGTGGTCTTGTTTATTATTTATATAAAGGAATTCACTTAGGTATTTATCCTCCTATGATTTTTCTTTGTATTGGTGCCATGACTGACTTTGGACCTTTGATTTCGTCGCCACGAAGTGCACTTATCGGCTTAGGCGGACAGCTTGGTATCTTTGTAGCATTTGGAGGCGCCTTATTAATAGGATATATTATTCCAGGTTTTGAATCCTTTTCCATACAAGAAGCTGCATCCATTGGTATTATTGGCAGCTCTGACGGACCAACTTCCATTTACACTGCAGAAAGTTTAGCACCAGATTTACTTCCTACCATAGCCATTGCTGCGTATTCTTATATGGCTTTGATTCCTCTTATTCAACCGCCAATTATGCGTGCCCTTACTACACAAAAAGAACGTGTAGTTGTTATGGATGTACCAAAAAGAGTGTCACAACGCAAGAAAATTATATTTCCTATCGTTACAACTCTTCTTACCCTAATCTTTGTACCAGCAGCAGGTTCACTTATTGCAATGCTTATGTTAGGTAATCTAATCCGCGAAAGTGGAGTTATGGATAGAATTGTACGTTCACTTCAAAACGACTTACTAAACATTTTAACACTACTTATCGGTCTTTCCATAGGTGCAACCGCTACCGCTGACCGTATCTTAAACCCTAAAACCTTATTGATTATAGCTTTGGGATTGATTGCTTTTGCTTTTGGTACTATAGGTGGTATCCTCATTGCAAAACTTTTATGCAAAATAACTGGTGGAAAAGTAAATCCACTTATTGGAAATTCCGGCGTATCTGCAATGCCAATGGCCGCTAGAGTTTCTCAAAAGTTAGCTCAAGAATACAACCCCCACAACCACCTACTAATGCACGCCATGGGCCCAATAGTTTCCAGCACCATCGGCTCTGCCATATTAGCCGGTATCTTCATAACATTCTTTGGCTAAAGTCGAACTTTACAAAAATGGTTCGCCATCCGGCGAACCATTTTTGTTTTTTTCAACTATCAGTAGTGGCGCACAACAAGAATGCCGAATTAGTTGTGCTATCGCAACCAATTCGGCATTCTTGCATATTTCAGCTTTAGCTGAAATATTATTATGCTATTTGAACATTAACTGCTTGAAGTCCACGTTGACCCTGAGTTGTGTCAAATGTAACTTTCTGTCCGTCTTCTAATGTCTTGAATCCGTCCATTGCAAGTCCTGAAAAGTGAACGAATACATCTTCACCGTTTTCATCACTGATAAATCCAAATCCTTTTTGAGCGTTAAACCATTTTACTGTACCTTTATTCATGAAAAGATACCTCCTTAAATTTTTTTGTATATTTTTATTTAAACTAAAAATGCATATAACGTGATTCATTAATAAAATAATGAATCACAGTTACATGCAGAATCAAAACCTAATTAAAAATACTTCATTTAACATATCATAATTATTACCATAAGTCAAGTAATAATTTTTTTTATTTTTAAAAAATTATTTTCCACTCCATTGTGATGGTGCAACCCCACTTTTACTTTTAAATGCGTTTGAAAAATAATGCTCGTCTTTATACCCCAATATTTGACTGATTTCCTTAATAGATAAATTCGTGTTTACTAAAAGACTTTTGGCGCGCTCAATTTTCTCATTTAATATGTATTGGTATGGTGAAATTTTATATGTTTGCTTAAATACCCGTCCCACCTGCGATACTGAAAGATGTGCAAAATTTGCTAATTCCGAAACTGATATATCCTTAAATATATTTTTATCTATGTAATGTTTTAACTGGGTGGCTATGGTTGGTAACGGCTCATTTAAAGCTTTATGATGTAAATAAATCGCTAACACAATTTCATGAAATACTATGGAACACTCTGAAAAAGTTTTAAGTGTATCTGCGTTATGGTTCTCACAGATTGATAAAAACTTTTCAAATAAATGAAGAATTTTTAAATCATGAACTATCAAAATACGTTCTAAATCATATGTGCGAAAGAGCATTTCACATAGCTCACCACGAACATTCATCCATATTTTTTTAAATGGATCTGACGGGTCACTTCTATAATTATGTTTATGCCCTAAAGGGAGAATATAAATATCTCCTGCTTCTGGATAACAAGTATTATTATCTACTGAAACTATGCCCTTTCCAGAAATGACATATTCTATACAATATATATCTGAATCTTGCCTATATATCTGATAATTGGCAGCAGGCTCAGTAATGCCTGCTAATTCAACAATAAAAGGATATGACTCTTTATCTTCAAAACTCGAAAAACCAACAATATGCTCCATGCGCAAAAACCTCACCTTTATGCCTAATAATTGTATTTACTTTTACCTACTATGCTTATATATTATAATATATACAAACTATTTAAGCAAGAGAAAGGAAGAAATCTTATGATGAGAAGCGAATACCCAAATCCACAGTTTGAACGTGAAAAGTGGATTAATTTAAACGGTACATGGGAATTTGAAATTGATAATAGTAATAGCGGACACGAAAGAGGCTATGTAGAAAAAGAACATTTAAATGGTGATATTAATGTACCATTTTGTCCAGAAAGTAAACTTAGTGGCATAGAAAATAAGGACTTTATGCTTGCTGTCTGGTACAAAAAGCAAGTAAACTTAAGAAAAACTGGCGAAAGAATTATTTTACATTTTGGTGCTGTAGATTATTTAGCTAAAGTTTATCTTAATGGCACTTTTATAGGTAAACACATTGGTGGATATGCTTCGTTTTCGTTTGATATAACAGATGCCGCTAAAGATGGTGAAAACATCATTACTGTATATGCGTATGATGATGTAAGAAGCGGAAAGCAACCTAGAGGAAAACAAAGTGGCAGTTACCAATCTATGGGTTGTGATTACACAAGAACAACTGGTATCTGGCAGACTGTCTGGATAGAATTTGTTCCTAAATATTATATAAAGAATGTTAAGTATCAATCAGATATTGCTAATCAATGTGTGTATATTTCAGGCGAAACCTGTGGTGATGGTGAAATTATAATTAATATCAATTACCTTGAAACTAATTGTGGCAAAGAAAGTGTAATTGCATCAGGTGGGCGATTCTATGCCATGGTAAAGTTAAATCAGTTGCATTTATGGGAATTAGGAGATGGAAAGCTTTATGATGTAACCTTTAATTTTGGTCAAGACACTGTAAAAAGCTATTTTGGTATGAGAGAAGTAACTATAGATGGACTTAGATTTTTATTAAATGGCAAAAGTGTATTTCAAAGACTTGTTCTTGATCAAGGTTTTTATATTGAGGGAATTTATACTGCACCAACTGATGAAGACTTAATTAAAGATATTGAAATATCCATGAATCTAGGCTTTAATGGAGCTAGATTGCATCAAAAGGTTTTTGAACAACGATTTTTATATCATTGTGATCGTTTGGGTTATATGGTATGGGGTGAGTATGGCAACTGGGGACTAGATGTATCGGATATTGGTAATCTTCCAGATGTTGTAAATGAATGGAGCGAGATTGTAAAAAGAGACTTTAATTCACCTTCTCTTATTGGATGGTGCCCATTTAATGAAACTTGGGATTACAACGGAAGAAGACAAAACGATAAACTCATTGAAACCTTATATAAAGTTACTAAGTCCTTGGACAATACTCGACCTTGCATTGATACAAGCGGTAATTTCCATGTATTAACAGATATTTATGATTTACATAATTACAGACAAAATGTAGAAGAATTTGCCGCCTGTTACAATGCCTTTGGAAATGGTGGTGAATTTACAGAGGAACACCCTCACAGACAGCATTATACTCAAGGCATGCCACTGTTTATTAGTGAATACGGTGGTATAAAATGGGATGACAAAAATGAAAATATTGATGCTTGGGGATATGGTGATGCTCCAAATACACCTAAAGAATTTATTGAACGATATAAAGGATTAACCAATGCTCTACTAGATAATAAAAATATTATGGGCTTTTGTTACACACAGCTATATGATATAGAACAAGAAGTTAATGGTCTTTGTTACTATGACAGAAGTTATAAATTTGACCCTCAAATATTTAGGGAAATCAATAGTAGAAAAGCTACTATTGAAGAAGAGTCCGCCTAACGGCGAACTCTTCTTTATATGGCACTATTAATTATATCCATGATTGTATAAAAAGCTTGATCTAAGCCAGCGAAGTTCATGCTTGCTATATATATTTCTTCAATCTTATCATGCACAACCTTTTGAGCATTCATCATATTCATTGATTTTTGAAGCAGCTCCTCAAATAGCTTTTTATTATCTTCTTTTTCTTCGCTATAATCCTTTAACAAATCCATATCACAAAATTCTTCAAAATCTATTACTCTATCAATATGATGTTTTGTTTTATGATAATCATTTAAAGTAATATAGGCTAGATTTAACTCTGGAATCAAAACATGATCTAATTTTTCTATATCCAATGTACACAAACAGCTTTCAGTGTAGTATCCTCTGCTGTTTGCTATGTCCCGAATAGCACTCAGCATTTGTTCCATACCCATACCATTTTCACCTTGTAATGCAACTATGGTCTTTCCTTCAATAAGATTATCTAGATAGCTAACCATTCCTTGCGGTGAAACTGCACTTGCAAAAAAGCTTCTATTTAACCCTTGTTTCGTTGATAATGCTTCTTCATGAAACATTTTTATCTCTTTTTCTATTGATGCTTTAAGTTTTACTTGATTAATCGCCTGATTATTTATACTAATATTGTTTTCATAAATTTTATTTGCTGCATTTAAGTAACGATATGCCTTTTGATAATAAGGTTTCTTCTCATTTTGTAGTTTTAATAGCTCACTTGCATGCTCCTGAACATAATCTCGATTTATAAAATCTGCAAGATTAAATATTTCATCAATTGCAACTGGTACAGATGGGTCACAAACATGAGGTGCCGTTGCATCTACCATGCAGATACCTTTTTCACGAATACAAATACCATCTAAATCGGTAACACTATTTGAGCAATGTATATAATCTACTTCCATCTCCTGCTCCTCAAAAACTTTAGCTACCTTTTTCATCAATGTACTTTTTCCACTACCTGATGAGCCTTTTAGATAAATTATCTTCTTTGCTTCATCCATAAATAAAATATCCCCAAACCTTTCATAAAAGCCGTTTGGTGTATTGCCTCCAAAAAACATATACCTTGCCATCTAATTACTCCTAAATAATATACTATATTTCAATATATTATCCGTATACCGATTTGAGTATACTTTTATTTATGTTAATTCATAGATACTTTCATTTTCTTTATAATTTCTTCTAATGATTCCATAAGAACCTTTACCTTTTCAAATTCATTTGCTTTAAGCAACTGCTGAATTTTAGTTTCTGTCTCTTTTTTCTCCTGCTCTAACAATAAGTAATCCTTACCAAAGTGTTTTTCATAAATCATCTGACGAAATTTACGAATACTCATTCTACGTACAGTATTATTTTCCACCAAAAGTACGTAATCCACACAATTTGATACCGTGTAGAAATCATGTGATACCATAAGAATCGCACCTTTATACTCTGAAATGGCTTCTTCCAATGCAATCTGAGCATAAATATCCAAATGTCCAGTAGGCTCATCCAGCAGCAAAAAATTTGCTTTCCCCGATGAAATCACCGCTAATTGAAATAAGTCTTTTTCTCCTCCAGATAATTCGCCTACCTTTTGACAAAGAGTTTCTCCCTCAAATCCAAATTGTTTTAAATAATCTTGTACTTCACTTTTCTTATCAAAACCTTTTTCTTCAAAAATTTCATACAATGTCTTTGTATCATCATATAATGAATCTGTAATCTGGCAAAACATATTAACATCTGCATCTTCGCTAATAATGATAGAGTCCTTATCATTCCTAAAGATTTCATGAAGCAATGTTGTTTTTCCAGTTCCATTGTTTCCAACAATTGCCACATGGTCTGTAGGCTCCATTTCAAAGTCTACATGTTCTAAAAGCTGCTCATCAAATGCAACACTATAATCCTTAAGTTCAAGAATCTTTTCATCTGTTAAATCACTACCAACCTCAAAATGAATTTCTGGCTGTTTAATATCTAAAAAAGGTGACTTTGTCTTTCTTGCTTCCAATCTATCTAACAATGACTGCCTCGCATGAACTGTTTTTCCAAGACTTGCGCTAATAATTGCTGTTGCATTTGCCCTAGCATTTTCTACGATTTTACTTTGACGGTCAATCTCTGCTTGGTCTGCTGCTGCCGCTTCTGCTAAATCAACCTTTGTAGCAAGAAGCTCATAATTATATTCTAAATATGTTCCATCAAATTCTTGTATATCCATGTTTTCCATATGAAGTATTTTGTTAAAGCAATGATTTAACAAATATCGGCTATGTGTGATAATAAGTAGTGTTCCTTTATGGGAATTAATCAGATTTCTCAAAGCATTCAAATGATTAAAATCCAAAAATACATCAGGCTCATCCATAATAAGAAATCTTGGACTTAACATCATTTCTCTAATTACCTGAACTAATTTAAACTCTCCGCCACTTAAATTACTGATTTTTTGATTTTCTAACTTTTCTAATTTCGCTACTTTTAACTGCTTTTTAATATTGCTTTCGTAATAATCCCCATCAATTGCGCTAAATTCATCTAATACCTTTTGATAACCTTCAAAGATTTCTTCTAACTCTGTAGCCGTCTCCATTTCCTTACAAAAATCAGCGATTTTCTGTTCTAGCTTCACAAATTCATCGCTGATATATTCAAATACCGTTAAATCTTCTTTTTGATCCAATTGCGAAAATTGGCTTACGTATCCAATCCTACCTTTGATATCACTTTCTATTTTTCCATCATATAAATACTCTTCTGAGTGCATAAGCATATTTAGTAAAGTACTTTTCCCTGTGCCATTTGTACCTATCAATGCACAATGTACATCATCTTCTATTGTAAATGAAACATTTTTATATAAATCCTTTTGTGGATACTCAAAGGATAGATTTTGAACCTTAATCATAATTACCTCCATTTGAATCACTTGATTCCTTTGTAATTTTATCATTCAGGAGTATATCCGTCAATTTTTTTGTTAATAAAGTGCATAACGCAAAAACAGATTAGCTCACATTGAACTAATCTGTTTTTTAATTAATTGTTTACTCTTCTCTTCTTTTGCCTTGAAACTATCAAAGTTGTTCCACTTAATACAATAAGCCCAAACAATAAATCAGTTTTAGCACTATCCCCTGTTTTCGGCATTTCTGGTACTACTGGTACTTCTACCATTTTGGCTATAATTTGCACTTCTCCTAATACTTTAATACCATTAATATGTACAACTCCTGTAAAGTAGTCATATGTATAGCCATCTGTAATAATAACGCCATCTACCATTACTATAATACTCTTAGGAAGCATATAGCCATCCAATGGAATAAGTGTCATTTGATAATCCTCACCATACACTGCTGGTTCTCCTGTAAATACAGAATCATCTATTTTTCCACTAACTGTAAATACTATTTTTGTAGCAACTGCAATAATTTCTATATTACCTGTTACCTTATCTGCAAAAACAGTCAGCTCTCCTGTTTCACTATTGTAAGTAAAGTCTATTCCTTCTACTAATGTAACTCCACCAACTTTTACAGTTATAGATGATGGTAATAAGTAACCTTTTGAAACAGTAATAGATGCACTATATTCTATTCCCTTTATAGCTGTACCTCCACCTATATAAACACCGTTTTTAATATTCTCTGTTACACTATAATCCTCTGGCAAATCCTCTGCTGCAATAATCACTACTGGTCCAGTTATCTTTGCTCCATCAATATGAATAACACCTGTAGCACTGTCATAAGTGTAACCTTCTGTAAGAACTATTCCTCCCACCTTAATAACAACTGAAGATGGCAATTGAGAACCTGAATCTGGGACAATCGTTGTATCATAATCAGTTCCATATGTGGCTGTATCTCCTACAAAAGTACCCTTATCTACTTCATCTGTAACACCAAATGTCTTTTTCGCTGCTACCCCAGTAATTTCAATTGCACCTGTTACTTTTGTATTTGTAATCGTTACTACACCGGTTGTTGTATTATATGTGTAATCACCAACATTTAATGTAGTTCCACCTACTGTTACTACTATGCTACTTGGAAGTTTATAGCCTGTACCAGCTGTAAGTGTTGTTGTATATGTATTTCCATGAGTTGCCTTATTTGGTCCTGATGTTCCTGCTGTTGCCGTGATATTCGTTAATGTATGCGTTACATCATATGTCTTTATTCCCGCTGTGGCTGTAATTACAATATCACCTGTTACCTTTGTATCAAGAATTATAATTTCACCTGTTGTTGAACTGTAAGTATATTCACCACTATTTAAGGAACTTCCACCTAATGTTACTGTTATAGTGCTTGGAAGCTTATACCCCGTACTTGCTGTAAGTGTTGTTGAATATTCACTTCCATGTGTTGCTTTACCTTCACCTGCCGTTCCAGATGTTGCTGTTACATTTGTTAATGTATGTGTTACTAGATTTAGTATAATATATTGTGTATAACAAATGTAGACATCTTGTTGAGTTTTCCCAATAGCTTCTTCACGTATTATCTATTTATTATTATATCAACCAATGTAGTCAAAAAGAGGGTTATTTTTTACTAGTAAAAAACTACCACTTCACAATTTTTCAATTTCTATAATTTACAATTTTTTTTAAATTCGATTGTATTTTACTGTCATTGTATCTTATACTATAAAAAGATTTAAGCATACACACGAATTGGAGAACTTTTTTAATGACTACAGCAGAATTATTTTCATTTGCATCATATATAGGCGCTTTAGTGGCAAGTATTATGCTTTTAGCCGCGACAATACTAGGTGGTAATCTAAAAGAACGAGTTTTTCGTAGATTTTTCTATTTAGTTTTATTTCAGCTTTTAGCTATAATTGGTGATCTCTTTATTAACTATAACCTAAGAACATCAAACGAAACTATTTTTACCTTGGTACGTATTATAGATTATATTATCTATCTTCTTGACGGATTGCAAATCATTATGTTGGGATTGTATGTCTATGCATATTTACCTTTTAAAACAAAGCATACTAAGAACATATTATCTTTTATTATATTTTGTGGTATTGCTAATATTTTTCTTTCAACTGTTGCACTCTTTAATAATATGTATGCTTGGATTGACGATTTTAATATATATCGAAAAGGAGATTTATTTTGGGTATCACACTTATTCCCGACGATAGCAATATTATTTATTGCCATTCTTGCTATACAGTATCGAAAAATACTTAAAACACGCGAATGGATTACTCTACTACTTTATCCAATCACTCCTTTTATATGTTTTATCATTGAAATTATTTATCCAAATATATGGATCGCCTATCTTGGTAGTTCTCTTACGTTATTTTTAATTTATATAAATAACCAAATTGGACTTAAACTAAAAGTAAAAGAACAGGAGAATGAATTAATTCAAAGTCAGATTTCAATTATGTTTAGTCAAATACAACCTCACTTTTTGTACAATACCTTGACTGCCATTGATAGATTATGTTATGAGAATACTACTGCACACAAGGCTATTATTACATTTTCAGAATATCTGCGAACTAATATGGATTCACTTACCAGAAAGGGCTTAATTCCTTTTGAAAAAGAACTTGAACACTCAAAGCAGTATCTATGGTTAGAACAATTACGTTTTGAAGAACGTCTGCAAATAGAGTACAATATACAGACAGAGAATTTTATGTTACCGCCATTAACACTCCAACCCATTGCAGAAAATGCTGTAAAACATGGCATAACAAAAAAAAGAACTGGAGGTACAATAGTAATAGCCACCAGAGAAACAAATAATGAATTTTATATTATTGTCTCGGATGACGGTATTGGATTTAATCCAAATTTACATATAGATGATGGTCGAAACCATGTTGGTATTACTAATACACGAACCCGCCTCAATACTATGTGTAACGGTCAATTAATAATCGAAAGTACCATTGATGTAGGTACTACAGTTACTATAAAAATCCCAAAAGGAGGACACCAGAATGAATATAATCGCTGTTGATGATGAACGCCCTGCATTATGGACTTTAGAACAGGCAATTAATAATGCTAAAAGCGATGCTGATTTAGCTTGCTTTCTTTCAGCAAATGACGCTTTGGAATATGCATATAAGAATATTGTAGATGTAGCTTTTTTAGATATTCAAATGGATGAAATAAATGGCCTTATTCTTGCAAAAAAGCTAAAAAACATTAATCCTCTAGTTAATATCATTTTTATATCAGGATATAATGATTATATGGCGGATGCCTTTGATATGATTGTATCAGGCTATGTTATGAAGCCTATTAATCCAGATCGAATCATATTGGAGCTTGAAAATTTACGCTATCCAGTCAAATCAACATTCAAAGGACTTCGCATTCAATGCTTTGGTAATTTCGAAGTTTTCATGGATGGAGTTCCTGTTGAATTTAAACGTTTAAAATCCAAAGAAGCTTTAGCTTATTTAGTTGACCGAAAAGGTGCTAGTGTCAACAAAAAAACACTTGCCTCCGTTCTAATCGAAGACAAGCAATATACACGTAGCATTCAGTCATATATTCATATTATTGTTTCTGAAATGATACACTCACTAGAAAACGTGGATTCTGGCGATATTATTATTAAAAAGCATAACTCATATGCGGTAGATCCCTCTAAATTCTCCTGCGACTTTTACAGTTATGAAAACGGAGAACCATCTGCCATAAATGGATATCGTGGAGAATATATGACAAATTATAGCTGGGCCGAATTTACAACCGGGCAACTTGAAGATATGCCAAACAAGAATTCAAAAAAACTTAAAACAGAATACTTCCAAAGAGTTTAATCCCTATGAATCAAGCTCTTTTATATTATCATTCTTTGCTTTTACATCTTCTACGCTTAACTAATTTCCTCCTGCATATTATTGGACGATACATAAATAACACTAACGAAATGAATAAAACAAAATCAAATGTAAAAAACACAATAATAATGATGCAAACAACTATCACAATTGGCTCTTTTTCATTTACAAGTAGATATGTGAATTCATCTTGTAGGATAAACTCTGGTGGTAACTCCTCTCCCATTGCTTTAATTTCAAGGATATTGGCATTTTTTAATGAGACTGTTAAACGCCATTGCCCCAGTATTAATTGATAACCTGTTGGTGCCTTTGTTTCTACGAGCTGATATACTCCCTCTGTCAAATAAGAGAATTTAATAATCCCATCTTCCCCTGAGATTACAGGGTTTGTAAATCCAGTTGCTAGTGTCCAACATGAGTATTTTGAAACCAAGTCATCATGTTGATGAGTACAATCAGCTGGATTATCTAAGCCGCCGCATTCTTCATCATGCATATGAGAACAAGAATACATTGTAAACTCAGCTCCCTCTAAAGGTGTACTCATATCCTTCCCATCCACCTTTGTAAAGGTAAATGGAATTGCAAATTCCCACATGGCATATACTACTACATCCTCTGTTATTCTCTTTGATGCTGTGAACTCTTCACCTAAACCATCTGGATTAGTGTTCCAACCTAAAAAATAATAATATTGCCTAGCTGGTGGAACTAGTTCATATAACCCACTAAGTGCCAATGTATTATAAGAGCCTGAATGAATACTTTGTGTACAGTATTCGTAAAATTTACCACTACCTGGAATATCTTCTAACATGTAGGAAATCTTATAGTCCACTTCCTGCCATGATGCATATAAATCATAACTTTCACAAGTCAAACTAACTTCAAGTGGAAATGTAACAAATACCTTTTTACTTCCTTTTTCATAATACCAACCCTTAAAAATTCCTTTTCCTGGAATATTCTCACCAATTTCATAATCTGCATATGATGTATCTGAGAGGTCGTGAGATGTAATAAAATAGCCTCTTTCATACTCATTTGTTTTTATTTTAGTATTGTCTTCATAATAATTTACATAGGTTACTTCTCCCTTATATTTGGCATACAAGGTTAAATCTATAGAAGGCATAATGGTCAAATTGCAAGGAATAGTTAGAGCATCATCAAGATACCACCCAATAAATTCATGCCCCTCCAACATTGGTGATGGAAGAACTCCAAGGGGTGCTTCATATTGTAAAACTTTTTTTGCATCATCCGTTCCCTGCATTTTTTCAAAATCAATATAATTATTTAGCACGCCACCATTGGTTTTTAGCGTCAGTGTATAACTTTTACGCAACATATAATAATTAATATAATAGTTAACCTTATCTGTGGGGGTATATGGAAGTACTTCTTGATAATATTGTGTAAGATGATTTATTTTATCTGTATTCGTTGCTGTGATGGTTATAAATCCTGGAATATCTCGACCAGGCCAACCTATAGCACTGGTAAGTGGATTTCCAGACTGATAAGTTAGTACTCCTGTAGAGGCTAATGTGTAATAATGTGTCTTTCCAGAATCCTCGTAAGGTCTTTGCGTTGTTTTAGTTGTAAATGCCACTGTTTCTGGAATATCTGGATTATCGTTTAAATTTTGAATATAATATTTTCTGATTTCTGTATAGTATTTAGTTAACCAGTTTTTACTATCTATGCCCAAGTTTGCGGAAGTTTTTGTTGGTTTAATCATGTTGTCATTATTGTTAGTCATAGCAAAAGATATGTGACCAACATTTATTGTTTCTGCCCCATTTGAATAGTAACCGTTCCAATTTTGAAACACTGCTGCATTATCTGTTCTTGCAGTTTGTACAGGCCACAATTCTTTGATATTTTGCCCTAGCTTTACATGAATAGTATAAGGCAGAGGCAAACCACTTGCTCCATCTTCTTTAGTTCCACCATACTGTGTACCATCACGCAATATAATATAAGCAGAAGGAACATAAATTGTCCCTGATGATGTCCATTTCCCTATATTTCGTGGGTCAAAATTATATTCATAAACAGTACGTTTATAATATACATTAATAACAGTTGCTCCATCACCTGAAATCGTTTTTGTCTCACTATATGCAAAATCTGAATAGTTAAGTAGTTTTAACACTTCTGTACCACCGCTAGGATACAATAGATTAGCTACTTCTTCACTTACTGTTAAGTCTAAACCTGATATTGCTCCTTGGGTAATATATTTACTATATACTAGCTCATAATTTTCTTTATTAGCAGGGTCTGCTGGATCTCCGGGGTCATCAATATCGACTTTTTCATTCCAAAAATCAATTGAATATCCCGTCATTTCTGCTTTCCATACTGCATAAATATTTATCATACCTGTAATAGATGTCCCTTCAAAATCAAATGTTTCATCTCCGCCTTCCTGTGCCGACCAACGAACGAAAGAATATCCCGGACGGCTTACCTCTATTCCCAAAGAGATAGGGTCTACAGCATAAAAAGAAGTTTCTTCACACTGTGGATCAATTTCGGAGCCACCTACACCTGTAATGAAAATAGCTGCGTTACGTGCCAAAACCTTAGGATATAATATAATATTTTCTGTAAGTGTTTTTCCAAACTCAAAAGGAGCATCTGAATACTCTTTCAGATACCAATATGAGAAAATATTATTTAATGGAAGTGGTTGATCATATTCTCGCTTTTTTGTTACTTGACTTGAACTATATTCAACGACATCCATTTCTGACCCTTGATTATTAATAAAAGTAATGGTGTTGTTTTCACTGAAATGTGCTACTAGAGTAATGTCTGATGTTATTAGTGTACTTTTAAGAAATGGTGTCAAAGTACCTTCTTCGCACCAACATAAAAATGGTAATGTGGTTTGTGAAGATGTGACATCTGTTGGTAAGTGTGCTAATGTTTCGTATAAAACTGTTTCTGATGAATATACTTTTTCATCTACGATATAGGTAACAACACAATATTTTTCATTTGGTACTTCCCCACGAGATACGAACAGAGTTAATAAAAGAATGGATATTAATAATACCAAGATTGCCTTTAGACGATTAGACATTTATTTTCTCCATTTTCGACCTGTTTTAACATTATATTCCTAATCAACTCTAAATGTGATGAATACCTTCCTCATCGACTCTCTCGATAACCAACTCTTCATTAGGTATCTTTTCTGTAAACATCACCTGCAGTACTGCTTGAGTCCTATTCAAGTTCACATGAATATGCCTATTCTTTTTCATAGCAGCCTGTCCTAGTAAGGTCAATAATTCAGACAGTATTTCCTTCGTCAGATAACCACCCCGCCAATGAAATATTAACGTCTTTCCCTTTCTCGCCGCTTGCTCTGCCCTTTTTGCTACATCTTCTATTTTAGTAAATGAAAGCTTTTTTTCTTTGTAATAAAAATGTTCTCCGTCACTGCAATAAGGAACTTCATAAATCACAGGTTCATGATCTTTAAAGATGTTCTTATCACTTTGATTAAAATAATCATAGCGTATAACATCATCACTACCAAGTGTATTATCAAATGTTGCATCCAGATGGTAAAAGCCTCCTCCTATTTTGATTACATTCCATGCATGACGATATTTAATCTTTTTTTCAGCATTCGCATCTGAAACTGCAATAATGCACCAAATACCTAAAGCATCACTTAAAGCCTTCACTGTTTTAGCAATTCCCTCACAAACACCAACTCCTTGTCCCAATGGACCGATGATTTCATGCGAATAAGGCTTTTTCAATTTATCATATTGTACATGTGTACAAATAAAATCGTGAATATAAACTTCCTTTTCCCACTCTGTCATGGCTAATGCTGGGCGAACTAGCTTAGTAATTCTAGCCTCCATTGCTGCCTGATGTTCCTTAATCTTCTTTTTTTCAAATAAGTATTCTGGAATCATTTCTATATTACTAGCGTCTTTATAATAACGGTATTTAAAGCCTACCACGTAGAAAATATCAGGGCAATCCAATCTTAGCCTAAAGAAAATATCTTGTAACTCCTTACCTTCTAGCTTTGGCACAGGAAAAGACGGAGATAGTGCCATAATGCCTACTTTCATGGCGTGGTATACGTTTTGCTGTATTTTGTTCATTTTACTATAGTAATATGCTTCCATTTATTTTTTCCTTATCTCAAAATTCATAAAATATTTAGCATCATTATACATTAAAATAACAATTCTTTAAACACTTTAAGAGCATTCTTATAAAATATTTGTTCTATTTCACTTTCGTGGAACCCTCTTTTTTCAAGTTCTCCTACTAGCATTGGCATATACGATGCATCTTTTAATTCTAATTCGCAAGATATTCCATCAAAATCTGACCCCAATGCTATAGCTTCAATTCCAGCGATATCTTTTATGTATACAATATGATCTACAATTAGTTTAATCATACTTTTAAAGTCTTTTTCTACCTCTTTATTATCAAGAAAAGTAGCGTTATAGTTAATTCCTATTAATCCACCACGATTTCCAATTGTATAAAGCATTTCGTCATTTAAATTACGTACATGTGGTGAGAGTACTCTTGCATTTGAATGACTTGCAATAAATGGTCTTTTCGTATGTTTTGCAACATCAAAAAAACCTGCATCTGACAAATGTGAAACATCTACTATCATATGTAAGCGTTCCATTTCTTCAAGAAACTCTATTCCTCTTTGCTTTAGCCCAGTAGTTGTGTTTGGTATAAACGCACTTCCCCATTCTTTATTATCTGCAAAAATATTTGGAAATCCAAGTTCATTTTCATAGTTCCATGTAAGCGTCATCATTCGCACACCTAATTCATAAAACATATGTAGCAAAGATATATTACCTAAACAAGAACCGCCATCTTCCATTGTCAGCATTCCTGAAATCTTTCCCTGCTTTTGGTTGCTTAAAATATCCGAATAGTTTTTCACCATTGCAATATGATTAGAATATGTTTTCATAATTTGGTAAAAAACATCAATTTCTTCTAGCGCTTCTACAGTAGGATTTATTGTTTCTTTTAAATTTACAAAAACAGCAAAACACTGAAGCAAATAATTGCCTTTTATTAATTTATCTAAATCAATATGTAAATCACTATTGCCAAATTCTTTTGCCACTTTACTTTTTCTGGAAATATTTAGTTCATATAAGGTGTCGCAGTGCAAATCTAATACTTTCATTATAAACCTCATTTTCTATTTTAAAATACACTTCCAACTGCAATTAAACTTGTTGCTAAGTCTTCTCGATAATTTATATCTTTTGGATTTAAACTATTAATCACAACTCTGCTACTTCCAGTTCTTGCAGTGGCATGGATATATTGTTCTTTTCCTATATACATAGCAATATGACCAGGAAAATATAGTAAATCTCCCATTTTCATTTCGCAATATGGAATTTCTTTTATAGGGAAGCCTACGACAATCTTAGCGTCACGATATATTAAAATGCCATTTAGCATATAACACATGGAAGTTAATCCAGAGCAGTCAATGCCGAGAGTTGTTTTTCCACCCCAACTATACTGTACATTTAAATATTTCTCTGCCTCTAACACTAATTTTTCACGAAATTTCTTTTCATTTATTATTTTAGCTTGTGGAAGACATTTTTTCCATAAGCCAGATTGTGAAAATTTCTTTTCTGATAAGAATTGATTTATTACATAGCCCTCTTGACCATTCGCTAAGTTCACTTTTGCCCAACCTAAATTACATACATTAAATTCTAAGACTTCTACTATTGCCCCTTTTGTTAACCTAGCAATTTGACACCCCTGCACTTTGGGTAGCGTTAAAACATCAACTGAAACGTGGTCAATAACCATCAAATTTGACTCTTCCCATTCCATCATGCACTCTTTAGATATTAACAATAAGTCTTCTTGCCTTACAAATCCTGTATAATTATAATGAGTCCTTATTGGTAAAAATCCATTTTCCAAAGCTCCCGTAATAACCACACCCATACCGTGATGACCTTCATCTGCTATAGCGGAAACAATATTTTGATTGCTTAGCTTAGTAATACTTGGAATCTCATAAATATTTGTAATTGCTTTATAAAAAAGTCCAAACACCATACCACCACCTCTGTGATAGTATATTAACTTTTTATTGAAAATAGAAATAGTTTATTTGCCATCCAAGCATTGTATAATAGGCTCTATATATTTTTTATCAGAAATATCATAAGAATGAGAAATCATTTCAATCATAATCTTGTCTTCTTCTGTCTTTTCTTTCTTTGCTTTCAATACTTTTAAGAACATCTTCATCATAAATCTTGATTTAGCAGACATCCTTTCATAATCAAATCCTCCTGGGCAATAAAATGCATTAACCTTTTCCCACTGCGCTTCACTAAAATTATTTCTAAGTGCTTTTGGAACTTCTGGACTTTCCATAGGACTTCCGCCTACACAGTAAACAATCAACTTCTTATCTATCCATTTATCCATATTAGACTTAAACCATTTTATTTTACTGATTCCGCCAGCACAAGTCCAACCTCCAAAAATAATTGCATCATAATCATCAAATAAACGTTTTTTTGCATCTTTTAATTCTATACATTCCGCTCCTGTAGCTTCTGAAATCCATTTTGCATAACGTTTTGTAAATCCTGTTTTTGAATTATAAATTATAATTGTCTTCATTTTACATCTCCTTGTATTTTTTTTAGATTATTTTCAATGTGAGAAAGTATTCTATATATTTTTTCGATATCTTCCTCTCCCACTCCTTCATACAATTGTTTCATAAAAACAGTTTCTTTTTCTTGATACTGTTCTGACATATGATTTGCCTTTTCTGTTAAATAAATCCGCTGCTTTCTTTTATCATTTTCATCTACACATAACCAAACAAATCCCTTTTTCTCAAGATTATTAAGAATCTCTTTTACGCTTTGCCTTGAGCATCCCATTGTCTTTGCAAGTTCATTTGATGTAGGTGCCTCATTCGGATAGAGACTCATGCACGCAAGTAAAAAAAATTGTTTACATGTAATTTCTTCATAAAAAGAATCGCCTGCTGCTTGTAGCCTATTATGGAATGCAAAAAACAAACCAAATAGTGCATACTTTTTGTCCATCATTAAAGATACTTCTTCTGGTGTCATATTTACCTCTCTTTATTTTATGCAATATATTGCCTATATAATATTAATACACCTTTTTTAAACAAATGTCAACAAAAACCTTGACTTGGACGTAGGGTCAAAGTTTATAATATACTTATACAAAATACATGGAGGATTAAAAATGAGTGAACAATATATAATTCAGCAATTTGTAAGGAGAGTATTTGATAGAATGCCAGACCTGCCTTATGAGAATTACGAATGGTCAAAAGATTTTCTTGGCGACTTAACTAATCATGATTTTTATACAGGGATATGTGCATTTAGCAACTTGATAACAGATATATTAGATGATGTTATAGCTGACCCTCAAAGTTGGGGTATCCCTTGTTATGAAACACAAGAAATTTTTTGTGCTGCCCCAATAACGCCAGAAGAATCAAAATCGATGAAAGGATTCTTTCGTATAGGAAAAATGCTATATGCACTTGCAACGTGTGGTAATCTGATGAATCAGTCATTATATATTGATAACGAAGCCTTTCAAAAGTATAAAATAACAAAAGGCAACTTGATACTAGATAAGTTGCAAGATTTTGGTTTTGTTATAGATGACTACAATAAAAAATCTCTTGAGTTTATTATTGAATATCCTGATAATTATGCAGTATTACAGGTTATAAAAGCATATACGTTTATTTCTGATGTTAAATATGATGAAATACTAGAACGTATGATGAGAGCCGAATGGCATTTTTTTAGTAAAGACAAAGGTAACGATTTTCAATTTAACTTGGAAGATTTTTGTAAGGGATTAGCTACTTCTGATGCTGAACTAGCTAAATTGGTACATGATTTGGTCGTAGAAAATGGATATGCTACTAATTTTAGAATTTGCGACTTAAAATTTGAACCGAAACACAAGAAAGACAAAAAAAGATTGCTCTATATGAAAAGAGAACGAGACAATTTATTTTGCGATTTTCGATTTGATGATGTTTATAAGTATGCGGACGAACTAGATTATGTGACAGATGAAATAAGAGATGCAATTATACAATGGTTTAAAGAGTCAGGATGCATTAAGTGTGGACGACCTAAATGCCCTGGTCCTGTTACCTTACGCTACAATGGTGGTGAATATGAAAAATGTATGATGAGCATGGGGGCTAGATTTGTTAGTGTATCTACGGAAAATTCAGAGTCAATTTTAAGACTATTGAAATGTGAAATTCAATCAAGGCATTATATGAACGACTAATCAAATGGGGCTATCTTTGAAAGATAGCCCCATTTTTATACCAATTTCTTAAACACCTTTCTTGTCCCAATCGCTATCACAAAAGCTACACTTCCCCCAAACAGTACTACAATAAATTCAAAACCTTTGCACACCTCAAAAAGAATGCCATACATGGCGCTGCCAATTGGTTGTGCACACATAGAGACTGTCAAAATAACCGCAATCACCTTTCCAATAAACACTGGTGGTGTTTGAACCTGTACGAAAGTCATCATTTGTACAGTAAAAACTGTTGAAATTGCCATAATAACAAAACAACATACTGTTATGACCACATACTTCACCATATCTGATGAGCCAAACACCAATGATAATCCCAACGGAAATATGCAGGCAGCTCCAGCAAGTAGTAAATTTCCTGCTTTACTGATAGTTAAACGTTTGGCAAAAATCCCTGCTCCTATTCCCCCTGCAACCCCTCCTGCTGCTAATGCCCCTTCGGCAAAACTATAAAGCTGGTTTGCCTTAACTGTCGAAAAACTCAGTACCTCAGTCATCAAATACGGTAAACCAACAATAATCATTGCTGATAAAAAAAGATTAATGGTACATACTACCAGCAATATTTTTTTTATAACAGGCTTTTCTTTTCGGATAAATTGAACACTTTTTATAAAGTCTTCTTTGGCAATATTAATTATATTTCCTTCTGTTTCTTGCTTTTTGAACGGAATTTTAATAAACAGTTCCATACATGCAGAAAACAAAAAACAGATAATACACAAAATCAATACTAATCTTAAACCGTATATACTATATAATATTCCTCCAAGAACTGGTCCAAGAAGCGATGCAAGTGAACTGACTGCATTGATAATAGAGTTAGCCTCCATCAGCTTTTCTTTACTTACTAAAGCAGGCATACTTGCCTGAACTGCTGGATTATATGTTCCTGCTATACCATATAAAAGCATAAGTGTAACAGTTATAAGTATGACAATATCTCCCCCACCAATCATCAAATAAAAAAGCAGTATAATCAATGCAGTAACAAAATCCAGCGTAACCATAATATTACCCTTACTTACTCTATCAGCGATAATCCCTCCTACTGGTGATAGCAAAATTGCAGGAATAAAAGCACACGCAGTAACTGTCCCAAAAAGAGCCGCAGAGCCAGTCTTATTCAACAAATAAAGTGGTATTGCAAATCGTAGCGCCGCATTTCCAAAAAGTGAAATAATCTGTCCTATCACAACCAATGTAAAATCTTTAGAAAACAATTTCTGATTCATACTTAAACCTCCATCTTATTGATGCTATTTGCCAGAATATGATACATAATATTGGCAATTACTAAAAAAACCACACCCACGCTAAACACTATCAAAATAATTCTTGACGGAGATACTACAAGAAAATTCGTAAGCAAGCAAACAATAATGACTGAACTTATGGTTGTTGCTGTCACAGAACGCATTTTCCATCCAATCAAAGTCGATATCATACCAACCGAAGCAGATAAAAGACTTATTAATGCGCTGGTTATCAATACTTTAACCATAAAATATCCCCCTAGTATCTCTAGTGTAAGATTAAAAATCTTCGCTGTGGCAAACATCAGTCCCATTAATATAGAATTACAAATAAAAACTGAAGTTGTAGTAATGCCACACACAATCAAGCACTTTATCTTCACAATACGCTTCCTATTAACGGGGTAAGATAAAAGAACAACAGCACCTTTACCATTATATTCAGTAATAATTATCTTCCCTGCTAAAACTCCAGCTAGAACCCCAAATAGTGCAAAAGACAAAGCAGTTACTAGTGTCAATAATCCATTCCAATTAGCAAATTGTCCAACTTCCTCTGTCGAGATACCCATCTTTGTCGGAACCGATACCATAAAAAGAAATAACATGCCTATTCCCAATATACTCACAAAAATTGCACATATTGTCCAAAAATATGTAGTAAAACGTATCTTCATCATTTCAAGCTTATAATAGTCCATTATCGTTTCTCCTCATAATATTAATAATATAGTTTTCAAAATTATTTCCTTGCTCTGACATTACTTCCTTAACCGAAAATTCATGCGCAATACAACCTCCAGCAAGGATTCCAATCCTGTCCGCTGTATGGCTAGTTTCCTCAAGAATATGACTGGACAGCAAAATTGTCATACCATTGTGAGCTAGTCTATGTAAAAATTCTCTCATTTCAGCTATTCCTATCGGATCTAATCCATTAAGCGGTTCATCAAGAATCAATAACTTTGGTTTATGAATCACAGCCCTTGCCAATCCCAGTCTTTGCCTCATTCCTAGTGAATACTGTGCCACAGGTTTGGGGTTAGATTCTTCCAAACCCACTAACCGTAGTGTCTGTGAAATATCGCCTTCTTTTTTCATATAAGACAAATGCATTTCCAGATTCTCTCGCGCACTTAAATGCTCGTAAAAAAACGGTACTTCAATCATGCTTCCAATATAAGATAAATACTTATAATTACCGATTATAGAATTTCCAAGTACCTGTATCATTCCTCTGTCAATCTCTTGTAATCCCAATATCATTTTCATAAGTGTGGTCTTTCCCGCACCATTTACTCCTAATAATCCATATATCTCCCCTTCACCTAACTTAAAGGTGCAACGATTTAAAACATGAGAGACTCCATAATTTTTTTCAACATCTGTTACTTCCAGTATCATATTTAATTTTCCTCCTTTTTTTAATACCGTCCGTTGGTATGTATGGCTTTGAAAATATATCTGCCCTAAGGCAGATTTTTAGTTATTATTTATGTTCATGGTATGTTTGAGTTAACTCCTGTAATCGAACCATTATTTCATTATCCAAAATATTTAGCCCCAAACCAGCCATCATCTGGCTATATATCATAATTTTACGATATTGTTTATCTGGCGTACTATTAAAAACCATTGGATTAAGCCAGAAATTTGCTACAAGAATAATCAATTCCGAAAGTTCCTCTGGATACTGCGTTTGAATGGAACCATCTGCAATTCCCTCTTTTATAATTGGCAAGATGTATTGAGGTACAGTTTCTTCTAAAGTATCTTGAATTGACAAAAAAAGAAGCTGAGGGTTATTCGTAAAACTGGGAGCTGTTGCAAATATATCTTTTTGAACAGAGCGTAAAAGAGACTCTTTAAAAATAGTTTTTAGCTTTTCCTTTCCACAAATATCTGAACGTTCTCGAATTGCTTTCAATTCAAGATTAGAATTCTCTGTCATTCGTTCCATTGATGCCACTAAAATATCTTCTTTCGATTTGAAATGATGATAAATTGCACCTTTACTGAGTCCACCCAAGTTATTAATAATATCCTGTATAGAAGTATGCTCATAACCTTTTTCAATGAAAAGTCGACCTGCCACATCCAATATTAAATTTATGGTTTCTTCTGGATATTTGTTCCTCGCCATTTTTGTCTTTCCTTTCTTTACATACTAACGGTATTTTAAATCTATCATACCGTTGGTATGTTTGTCAAGTGCTTTCCAATCACTTATTTTTACAAAAAGTGAATCCGTTCTTTCCGTTCTCTTTTGTCTTATATAAAGCAATATCTGCATTATGATAAAGCGTTTCATAATCACTTCCATGCATTGGAGATAAAGCAACACCAATACTTGAGGATATTTTGCATACAAGCTTATCTTTTTTACATTCCATACTCAGTTTTCCTGAAATGTTACGTGCTTTATTTCTCGCATCTTCTTCATCCCTAACTACTGTTAACACAACAAATTCATCTCCCCCAATACGTCCTACAATATCACTTTCCTTATTAAAATTCTGCTTTAACATATTAGCAAACTCAATGATGACAAAGTCACCGAATGCATGACCGTAATTATCATTTACATTTTTAAAATTATCAATGTCAAAAATAAAGAATGCATAGATTTGTTTTTCATTTTCCAGTATCACTTCATTTATCGAATATTGAGTCGTTGTCTTATTATAAACTCTTGTCATTGCGTCCATCTTAATCATCTTGAGCATTTTCATTTCCTGATACTTTTCAGCATCGATATTTTTACGATAAGTCAGCATATAAATACAGTCATCTACAGGTGAATAGTAAATATGACCTTGAATTGATATCCATTCGTATCGTTCTTCCTCTGTCTTCATCTGAAACTCATAGCTTATTTTTGTATTTCCGTTACTATATTCCTGCATTACATTTTCTGGTAGAAAACGTTCTAAATAACCTTCTCTAAATTCTTCTTTTATTTGCCTCCTCGCAACCGCATTCAATGCTTCCTCAAGTGGTGCTTTTCTTGATATACCAATACTTTCAAAAAATGCTTCTGTTTTTTCTGCACTGGCACAATTCCTAGTTATATTAACTTCATAAATATTATCATAAAGCTGCTCTGTTGCTTTACGGAAAGCTTCTGATTTTTCACGTTCAAACATTGTTGTCATTGTTACTAATTCGCCGTTATACCGCTTGATTATATGTGCTACTATAAGCATAGTTCCTATTACAACACACATTGCAACTAAAAGCATTTTTAACAGCTGCTGATTTGTTTGTTCAATAAATTCACTTGTATCATTCTCGACAATCAAATGCCATGACAATTCTGGAATGTACTGAGACACAACATATACCTTTTTATTGGAATTTGTATGCCAGTTAGAAAATTGTCTATTCTCATCCGGATTGTCAAGAATCTTATTTTTCATTTCGGGATAATCACAAAAATCAAATAAACTCACATCTTGATATCCTGTTTGCGTATTTGAAATCTCAATTTTTCCGTTTGTATCAATAAGATAAGTTTCCACACCGAACTCCTGCTCATATCCAGCTAGCAGTTCTTGAAGAGATTCAATATTCACTCCAACACCAACGACTCCTATTGTAGCTCCACTGTCATCTTTTATTCGACAGTTAATAAAAACTGTAATTTCATTCTTTGCAGCCTCATCGTTGTCTATATTTACTGTATAGTCATCCTCTAAGTTTAAAAAGTAATAATACCACTCATTCTCTGGGTTATCCTCTTTTAATACCCTGTTAACACCATTGAAATTATAGTACTTTCCTGATGCTTCTGATACAAGAAATACAGAATCATAGGAATACTTCTCTCTATATTCGTCCAAATAATCTTTTATTATATTTACATATTCTTCACTATTTAAATTTTCTGACTCTGTTAACAATAGGCTCTTTAACAAATTATCATTTGCCATCGTTAATGAAACATTAATTGGTTTTGTAAATAACGTCTTAATACGATAATAAATTCCTTCTGATGTTAGAGTAGATACATGCTCAATTTCTTCCGTATAACCATTTATACTTGTTGCATAGTTTAACCACGCATTAATCATAAATCCAACTAATATTAAAATACAGATTAAAACTTTCGTTTTAAGTATGACATTCTTCATAATATAATTATTCCTTTAGTTTTTTGTATGTAGTATAACTATGTATAATTTCCATAATTATACACAGTTATTTTTATTTTGTCTTTTGACCGATTGAATAATTATATCATATATTTTATGTAACGTGAAGAAAAGGTTGAATAAAAACTTTTCTTATAAAGGTAAATCCTTCGGCATTCCCGAACAGTAACTGTTCAAGCTGGTGAGTCACATATAATGCTAAATTATCAGCTCCTCGCATATTATACACTTTTTCTTAGCTCAAATAATTGTTCATATCCTGTTAATGAGATTAATTTTTGAGCGCCAAACCTCGTAATCTTCGTTTTTAAAACTACAGGTAGATTTTTAGTCATCTCCAATATCTCCTTGGCTGAATATTGTAGTTCTAGTTCTTTTTTAATCTTTAATATTCCCTTGAGTTTTTCCTCCGGCAATTCTATTAAAATTATATCAACTAATTCAGAAAGAAATTTTCTTTCTTCACTATCTTCCATATTGATTAAGTAGTTACTCTTATGCCATCTTGAAAAGTCATCGATAATCTGATATGGATCACTAACATTTAAATCTCCCATATCAACAATCAGAACTTCTTTTGTCTTACGTTCTTGTTTCATCAAAAAGACACATCCCGATCCATTGTCACCTATAGCAATATACTCTTTAGCATATTCACTTATACACATATATTCATTTGTTTCTTCTAATTCACTAATATCATAAATTATTAGCTCTCCATCTGAATATCCTTTATTTTTAATTAAAAAATTTATATATTCATCTGGTAATGTAAAACTTCTTCTTTTTTCTACTTCAAATATTTCTTTTAAGCGTACTTCTCTCTCCATAATTTTCTCCTCCTTTAATTCACTTCATCAATAAGATTATCATTTACACTATTACATAAAAGGGAGCAGTGTAAATACTGTTGAGACATTTATTGATTTTATTACCTTAACCCATTCTTCCCATAGCCCTTGTTCCAGTATATCGTTAGGAGCAACCACCATATGAATTTGAGAATAAGATCTCATAGCCAACTAATTTATTTCTTCTGACTTATAATTATCTTGTGCTACCACTCCTTTAATCCTTCTAACTCCAGCAGATGAAGATTGTTCTTTTTTAATGCTGAACTTTCCTAAGCTTGTAGTATCTTCTACATGAGGTCCTCCACATACTTCTTTGCTCCAAATTTTCCCTTTGTTATCTTTGATTGTATACACCTTAACTATATCTGGATATTTATCCCAAAAGTTACCTTCAACACCACTTTCTTTCGCCTGCGTTTTAGGCATTTTTGAAATATAGGTAACTGCTTTTGATAAAATCGCATCATTCACATATTTTTCTACCTCGGATATTTGCTCTGGGGTAAGTTTTTCATCATGATTAAAGTCAAACCTTAATCTTTCTGAAGTAATATTACTTCCTTTTTGATGAACATGATTACCTAAAACCTCTCTTAAACCAGCAAGTAATAAATGAGCTACAGAGTGTAGTGCTGTTGTTTGTATTGATTGATCAGCTAATCCACCTTTAAATTTACCAGCAGAAGCAGTTCTACTCATTTGCGCATGTTTCTCTGCCGCCTCTATAAAAGATGCCTTATCCTCTATGCTATATCCACTTTCAGTTAGGAACTCACTCGTCAACTCCAAAGGAAAACCATATGTTTCGTAAAAATAAAATGCATCTGCACCTGTCACTTTACCTTTATTCTTAAGATGTTTTTGTATTTCAATTTCTCCTTGCTGTAAAGTCTTATAGAAAAGATTTTCTTCCTTATTTACTATATCGATAACTTTCTTTTTATTATTAATCAAATCTTCATAAGCTGTTGCTTCATCTATATAAACTTCAGACAACTCACCAACAAAACTTCCTTGTATACCGATTTTTTTACCTGCACGAATCGCCCTTCTTAATAATCTTCTTGTTATATACCCTGCATCACTATTAGCTGGCTGAGCACCATCATTAATTAGAAAAGTAGCAGCCCTCACATGGTCAAGTATGATTCTAAACGACTTTAAATCATCAGTATACTTTTTACCGCTTAACTCCATTAGTTTTTTCTTGGAATTAAGAAAAAAAGCTGTATTATAAATATCCCTATCACCATTAAGAGCTGTTGCAACTCTTTCTAATCCGCCCCCATAATCAATATTAGGATTTTTCATTTTTACAAAACCTGTGTCTTCTTTTTTATAACACATAAATACATTGTTACCAATTTCTAAAAACCTCTCGCTTTCAGAAGCAGGATGATCCAGTGGATTGCCGTTTGGTTCCAAATCATAAAACATTTCACTATCAGGCCCTCCTGGTTCGCCAATAGGCATATTTAACGGACTTCCAGCTCTACTCCACCAATTTTCTTTTTCATCGTATAAAAATATTTTACCGCCTCTAGATGCCCCATATTTATATGGATCATCTTCAATAATAGGTTCTATACCAACTGATTTAAATTTTTCTGACCAGATTTGAATTGCTTCAATATCTTTTGGTATATTTAAATCATCACTTCCTTTAAAAGCACTAATATATAGCCTACTAGGATCAATTCCAAGTTCGTTAATTTGCCAATTCCAAATTGCATCAATTTGCTTTTTCTTATAGTTATTTTCGTCTGCTTTAAATTCCCATCGACCTACCATTTCAAAAAACGTTAGATGCGACATATCCCCTACTTCATCAATATCCACTGTTCTTAAACACTTCTGAATATTTATTAACTCATTACCTATTGGATGTTTTTCTCCCAATAAATATGGAACCATAGGCTGCATTCCACTTCCTGTAAACAACGTTGAGGGATCATTTTCTGGTAACAAGCTAGAAGACGGTACTTGACTAGCCCCTATTCTTTTCATAAAATCAATATATGATTTTCTTAACTCATCTGGTGTCATTTTCACCATGCTAAATACCTCCATTTCATTTAATCAAAACAAAAAAAGCCCTAAGCTGACTTATTCATTGTCAACTTAGGGCGAACCATTCTGTCCGTGTTACCACCTAATTTCAGATTTCTCTGCACTCTATCAATACGGGATATTTCCGATATTGTTTCCTACATAACGGTGGAACTCCGTTGAAGCCTACTAAGATTCTTCTGTTCGGTTCACAGCTCCGAGACTGCTTCGTTATTAGTTCAATGAAGATTCGCACCAACCATCTTCTCTCTGTGAAATTCCTAATACTTACTATTTCTCATCATAGCCTTTTTGTTTTAAGTTAGGTAAATACTATCACACTCAACTTGTTCTGTCAAACAAATTTTCCTCTTTTTATATGGTGAATTTTAACTTCTTTTCTTTAAATTTGCTTATTACCTTCTGAGTTGTCTATCTCCTTATAATTGCTTATGTGTAATATTCTGTACTCGTTCTGGTTTAAAAGATTCCTTCAAATACATTTTTGATTGCTATTATTCATTAGTTAATATACATTAGTTGATTTATTCTTTATTATCTTGCTCCTTTTTAATATTACTTAATTTTGACAATATTGGTTTGTGGAACACTATTGCAAGGATAATTAAGCTAATACCTAATAAGGTAAGAATTACAAATAAAACTAAATGGTTTTGATTATTTACAGTAACTTCATCAGGGGAAGACGTTGTTTCTGGTAAAGATGTCGTCTCAGATGAAGATGTTGCCTCATCGGAAGATGTAGATTCCTCTTGAGAAATTGTACTTTCATCTTTATTATCAGGTTCAACAGTAAATGATGCGTTTAATACCGAACTATCTTTTTTTATAGCATCAGCTTTTGCTTTTTTCGATGAAATAATATACTTACTGTTGTGACTAATATAAAATTCAAAGTAGCCATCTTCTGTAATTTCAATTCTATTTGCAATAGCTTCTAATGAATTAGCAGTGTCTTGGTAATGGTAAATATACAAATCTTTTTCGCCTACAAAATTACGAAGTGCATAATCAGCTTTAATTTTCACAAGTGCTTTGCCTGGCAAAACTCCATTTGGTGCAAATTCAATAACAAGACCACTACTATTTTCTATAAAACATTCCAACATAAACTCATTGCCAGAATCATCGAGTTTACCGATTTTAATATTTGTATTAATGTCTTTTGTTGTTTCAGAAATATCAACACCCTTGAAAATCCATTGAATACCGTCATTAGCCAGTATTAAAGTTTTGTTTGTTCCTTTTATTGCATCAAAAGCTTCTTTCTTTATCGTGGAGTTTTTAGTGCAATCTAGTGTAATAACATCCCCATCTTTGGCAGATTTAATTGTATCAATATAATTATCATTCATTGTACCAGCAGCAACATCACCAGTTATTGCTTTTGTTAGAGTCAGAGTCTTTTTAGTTAATTTCAATTCTCCTAATTGAGGATTAATAGCATATACACTTATATTATCTGCATTGTCCACAAGTTCAATTTTAGTTATGAAGAAGGTTGCGTTTGGATAATATTGATCAAATGCATGTTCACTAACAAATTTTTTTGATTTAGCATCATATTGTGGATTTAGTATCCAGTATGCAAATTCAGTTCCATTCTCGTCAAATCCTTTAAAATGAGCCTTTATGGAAGCCACTCCTGAAATACTGTCTTGGGCATCAAATATAATATTGGCAACACCAGGAGCAGTGACACTTGAATTACTGTAATTATAACTTATTAATCTAGGAGCAAATTCATCAGAAATGCCATTGGAAAAAGAAATATCGATGTTTGTGTTTAACTTCAAACTGGAATCTCCAAATGGATATTCACTTGGATCGTATGAATACCAAGCTTGATTGCCAGCATCATCTTCTAAAATAATAAAAGCAAGTTTAACCGTTTGATATTTAGCATTTGCTTCAACACTTAAGCTTCCAGTATATGTATTCTCTGATGTTTTTGAAAGATTAACAGAATGTTGACTTTCACAAATCAAGTAAGAGACTTGGATTTTAACAGTTGAGGATATATTATCAGTTGCAACTGCAGTAATTTCAATTTTTCCTGGAGCAGTTATAGTCTTATTTTTCACACTTATACTTTTCAATTCAGGAGGTGTGATATCCGCCCCTGGCTTTTCCTTTATGGTAAAGTTTATATTGTTAAAATGTATAATATCGTCATCGTATGTATTCCACAAAAAATAGGTCTGAAGATTACCTGCAGTATCCCATACCTGAATGGCAAATGCTTCCCATTCACCTGGAACGGTTTTTTCTGGAATTTTGTATATATCTTTAAATGAATTTGAAGACGAATTATTATCAAATTCTATTGATATCTTTTTGGTATTATCCGTTTTTAATTGATACTCAATCATAATATGACCAATACCAGACAAATCATCTGAACCAGATATTGTAAATGTTAAATTATCCCCACCAGATAAAGACTTTGAACTAATAGAAATAGAAGTTAGTTCGGGAGGTGTCGTATCACTTACAGCAAGAGTTGAAAGTACCATCATAGATGTAAATATGATGTAGAAAATAACAATTAAAATTTTTTTCATAAATATCGTCCTTTCAAATATAATTATAAGTCAATTCACTGTTTTTACTTATTACAATTATATCAAAACCTTATCCAAAAAGCAATTTTACCTTTCTTTTTTAATGGTGCTTTTCCTTCCCATAAAAGTGAATACGAAACAAATTTTTTGTATCCTAATCTTTGATGCAGTCTGGTCGCAAAAACTTCATTTAAAGGTTCTTGCATATATGGGTTGCTATCCGCTTTAATTAAGCATCGTTTTCCATCTATTATCTTCCATTTCTTTTTAAGCCAACCATCTGATGTATTGCATGGAGACATTAAGTCTATATTCTCTTTAGCTGGTTGACCAAATAAAATATCCCCTACATCATCAGAAAAATCATTTTCAAAGAAGTTTACATCCGACCAAGTTAAGTGGCTTTTACTTGGTTTCATCCAGTACTGGTCTGATAAACTTAATCCATAACACTTAATTCTTTTTTATTTGGTATCCCTGTTTTCTTATCAATTCCAATTGGAAGGAAGTCAAGGTTATGGGGTTTTGTGACTTTAATAATAGCTGCTGTGTCATCATCAATGTTTAAATCTACAACTGGATTATTTTTGTTCATTAGCGTGCATAACATGGTAAGTCCTCCTTCTCCTTAAATAGTTATTGGTATTATAACATGTGAATGTTAATATTTCTATTTTATATGGTGAATTTTAACTTCTTTTCTTTAAATTTGCTTATTACCTTCAGTGTTGCCTATCTCCTTATAATTGCTTATGTGTAATATTATGTACTTGTTCTAGTTTAAAAGATTCCTTCAAATACATTTTTGATTGCTCATTCTTACTCCTCAGCTTCAATATCCAACCTTTGCATTAGATCGTAAATGATGCCCTTATCATTTAGCAACGTAATCGCAAAGCATTTCTTTCCTGCATCTTTCAGCGAAGCACCAACATGATAAGCTTTATACTCATCTATGATTAAAAATCTATCATGAAAAGCGTTGGTATATCTCACCTGCAACTTGGGATACTGCTTATTGAATACATCAACATCTTTGCCTGTTAGTTTCGTTCTTTTGTCTGTATAAATTGTAACAGCAACAGCTTTATGCTTCTTAGCTAGTATATTTAATGTCTCTGTACCTACATAATTATCCACAAGAATTATGTTCCTTGTAGCCTCACTAATAATACGAATTATAAGGCTAAAAGCATCATAAATTTGTCCATCATAAAACACCTTCTGCTGCGATTCCTCATGGTCCGATATGTACTTAAATACTTGATTAAATTTCTCATTGCTTTCCATTTGATATGATTTCTGATTTACTTCAATCTCATTGATACGGTCATATATCAGTGATGTATTTGCCATGTATTTTCGCATTTCAATAAATGTTCGCATGATAGTAATACTAATATTAACTGCAACCTCACTTCTCAAAACACTTGATAGCATAGATATCCCTTGTTCTGTAAATACATAAGGTAGATTACGACGTCCACCATGTCCATTTTCATTATTGTCTTGGCTTGAGGTTCCAAATTGGAACCTCAAGTTTGAATATTCCTCCAAGGATAATTTAAAACAAAAATCTTCTGGGAATCTAGCAATATTTCTTTTCATTGCCTTATTTAGATTTTTGGTTTCTACCTGATACAACATGGCCAAATCTGAATCTAACATCACTTGTTCCCCACGAACAACATATATCATTCTTTGAATTGAAACGGCATCTGCCACAGTAAAATTTTCTTCATTTATCTTTTCAATTAGTTCTTTTTTATCTTCTTCCATCAAATCTCCCATCTATGTTTCTGTATCTATTCATCTGTACCATTTTCTTTTGCCAGCTCCTGCGTACGCACATAATACTCCAATAACCGTAGCAAATAGTTAGGAACTCTTCTGTTGCCATGCTCCCAGTCTGAGACTGTCATATATGGAATTTCAAAATATTCACAGAACTGCCTTCTGTTCATACCTGTGCTTACTCTTAATTCTATTAATTTGTCTTTTAAATCTTTATTCTCTTCCACTTATTTCCCTCCACAAGCATTCACGCATTGCATTCATTATATATCCATACAATGATTATGTCAACGATATATAACTTGAGTTTCCGCATTTTATCCACAATCACTTTTTTGTAAAGAAAAAAGACACCAAAGCTACTATACTTCAAATAAGTATTAACTTTAATGTCATCTCTCAATTTCTAATATTTATCTAATTCTTCTTTCTTAAAATCGAAACCACTTCACAATGCACACTACTAGGGAACATATCCACTGGCTGTACTTCCTCCAGCACAAACCCTCTATCCTTCAGAAAACTTATATCCCTAGCCAATGTCGCCGAATCACAACTCACATACACCAGTCTCTTCGGCTCCATCTCCACAATAGTCTCCAAAAGCACCTCATCACAGCCTTTTCTCGGCGGGTCTACCACTACCACATCAGCCTTAATACCCTCTTCCTTATACAGTTTCGGTATTACTTCTTCAGCCTTTCCCACATAAAACTCTGTATTATCTATATCATTGAGCTTTGCATTTACTTTCGCATCCTCTATCGCTTCTGGCACTATTTCAACACCATACACCTTCTTCGTTGACTTCGCTAAGAACAAAGAAATCGTTCCAACGCCACAATAAAGGTCAAACACCACTTCATCCCCTGTAAGCCCTGCATACTCCAAAGCTTTTCCATATAAAACTTCTGTTTGAACAGGATTCACCTGGTAAAAAGACAATGGTGAAATTCTAAACGCCACATCACCTATATAGTCAGTTATATAACCCTCTCCATATAAAGTAATTGTCTTCTCGCCCATTATTACATTCGTCTTTTCTTTGTTTCTATTAATTGAAATGTCTTTTATCTCATTAATATTTGCCACTAACTGATCTACAAGTCTATCCGAATGCTTAAGCTTGTTTCCATTAACAACAATAGACACCATAATCTCGCCAGTCTTAAAACCTTTTCGAATAAGCACATGTCGAACTACGCCTTGGTGAGTATCTTCATCATATGGCTCAATTTCATATTTCTCCATATGTGCTATAACAATATCTAATATCTCTTTATTTTCTGATATGCCAATAACGCAATCCTCGCATTCAATAACCGAGTGTGTTCTTCCTGCATAAAATCCCGCAATTATTCTTCCATCTTTGCTTCTTCTGATTGGAAACTGCGCCTTATTTCTATATCTAAAAGGGTCTTCCATTCCAAGAGTATCATGTATCTTAAAATCTTCTACTTTACCAATTCTTCTTATATTATTTTCAACTTTACTCTTCTTAAATTCAAGCTGGCTTTCATAAGACATCTCTTGTATCTGACATCCGCCACAGCTTCTTGCAACTGGACAAGCAGGTTCTACGCGTAGCTTTGAAGGCTCCATCACTTCTACTAATCTTGCATACGCATAATTCTTGGAAGGCTTCGTAATCTTAACCTTTGCCTTATCTCCCATAATTGCATCTTTAACAAAGAGAGTATAGCCATCTACTTTGCCTATACCCTCTCCATTTATTCCAATATCTACTATTTCTACTATTAATTCATCATTCTTTTTCAATCTAATCCTCCATACCTTATATGGTAGTCCTTCGTATATTTGATTCTAAAAATCTATTATAACCAATCCACTGTGTATCTTCTGTTGGTGGCACTGCACTATTCAACAGCTCTTTCATCGTTTCAAGCTTTGCATCTAAATTATCTATATAACTAAGAGCTACAGCCTCAATAAGTCCCGGTTTCTTTGGCGAACCATATTCAAGTTCTCCATGATGAGACAATATGCAATGTTTTATTTCGCCTGCTAAAGCTCTTGGAAATCCATCTATTTTATCAATAACCTTTCCAATCATCTCACTGCCTAACACAATATGTCCTAAAAGGTTTCCATCGTCTGTATAATCATTTATTGGAAATGAAGATAACTCTACTGTTTTACCTATATCATGTAACATTGCAGATGTAAACAATAAATCCTTATTCATAATTGGATATAAACCGCAAAGAAACTCACTTATTTTCACTACTGATAATGTATGTTCAAGCAATCCTCCCATAAATCCATGATGAACTGTCTTTGCTGCTGAACTTGCTTTAAATTTCTTAACAAGCTCTTCATCTTCTACAAGCATCATGTTTAAAAGCCTATTCATATATGTATTTTGTACACCATCAATGTATTTTCTAAGCTCATCATACATTTCGTCTATGTTTTTTTCACTAACTGGAAGATATTCTCGTGGATCATATTCTCCCTCACTTGCTTTTCTAACTCTTTTTATGTTTAATTGCAATCCTCCACCAAACATTACCACATCAGCAACAACATCTATATAATCCATGGCATCAAAATCATCTATTCCTAATGAATTTGGATCCCATATTTTTGCATCAACAGTTCCTGTTTTATCTTGCAATGTAAGAGACTCATATGGCTTTCCGTTCTTTGTTAATGCTGATATTTTTGATTTGCAAAAATAAATATCTGCTACCTTCTCGCCTTCTCTTATATTTTCAATATACTTCATTATTGTTTTTCCTTTCAACTTTTAGTATGATTCCACTGTCACTTTAATACGTAACTCACTATAATTTACACCTATTTTGCGTTTTAGAACCATTGTTACTATATCACTATTTTGTAAATTAGCAAGAATTTTTTGCACATCTTGCAAAGATTCTATTTTACTTCCATTCATTTCTGCCACAATATCTCCAACCATTACTCCTGCCAAATATGCACTTGAGCCCCTTTCAACATCAGTAATATAAAGGCCGTTTGGCATTTCCTCATTAGTTAAATGTTTTATATCATCCGTAACCTTTTCACCCTTTATTCCTATGTGATTTATTGGCAACTTATTTACTAAATTATTAATAACGGAATAAATATCCTCAACTCCTATAGCCGTTATTGTATTTTCTCCGCCTTTGCCCTTCCATAAATCCATAACCATTCCAACTAGCTGTCCCGACCTGTTAAATAAAAATCCATCATTAACATTCTTTACAGTAATATCTGTAATAACACCTCTGTAAAACGTATCATAATTTATATTTCCATTATCAATTCCTGCCAGAGTTCCTGTATAAAACAGTCTCTTTTCCAAGTATGGGTCTCCCGCATATATAATTGTATCGCCACTTTTAATTTCATCTAAGCGCACTATTGCAGCCTTTTGTATTGTTGCATATACATCATTTTTAATCTGGTCTTTTTTTACTTCTATAATAGCTATACCATTTGTCTCATCTGCCTTATGCACCTTTGCAACTGCTTGGCTCCCATTATAAAATTCCACATTTATTTCATCACAATTTTTAATTTCTGCATACTGAGTCAAAATATATAAATGATAATTTATTGATATAATAACTCCCGTTTTACTTGTTTTTTTTGCAATCTTTGCTGTTTCTGTTTCCCAAGGAGAAACATCTCCCCCTTGGGTAGCATCTTCCCCTGTGGTTAATGCTGTCGTTGTTTCTCCTTCTACATCCTTAGTTTCTGGAACAATTATATTAACACCATTTCCATTATTATCTGATATGCCAATAGACTCAAGCTCATCCGAAGTAGTTTCCTCTTCTTTTTCATATGTAACTGCATATACTTCAACTATCTTTTTATCAATAAGACTTTCTAAATCAGCTATAGTTTCTCCTTCTTGCGTATCAGATTCTATCTCTAATTCTATTTTTGTTGTTGGCTCCTGCGTTTCATTGTCATCACCAAAAAGTATATCTTTCACATTTCTATCAAAGGCATACAAAACCAGACATATTCCTAGTCCAAAGACTGCTCCCATGCCTAATATATATAACACTTTAAGACCTGCCCTAATTATAAAAGGAGGCTTTTTCTTTATCGTCTCGTTTACAAATGTATATTTTATATCTTCCACTTTTTCATTAACATCTCTATTATCATTATTATTATCCATAATAACCTCTTTCTAATAAAGCTATCTTTAGTCTGTACCTATTATAATTAATAAATATGAATATTCTATGTACTATCTTTTATTTTTTCAAGACTTATGTTAATATAGGTATTGAAAGGTATGGGTATAATGTATGAACAGCAAAGCAATAAAAACTTTAGAGTATAATAAAATAATAGACAAGCTTGAAGCACATGCTTCTTCTCCTCTTGGGAAGAAACTTTGCCAAAGCTTAGAACCTATAGATAACATAAAACAAATCAGAAAACTTCAGGCACAAACCTCTGATGCATTATCAAGATTATGGCAAAAAGGAAGTGTGTCTTTTTCTGGTACAAGAGATATTGGTGCTTCCATAAAAAGACTCGAAATCGGAAGCAGTCTCACTATCAAAGAGTTGCTTGATATAAGCTCTGTGCTTAATGTAACTCTTAGAATTAAATCCTTTTCCAGAAAAGAAGATGGCGATGATATTTCTGATTCTTTAAGCGAAATGTTTGAGTTTCTCGAGCCATTATCGCCTTTGAATAACGAGATAAAAAGATGTATTTTGTCTGAGGACGAGATTGCTGATGAAGCATCTTCTACATTATCTTCTATTAGGAGAAACATAAAAAGAACAAACGACAAGATTCATAGCCAGTTAAACTCTATGGTTAATTCCCAAACTGTCCGCAGCAACCTACAAGATTTTGTAATTACTATGCGAAATGGAAGATATTGTCTTCCTGTAAAAGCTGAATGTAAGGGAAATATGCCTGGTATGGTACATGACCAATCTTCTACAGGTTCAACATTCTTTATTGAACCTATGGCAGTTGTACAGTTTAACAACGAACTTAGAGAGTTAGAAATAAAAGAAAAAGAAGAAATAGAAAAAATACTTACTACACTTAGCATTACTGCTGCTGAGTTCTTTGAACAGCTAAAATATAATTTAGAAACTCTTGCTGAACTTGATTTTATCTTTGCAAGAGCTGCACTTTCAAAGGAATACAAATGCAGTGAGCCAATTTTTAATACAGATGGATATATAAATATCAAATGTGGTCGTCACCCACTTTTAGATCCAAAAAAGGTAGTTCCTATAAACATCCATTTAGGAGATAAATTCGATTTACTTATTGTAACTGGCCCAAATACTGGTGGTAAAACCGTTTCACTTAAAACTGTAGGTTTATTTACACTTATGGGGCAATCAGGGCTTCATATACCTGCTGATGATGGTTCTAGTCTTAGTCTTTTTACAGAAGTTTATGCCGACATTGGTGATGAACAAAGTATCGAGCAAAGTCTTAGTACATTTTCATCTCATATGACTAATATTATCAATATTTTAGAAAAAGCTGATGACAAATCATTAGTATTGTTTGATGAAATATGTGCTGGAACAGACCCAGTAGAGGGTGCTGCCCTTGCTATAAGTATATTGACATTTTTGCATAACATGAAAGTACGCACTATGACTACTACACATTACAGTGAACTAAAATTATTTGCATTATCTACACCTGGTGTTGAAAATGCTTGTTGCGAATTTTCCGTTGAAACATTAAGCCCAACATATAGACTACTCATTGGTATACCTGGAAAAAGTAATGCTTTTGCTATTTCAAGCAAATTAGGATTACCTGACTATATAATCAATGATGCGAAATTACGTATTGATTCAAATAGCGAAGCTTTTGAAGATATTATTTCTGACTTAGAGCAAAGTAAGTTAGAAATCGAACGTGAACATCTTGAGATAAATAAATATAAAAATGAAATTGAAGAACTTAAAAAGGCTCTTGAGAAAAAATCTGAAAACCTTGATGACAGACGAGAACTCATTTTAAGGGAAGCGAACGAAAAAGCACAGGCAATTTTGCAAGATGCCAAGTCATTTGCTGATGCAACTATTAAAAAAATGAACAAAATTGAGGCCTCTAGTAATGAGTTAGAAATTGAGCGTCAAAAGATTCGAGGCAAGCTTTCTGAGACTGAAAAGCATTTAGTTCTAAAAAACACAAAGAAACCTAAAAAGGAATATACTGCAAAGGATTTCAAACTAGGAGAATCTGTAAAAGTTTTAAGTCTTAATTTAGACGGAAAAGTCGTTGGTCTTCCTAATGCAAAGGGTGATTTATTTGTACAGATGGGTATACTTCGCTCACAAGTAAACATTCGTGATTTAGAAATAATAGATGAGGATGTTATTACTACACCTAATATGAAACGTTCAGGTACTGGAAAGATTAAGGTTTCAAAATCACTTTCAATTTCTACAGAAGTCAATTTAATCGGAATGACTACTGATGAAGCCATTTCTGTTCTTGATAAATATTTAGACGATGCATATATTGCTCATGTACCAACTGTGAGAATCGTACACGGAAGAGGAACTGGTGCACTTAAAAATGCTGTTCATCAACACTTAAAGCGTCAAAAGTATGTTAAAGAATTTCGTTTAGGTGTCTTTGGAGAAGGAGATACTGGCGTTACAATAGTTGATTTCAAATAGGAGGGTCGCAACCATGACAAAACAAAAAGTTCTAATAGTAGATGATGATACAAATATTTCTGAATTAATTTCTCTTTATTTAATGAAAGAATGTTTTGATACCATGTGTGTTGAAGATGGTGTTGAAGCACTACAAGCTGTAACTTCTTTTCAGCCTGATATAGTTCTTTTAGACCTTATGCTACCAGGAATGGATGGCTATCAGGTTTGTAGGGAAATCCGAAAGGATTCCGCACTGCCTATTATTATGCTTTCTGCAAAGGGAGAAGTTTTTGATAAAGTTCTAGGACTTGAGATGGGTGCTGACGATTATATGATTAAGCCTTTTGACTCCAAGGAGCTTGTCGCTAGAGTAAAAGCTGTTCTTAGACGTACAAACCAAGCCCCTGTTAAAGAAGATTCTAAAAATAGTGGAATTATTTCTTATCCTGACCTTGAAATTAATATTGCAAATTATACCGTTACTTATATGGGTAAGCAGCTTGAAATGCCCCCAAAAGAAATTGAACTTTTGCATTTTCTTGCTGCATCTCCTAATCAAGTATTTACTAGAGAACAAATCCTTGACCACATTTGGGGATATGAATATATTGGCGATACCAGAACTGTAGATGTCCATGTAAAGCGTATCCGTGAAAAAATGGGTGACCATAGTAAATGGTCTTTAGCTACAGTGTGGAGCGTTGGATATAAATTCGAAATTAGAAACTAATTGGAGCTTATGTATGAAAAAAAGCGTGTATACAAAATTTTTAATAGGATATTTTATATTTGCTATTGCCTCTGTTGGGGTTATTTATTTTGGACTTGAGGAGATGATTTTTAACAGCCAAATCACCAGTTCTGCTAATTCACTCTATAACCATGCAAATGCCATATCGCAACATTATAGTGCCAATGATTACAATATATATGACACTTCACACGATTATACTGCTGATATAAAAGAACTTTTAATTCCTTCTGACGAAACCATTTGGATTGTTTCACCAGAAGGCAAGGTACTGTATAGTTCTGATAAGAGCCAGCAAAAGCTTGCCCTTGGTGACTTAAATGACTATTTTTCTGACATCTATTATATCACTGGCGATTTTGATAATAAAATAAATTCCGAGGTTTTAACTGTATACTCTCCTATTGTAAATACCTACAAAACATATGGATACGTTGTTATTAACAGACCACTTGACAGCGTATATGCTTCAATGTTGCCTATAACAAACTCCATTTACTTTACATTTGTTGTTATCTTTATATTATCTTTTACCATATTATTTGTATTTCACATATGGGTTTATAAACCAATTTACTTTATTTCTAAAGCTACTGACGAATATGCAAAGGGTAATTTTGATTATAAGGACCTTAATATTAATTCTAAGACCGAACTTGGTACACTTGCAAATAAACTAAATTATATGGCAAAAGAAATTAATGACATTGAAGATAATCAGAAAAAGTTTATAGCAAATATATCTCACGATTTTCGTTCACCCCTTACTTCAATTAAAGGATATCTTGAAGCAATGCTTGATGGTACAATTCCTCCTGAAAATCAAGAAAGATATTTAAATATTCTTTTATCAGAAACTGAACGACTTAACAAACTTACTGGCAACTTATTAACCCTAAATACATGGGGACTAAAAGGAGCTCGTCTTGATCTTAGCGAATTTGATTTAGTTCCTACTATAAGAAGCACTATTGCATCATTTGAGGTACAATGTGTACAAAAGAAACTAATTCTTCACGTTACATTCAGTGATAAATCATATCTTGTAAATGCTGATAAGGAAAAAATTCAGCAAGTGCTATATAACTTAATTGATAATGCTATAAAATTCAGCAGTACAAACTCAAAAATACTAATAGATGTAAGTGATAAAAACGACAAGGTCTTCGTATCTGTAAAAGACTTTGGACTTGGTATTCCTAAAAATAGCCTTAATAAAATTTGGGATAGGTTTTATAAATCAGATGTTTCTAGAGGAAAAGATAAGACAGGCACTGGTTTAGGCCTGTCTATCGTAAAAGAAATCATTACAAATCATAATGAAAATATAAATGTAATAAGTACTGAAGGTGTTGGAACCGAGTTTATCTTCACTTTGCAAAAGTCAAAGAAATCACTACTTCCAATCATACCCTCTTAAATGTCCACCACGTTCCATTCCTTTAAATTCGTTTTGCCTTAGTGCTTCGTAAAGTACTACGGCTACCGAATTTGATAGGTTTAGAGAACGTATATCTTCGTTCATCGGTATTCTAACACAAGTTTCTTGATTGTTTACTAATATCTTTTCAGGTATTCCTGCACTTTCCTTACCAAACATAATATAGCAATCTGCTTCATACGAAACTTCTGAATAAACATTTGGGGCTTTGGTAGTTGCATAGTATATCTTTGCATTTGGATTCTTAGCCAAAAATTCTTCATAATCCTCATATACAACTACATCTAGCTTATCCCAATAGTCCATTCCTGCTCTTTTTAAAGCCTTTTCATTTATGCTAAAACCAAGTGGTTCTATAAGATGAAGTCTTGTCGCTGTAGCACAGCAGGTTCTACCTATATTTCCTGTGTTTGCTGGTATCTCTGGTTCGTGTAAAACTATATTAAGCATTTTATACCCATCTGCGCGCTGCGTGCGCACTCAAATCAATAGTTGAACACGCTTTTTTGTTCAACCTTATACCTCTTCTTCCAGCCTTTTTACAAATTTTGCCATTCTTCCTAAAGCTTCTTTAAGATTGTCTAATGAGTATGCATATGAAATTCTTAAAAATCCTTCTCCACAATCACCAAAAGCTGTACCTGGTACAACTGCAACCTTTTCCTCTTGAAGGAATCTTGTTGCAAACTCTTCTGATGTCATACCGAACTTCTTTATATTAGGAAATGTATAAAATGCACCATATGGTTCAAAACATTCTACTCCCATTTCTTTAAATGCATTAAGCACAAATCTTCTTCTTTGATTATATGCTTCACTCATTTTCTTAACATCTTCATCTCCATTCTTAAGTGCCTCTATAGCTGCGTATTGGCTCGTTGTAGGTGCACACATTATTGCGAACTGATGAATTTTAAGCATTTGACTAAGTATTTCACTTGGTGCACAAGCATAGCCAAGTCTCCAACCTGTCATTGCGTATGATTTAGAAAAACCATTTATAAGAACTGTTCTTTCTCTCATACCTTCGATTTCTGCTATAGATACATGTCTTTGATTGTAATATGATAATTCAGCATATATCTCATCTGATATTACAAATATATCTCTTTCAATACAAATCTTAGCTATATCCTCTAAATCCTCTTTTGTCATAATTGCTCCAGTTGGATTATTCGGAAATGGCATAATAAGAACCTTTGTCTTATCTGTAACTGCTTTTAACAGCTCTTCCTTTGTAAGTCTAAATTCATTCTCTTCTTTAAGTTCAATAATAACAGGAACTCCATAAGTAAGCTGTACACAAGGAAGATATGATACATAACTAGGCTGTGGTATAATAACCTCTTCACCTGGATTAACCATTGCTCTAAGAGCTATATCAATAGCTTCACTTCCTCCAACAGTAATCATAACTTCATCATTTGCATTATATGTTAAGTCAAATCTTCTTTTTAAATAATTGCATACTTCTTCTCTAAGTTCTTTCAAACCTGCGTTTGATGTATATATCGTTTTACCTTGCTCAAGAGAATATATTCCTTCTTCTCTAATATGCCATGGTGTATCAAAATCCGGTTCACCAACACCTAGAGAAATAGCATCTTTCATCTCGCTTACAATGTCAAAAAATTTTCTAATACCTGACGGTTTCATGTTTATTACAACATCTGATAATGGGTTTCTCATGGTGTCACTAGCATCCTTTCATCTGATTTTACTTCTTTCAAAACTGCTCCGTGGTCTTTATACTTTTTTAGTACAAAATGTGTTGCAGTGCCTCTAACAGCCTCAAGTGTTGACAGCTTATCTGATACAAATTGTGATACCGCTCTCATTGTCTTTTCTTCTAATAATATCATAAAGTCAAAGCCACCTGACATTAAATAAACTGCATTTACTTCGCTAAAATTATAAATTCTTTCAGCAATCTTGTCAAATCCAAGTCCTCTTTGAGGAGTAACCATAACCTCTATCATAGCTGTAACCTTCTCATCACTTGTATTCTCCCAATTAATAAGCGTATGATATCCGCTAATAATATTCTCTTTCTCCATATTAGCTATTTCATTCGCTATATCTACTTCTGGTATCCCCAAAAGAACAGATAGTTCCTTAAGTTCGATACGACTATTCTTTTCTATTTGGTTTAATATCTGTCGTCTAATTTGTGTTAATTCTATCATTTTTTTATTTCAACCTTTTCCCTTTCATTTATTTCGATATGGTTCTAAAAACCTAGTTTCATCATTATTCAATATAATTTTATCCTTATTATCAGTTATCTTTCCTATAATGGCAGCCTTCTTTCCTGTAGCTACAAGTTCCCTTACAAGTCCCGCTCCATCTTCTGTCACCATAATAAGTCCTCCAAGTGATGTAAATGTATATGGATTAATATCAAAAAACTCACACAATTCTACTGTTTCCTGATAAATCGGTATGGACTTAAGATTTATTTCCATCCCAGTTTTTAATCTTTCACCTAGTTCCCAAAGTGCACCAAATACACCACTTTTCGATGTATCATGCATGGCCGCTACGCCATGCTTAATGGCGACTGCAGCCTCACTCAAAACTGACATTTCACCTGTATATTCCTTTGCTTTATCTATGTAAATAGAGGTAAATCTCTCTTTCAATTCTTCATTTTTAAGTATTGCTAATAATACAGTTCCTTCTAACGCCGCCGTCCCTGACATAACAATATCATATCCAGCCTGCACTTGTTTTTCTTTTACTTCTAACTTTCCATATGAAGTAACTGTTATAACTGGCTCTGTCACATGCTCTGATACTTGCGTGTGTCCTCCTGCTATTTGAACACCCAAACTCTTTCCGAGTGTATCCATCATTGACATAAACTCTCTTAATTGTTTTTCCCCAATATCTCTAGTTGCTGTAATAGATATCATCACTGCAATAGGAGATGCAAAAGATGCTACTATATTATTTACCGCACTAATTAAAGCCCTCTTTCCAGAAAGCATAATTTCTCCGCTATATGTAGCAACTGCTGTCACTAACTCGCTTGTAGGAATTTTTATTATAGCTGCATCACTTCCTACTGATGCCCCTTTTAAAACTTCCTTCTTTTTATATTTAATTTCTTTAATAATTGACCTTTTTAAAATTGGCTCTGAAATTTTTCCTTGCTTCATATAGAATACTCCTATTGACTTTATTGTAAGTAGATATTAAACTTACATTAAGGCTGAGACAATCATAGGTACAACCATAGCTAACACAAGTAAAATTGCTATTGTAACTGTTAATATTTTTCTGTTTTTCTTGTTATAAATATTAAACATGTATCTGTCCTCCTAATCTATATACTCCTGAAAGGTATTATTATGTTTGCATTCAAATTCGATATAATGGTTATATTCCGCTATCCAATTTTTGCTTGTTTTGTCATCTTTCTAATTTGGTTATCATACGAAATCAGAAAAGGTTCAAAAAAGTCTGATACTCTCAATCAAGATTTTTGGGATCGTGAAAACCAAGCAAACTCGGTAAGAAAACAAAATCTTGATTTAGTTGAATATATCACCATTCCATATGACACTTTTCCAATTGATAAGTATTCTGATACAGAACTAGGTTCTATTGAACAAGAACTATTATCATTAAAAGATAAACGTATATTAAATATGACTGGTTTAACTAATACTGATATTAAATTAAAATATGGTCCAGCAAATCTTTCCGCCATCAGTGAATATGATGAAAACTTTTTATCTATGGCAAAACTTATAAACTCTTATGGTGCTCGACTTCATGAACTAGGTTATGACGATGATGCTATAACTGTCCTTGAATTTGGCATAATAAGTTTAACAGATATAAGCGCTAATTACAAGCTTTTAGCACAGCTTTATGTAAATAAAAATCAAGTAGATAAGATTGACTTCCTTATTGAAACTGCGTTGAAACTTGATTCATTAATGAAAAAATCAATTGTTAATTCATTGGAAAGTATTAAGAATTCGCCCATGCTCTAATATTGTCTTATCAATAATTCTTGAAGCCTCACTTTTTGTAAGCTTATCAATATCAAAATCAATAGTGATTTTATGATACCTAACTAAATCGGTTAGGTATTTTTTTTGCTTCTCGGTAACTGGACTTTGTTTCTTAGCTTGATAAACAAGCTCATATGGTTTAGAATCATCCTCAAACTTATCACATATTATCTTATAAAGTTCCCCTGTTACAAATGCATCATTTATAGCTCTATGGTGATTTTCATCCACAATTCCAAAATGACTACATAAAAATTCAAGCCCCTTACTTTCTAAATCTTTCAAATACAAGCGTGCTAATTTTAGCGTATCCATTCCAAACTTATCAAATTTATATTTACTATTTACTGCATTTACTTTTAGAAAACTATAGTCAAAGGCAATATTATGTCCTAGTAATGGCAAGTCTTCAACAAATAAAATAAACTCTCCTATTACATCTTCAATATATGGAGCCTCAGATACCATCATGTCATTTATTCCTGTCACACCTGTTATCCTCTGTGGTATTGCCCTAGCAGGATTTACAAAAGTTTCAAATCTCGCCACTTCTATACCATCTCTTATCTTTATAGCACCTATTTCTATAATTTTATCTAACTTCGGACTTAAACCTGTAGTTTCTAAGTCAACTATAACGTAATCTTTTAACATTTTATCCTACCTCTCTTTTTGGTTGCAATAGTCCTTTAAAAAACATTCATTACATTTCGGACTTCTTGCGGTGCACAATCCTCTCCCATGTGTTATTATCTGTATATTGTACAGTATCCAATGATCTTTTGGAAGCAATTTCATTAAATCATATTCTATTTTTTCGGGGTCTTCGTTTTTCGTAAATCCAAGCTTTCTTGATATTCGTTTTACATGTGTATCCACTACTATGCTAGGCTCATTATAAATATTTCCACGAATAACATTGGCTGTTTTTCGTCCAACCCCTGCAAGTGCTGTTAACTCTTCAAGCTTACTTGGTACCTCACCATTATGTTTTTCAACTAATGTTTTTGCACAAGATATAATATTTTTTGCCTTATTGTGGTAAAATCCCGTTGGTCTTATATATTCCTCAAGCTCTTTTTGATCTGCACATGCAAACTTTTCTAATGTATCAAACTTCTTAAATAAGTCTTTTGTGACTATATTTACCCTCGCATCTGTACACTGTGCGCTAAGCATCGTGGCTATAAGTAGCTGCCATGCATTCTCATGATTTAGATAACACTTATACTGCGTACTATAATTTTCATCTAGTAATTCTAATATCTTCTTTACATCCTTTTTTGCCATTTACTCATCTCCCTAGTTTAATACGCTTACCTTTGCATTATGATTTAATGGATTTCTCTCATTATAATCAAATAATAATACCACCTCTTTGTCACCTATATATTCATTATTGTATATAAACTTTAAAACATCTGCATCTATTACCTCAACATGGTCGAGCCTTGTTAGATTATTATCTTCTTTTAGTTTGTGAATTTCTTTAGAATAATCCTTTAAATCCTTTGAAAATGCTGGCCTTGTCTTTATATTTTCTCTTAGGTATATGTCAAAAGTCATTAACTGCTTAAAAAACTCTAGATTTCCTATTTTTCTATCTTCCATGAATTTGAGCAATATGTTATATCTATCAATTCTTGAATGTTTAGCTGACTTTTCAAAGTGCCTTGCATAATATGCTCCAATATCCAAAAACATATCAAAAGGTTCTTCGTATAAACCTTCTAAATATTTAATAGTATAAACAAACTGACCTGTATTATAATAAATTTCCACCATTTCTTCTACAGATTTCAAAATTAAAATTTCATCAAAGCTAATCCATTTAGTATATAGTACTTCGTATGGTGCATACGATTTATACACTAATCCGTAATCATTTTGCCTTTCTGACATATACGAGCCTGAAAGTACTTTTAAAAATCCCAGCTGTAGTTGTTCTGGCTGCATTTTATACACATCATTAAAAGATTTCTTAAATGAATCAAAATCCTCATATGGTAAACCAACAATTAAATCAAGATGCTGATGTATATTAGCCGCTGAATTTATCTTCGCTACGGTGTATTTTAACTTATCAAGTTCCATAGTTCTTTTTATCTCTTTTATTGTATCAAGGTTAGTTGATTGTACGCCAATTTCAAGTTGCACTAGCCCAACTCTTAATGAGCCTAACAGTTCTATTTCTTCTTCATCAAGCAAATCTGCTGCCACTTCAAAATGAAAATTTGTAATTCCATTATCATTTTCTTTTATAAATTTCCATATATCTAATGCATGGCTTTTCTTACAGTTAAATGTTCTATCAACAAACTTTACTTGTGGCACATTATTATCTAAAAAGAACTTTAATTCCTTTTTTACTATTTCTATATCTCTAAATCTTACTGATTTCTCAACGGATGATAAACAATAACTACAAGAAAAAGGACAGCCTCTGCTAGTTTCATAGTAGATAATTCTATTCTCAAACGATTTTATATTACTGTATACAAAAGGAACTTCATTCAAATTCATTATACTAACATCTTTGTTTTTTATAATCTCTCCTACAGCATTTCTGTATGTAATACCGTCTATATCTTGAAGCGAAATTTCACTGTTATATTCAGCTTTAACAAGGCGAGTAAAGGTTTTCTCTCCTTCACCTCTCATTACTAATTCGACGCCACTGTATAAATCTAGTAGTTCTTCTGATCTATATGATACTTCTGGACCCCCTAGCCATATCTTGCAATCTGGAAGAAGCTTAGAAAGTTCCTTAAGCAATATTTCTACATAAGAAATATTCCATATATACACAGAAAAAGCCACTACGTCTGGCTTTTCAAGGTATATGCCATTTACAATCTCATCTATCATGTTATTAATTGTGAATTCTTTGATTTTTACTTCAAAGTTTTGTGATTCACTCTTTAGTTGATTATCACAATAAGCTTTCAAACTATATACTGCAAGATTTGAATGTATGTACTTTGCATTTATTGCTGTTAATAGTATCTTTCGCATGTTTTACCTCTTTAAATTCAACCTTTTTTCCATTCCGTCGCCGTGTTGATTATCAGATCGCCTTTTAAAACCGAGTTTCTCGTAGAAACCTTCCTTGCCGGCTGCGGACATTAGCCCTATGTTGGTATTTTTATCAGGCATATGCTTCTCAATATGCTCAAATAGATTCTCCATCAACATTTTACCTATGCCTTTTCCTTGATATTCCGGCAAAACAATCACATCCTGCACATGCCAATAGAAAACGCCATCTCCGATAAGCCTTGCCATACCAACAGCTTTGCCTTCGTCACGGATGACAACCGAGTAAAGGCTCTTGTCAAGGGCCATTGCTATGTATTCAATATCTGGAACCGATCCCCAATTTGCGCTTTCTCTAATTATTTTATATTCGGCAGGGGTAAGTCCACCGTTGTGAATAGTTACGTTCAAAATAGATACCTCCCAGTACGATAAAATATAAATTTTCTAATTTATCTACATTGTACCATAAATCAAGTTACACCGCTATAAATACTTAAAGTACATTTCCCTCTTGGTTCTTCAGGTAATAAAACTCTGCATCCATACCTCCACTTGTATATCTAAATCCTTATATGTGCTATTATAACCATAACTATTAGTCTTCTTAACCTCACCCAAACTTCCTGTAGTATAATCATAAACCTTCTCACCAACCCTATTTCCGCCATTATCATGATCTTAATATTATTCAAGTGTTAGCAAACAACCTTTTTAGCACTAAATAGGTTGCTTGCTATTCTAGCTTTAGTATATAATGATTCTTACTATTCTAAGTCTTCTCTAATAAAAGCGATTTCTGTTATTGACGGATCTACTAAATCAGTTTTGAAAACTTTTATATCTGAAACTATCAATTTTTTCGAACTAAATTCACACTCACCTTCAAAAATTCTATCATCACTATCTAAATAGTCTTGCATCGTATTTGCAAAAACCTGAAGTCTCGTGCCTTGCCCAAATATCAAGTATACTGGAATAGTTTCACCATTAACGACTAACTCTGCTTTTATATCTCCCGAATTATTTACTTCAAAATACATATCAAAATTATTGGCAAGCCATTTAGTATTAGGATAACTATATGGTCTTTTACCTGCATACATATCCACACACCCTAATAATGTAACTGTTAATAAGAGTATTAGTAAAAATATCTTTTTCAAGCTTCTACCTCACTTTTAATAAAGATAATATCCTATAATTAAGCTACCAGTTCCAATAACATCTGCAAAATTATCTCAATATACATCATATGTAGTTTTATTATCAATATTATATACTGATAGTCTTCCAGTAACTGTACATTTTACAGCAACAGTATGAGCTCCATCTGTTATTTTACCTTTTGTATTCCAATAAGTTATAATAAAAACACGTCCTTTTTCTTTCCATTTTTACAGAGAACTTAACACAATATTTGTTCTGTCTTTCACTTTGTTAAATGATAAATATCCTCCCAGAAAATATGGATTTGTTCCAAATATACCTAATGCTAATTGACAACCATTCAATTCAAATTCAAATTCAAACGCAATACTTGTTAACGATTTCTTTTTACCTAGCATATACATTGCATTATAAGTTGCTATTTGTTCCCTCATTTCTTCTGAGTACCTTGAATTATTACTTGGCAAAGTTCTTTTCTTAATTATTCTATACATATGATATCATAATCGAGTATCACTTTTTCACCGCATTCCACCTTTATCATAAGCATTTTATCACTTGAATAATTAACTCTTACAGGTTATCCTTCTTAACTAAATCTCAAATGTTAGCAAACAACCTTTTAATACTCAGTAGGTTGTTTGCTACGCTAGCTTTCGTATATAAAGATTTTTACTCTTCTAAATCTTCTCTAGTAAAAGTAACTTCTGTTATTGATGGATCGGTAATCTCTCAAAGGACGAATACAAAATTCAACCCCTTTCGCATAATCAAATGGTACAACTAACTGAATAATCTCTCCCTTAACAATCAACTCTCCTTTAATTTTTCCCGAATCCATCACTTCAAAGTACATATCTAAATCATCAGTCATCCACCTTGTATTTGGATATTTGTTTGGTGTTTTATAAACATACATATTTATACACCCTGACATTGTTACTGTTAATAATAAGAGTAACTAAATTATTTTTTTCACCGTTAATTCCTCTCTTTAACCTTACTCTATTAATAATTAAGAACTCGGTAACAAATATTTGATGTTTTCAGCTAAACAGGAGTAATCAATATTATTTTTTTCTAAAAATTCAATATCTTCTTTAGATGCATAACACATAAATGCATACTCTTCATGCGATACAGTCACTAACCATGCGATACCGTTCCTGTAAAAGCAAATATCTTCTGGCATATTATTATTAAATGCTAAAAAAATATTTGGTATCTTCAATAGTTCATCTCTGCTTAATCTACAACACTTATAAATCGATATCGCCCTATGAATATCTCTTGTTTCATTACCAGGCCAACCGTTTCTATTAATAAATTTTTTAATAAGAGTTTCTTCTAGTACTTTCATAAGCTCATCATTATCTGTAACTGGTATTTCTGACGAATATGGTTTCCTTGTAAAGGATACAACAGAAAACACATCCGATGTTTTTATTGCATATTTAATTGTATTTTCATATTGTTTTACTAAATCTTTGTAGCTAATAACCAATGCTTTACTCATAAATAAAATACATGACCTCCTGTTCTTTTTCCTGTATGATAATGCCAAAAATAACCCATATTACCATATTGAAGACTACTATGTCTCTCTGGTTTAGTAGGTTCGCAACCATTTCCTGCTGCTTTAGCACATCTATAAGCTGCTTGCTTTGATGTTGCAAACACACTTCCTCCTGCTCTTACTATTGCAATAGCTTGCCAATATTGTAACGGTTTAATTGGAATATAGGATGAATCTTTTTTTGCTCTTCCAAACTTAACTTCAACAGCTGCAAAATATTCTACATTACGTGCATTCCTTAATGTTGTAGCTACTTTGGTCATACTACCCATAAGCGCTTTTGCTATCTTTTGTGTTTCCGAAACAATGAGATATTTAAATCCATTCCAGATATTAGCAACAAATGTTCCTACCATACAACAGAAACTTCTCCATGCACTTTGAAACTCTGGCTTTGAAATAAATGTACTTACAATTCCAACCACTAGTATTGTTAATAAAACCCCTCCTACAATTGCATCATCAATTACCGAAAATAGTCCATTTGGATCAGAATAATTAACCGGATTATTATTGCAATAAACAAAGAGATTTGCTCCTAAAATGTTGTTTCCAGATACTCCCAAAATCTCCGCTACATCTCCATTAATAAACCTACCAGTCCCAGCATCATAATACCTACTCTGCAAATAGTAAAATCCACTCTCACTGTCATAATAATAACCCCTATACCTTAGCGGATTTACACTCTTTAGTACACTTCCAATATCAATCCCATTAACAACATACACATTCGAACTCTCAGAAACCACATTCCCCCATGCATCATACTCATATTCTACTACAACATTTCCAGTCTCGTCAAGAATTCCAAGTACATCTCCCTCTTGATTCTTCAGGTAATAAAACTCTGTATCCACACCTCCACTTGTATATCTAAATCCTATTACACCACCATCACTATCATACCTAAAATAAAGCGATGTACTTCCATCCGTCTGATAAACAAGCTTATCATCCCTATAAGTATACTTAAATGTAGTACTACCTACAGTCTTAGAAATTCTATAACCATTCTCATCATAAGTATAGCTACACACTTGTCCATTCTTTGTCACTGCACTAGCAAGCATTCTTCCTCTAGTCCAAGTAAAGCTCTCTCCATTATAATACTTAAGTGGATTACCAATACCATCATAAGTTATAGTACTTCCATTAACAGATACAAGTAAATCCTTATATGTGCTATTATAACCATAAGTATTAGTCTTCTTAACCTCCCCTAAGTTTCCAGTCGTATAATCATAAACCTTCTCACTAACCCTATTTCCGCCATTATCATACACATAAACTACACTTTTATCCCCAGGATAATTAACTCTTACTAACTGTCCTGCCTCATCATACTCATAAGTTACTGATTGTGCTTTCTTTCCATTATTATAAGAAGTAATAAAGCCAAGTGCATTATAACCATAACTAATAGTCCTATTAAAACCACGCTTATTAGTATACTTTATACTACTTAACATATTTGTACTCTGAGATGAAGACAAATCTTTATAAGTATAAGATAAGTTTAATATGTTGTAAGGTACACTTGATATAACCCTTCCATCTTCATCCACTTCACAAAGACCAAAGTTTTCGCTAATAAGCCTATCAAATTTATCATAGACTTTTGATGATAATGCATTCTCATCATCACTATTTACAACATATCTATAACCAATATCATTTCCATCTTCATCCTTAATATATATAGTTTCATAAGTCTTGCCAATTACTACAGTTTCTTTTAATGTCTCTTCTGTATGGTTTACAGTAATCTCTTTTCCAGACTCATCTGTAGTCTTATACTCTTTTTCACCAGAAGAAGTCGTATACTGATAATAATAACCATTTCCATTAATTCCTGTCTTTGTAACAATAGAGTTGCCATTGGAATCTTCTGTATACTCTGTCTTTATATTATTAACATAATCAAAAACAGCTGCACTTTCACCTTCTATGCTATACTTATACTCAAACAGTTTCTTTCCATTCTGTGATTCAGATGTCAATACTCCCCATTTATCATACTCATAGTTAATACCTTGTCCATTTCCATACGTAATGCTTGAAAGGTTATAGCCACTTTCCATAAATTTGTAATTATATGTTATAAGCTTACCCTGTGGCGATGAAATACTCTTTAAATTCTTTAATCCATCATACTCAAGTGTAAATGTAGTTCCACCATGAGTTATCGTTTTTATTCTTCCACCTTCATCATAAGTATATGATACATTCAAACTAGATGCTCCACTAAGTCCTGTAACATTCATTGTTATAGACTTAATTCTATCCATTGTATCATAAGAATAATTAGTTGTATTTCCCAAAGCATTTACTACGCTTTTTAGAAGTCCTGTCTGCAAGTCGTAATTATATGTTGTTGTACTTCCATTCTCATCCGTCTCGGATGTCTTATAATTACCATCACTGCTAAATACACTACTTGAACTTATAGTTTTACTTCCATCTGTTTTAGATTCCGATAAAACGTTACTAAACTTATCATAAGAAGTAAGATATGTTACTCCCTTATCCTCGCTCTTAGTTATTCTACCATACTCATCCTTTACAGTCGTTGTATCTACTACCTCTTCTGATTCTGACTCGCTTTGATTTTCTGTAGTATCAGAACTTTGTGCGTTTGCTATAGCATAGACTTCATCTATACTTATTAAATTTCCATTATCTCCAAAACTATAATTATTATATAAAGGCTCTTTACACAATGTTATAGCATTAAAGTATGCATTTCCAACCTGATAATCATAGTGAATCGAAACCTCTATCCCACTATAATCATACTCCGTTGTTAGTTCACTTAGAGCATACTGCCAATCCATAGTATAAGGATTAAAATCAATAGTATAAACCTTATCTTCTGGAAAATCTGATTTATTCACATTTGCTGCTCTTATTACTTTTGCCTGAATTGAAAAACTTCTATCATCTTTTTTAGATGCCGCTGTAGCCTTTCCCCATCCTCCAAAAGAAAATGTTTCTCCTGACTTACCTGTTACTGATACGTTTTGCTTATAATACCTTTGCTCATAGGTGCTTCCTATTATTCTTACATCTCTACATCCTGACGGATTACTTCCATACATATCAACATACGTTATATAACCATTATACCCCATTGTATTTGTATTAAAAGTCCAATTAGTAGCTCCAAAGTAATGACTTACAAAAGTAGGGTTTTTCAAAAGATTATACTTACCTATATCATCCTTTTCTATCTGGAATCCTTCTACCCATGCAGTTCCACTTGTTCCACTATTCTTTACATAAACAGTTGAATTACCATAATACGTCATACTACTTGTGTTTGCATTTACCGTACCAGTTAACTTAACCTTCATTTGAATTCGTGTATACTCATTCGTCCCCGTTATAACCTTACTTGGTTCTACCACCGAGATATTTGTTCCAGCTATATCTAAATATACACCATTATTAACATCCTTCGTTTTTACATATGCAGACACTGTATATGTTCCTGCCTCATATAAATATCCATATGCATTAATACTTCCACCTGCACTTAACTTATAACAATTTCCTAATGATATGTATGCGTTATCTGTAGCCGCAGCCGCACCTGTCGCACATCTAATATCCATCAATAGATTTGTACTTGTTTTTCTAAGATCAGAAGTTGATATAAGTGTACTTGATTTATCTGTATTTTCATATTCACCAAACACTGCATATCCTGTATTATCACGAGTTGATACTAGATTTCCATATGCATCAAACTGTTTTACTACTGTAGTATAACCCTCTGTGATTGTTGTTTGACCTACTTGATAATCATAATCTATATAACGATGCTCATCATCATCTATTCCTAACTCTATAAGGAAATCAACTCTATTTGAAGTACCTACATATCCCATGTTCATTCCATAAATATCATTTGCTTGTGCGAAGGTCATCTTGTATTTATCATAATACATACTATAATAATACTTTGCTTCACTATTATCCTTATATACTACTCTTGATTGAGATGTATAACTAGGGTTATATTCATATTTAACTTTGTTTAGCTCGGTGCTTCCAGTACCATAGTATGATATTGACTCTAAAATAGCCGCCACGTTATAGTTAAATACATATTTTCTACCAGCTCCATCTGTTATCTGCTTTATTCTTCTAGAATTATAGTAATTACTTCCTTTACTTTGTTCAAAGTAATCAATTCTTATAACCCCAGCTTCAAAGGTTCCTGTACTTAACCCACTTGTAGCTGTTACATTTTTTGTAGACGGATAATCTCCAACTATTTTTACTATTCTGCCTGTCAAGTCAAAGTAGCATCTATTGCCCGAAGTATCAATAATTTCTTGTAATGTATAATTCGCATAACTGCCTTTAGTTACCTTTATTGAATATCCTCTACCTTTAGAATCTACAAAAACCTCCGACATATTTGTACTGCTGTCTATATCTTCATCATTTATCTTTCTATCAAAGTATATGATACTTCCATCTTCACTATAGAGCATGAAATAATCTATTGTTTCATTTTCTACAGTTCGCTTTACGTATTGAAGCTTCCATGAATAATTTGTTACCCAGCCTGCTCCATAAGCATAATCGGTTTGATTTACTCCAATGAAATTATTTTTTACATTGTTATAGTTATAAATAAAGTTTATATTTACAGGCATTATATTTCCATCGTAGCCTATATCACTTCTTTTTATAGTTAGGTTACCTGAATAATCATTAACATATAAAGTTCCAGCATTACCTAAATCTATCTGTGTTAATGAATCTTCTTTTATACTATCTCCTGATTGATATTCCACTACAATATAAGGACGCTTTGTTACATCGCTACAGTTTGATGTATAAAATGTTGTATAAAACGAATCATAAAGGCTTACTTCTTCGCTTAATTCAGCAAGTTTCACGCCATAATTTGGAGTAATTCCACTGTACCACTTATTATACAACCTTGTTATATCAATCTTAACAAGACTTTCCTCTACATTATCTTCTGTATTATAATAATCTTCTATTTCACTACTCGTGGTTGGTTTATAATTGGGTGATACCGCTATTTCTGACCATCCCTGTGTTATTTCATATGCTCCTATTGAGATTCCTTCACCAGACTCTGTTTGTGTTAAACAAAGGTTGGCTGATAGAATGTATGAACCGTCAGGTATTGCTGGTAATGTAAGCACATTTATATATGATTGATATTCTACTGTACCAGTGTATCTATTTTCATAGTATTTACCTACGTGCATTTGTGTTTCTGTAGAGTAATTCTTACTTGGAGTTGCTGAACTTGTGTATGTATCGTATATATTACCTACTTTTACTGATTCTATAGTTGGGTCTATTGTTACTGGATATACTCTAGACTTGTCCTTTAACCACGTATTACTTGGTATAATAGTCAAAATATATCCATCTTTTGCTTCTTCTAACTTTGTTTCTATGTCAAATGACTGAATGCCGTTATTGTCATACATATATGGTGCTGGTACAAAGAATACTTCTTTTTCACCATTGCTAAACATAATGCTTCCATCTTCGTTTAGTTTTGCTTTTAGTCCGCTTGACTTTATTTCATATTTGTATGTTGCTTTTTGATTTGGTTTCTTTTTTAGTACTATGCTTTCTTTAAGTGATTTAGTTGTTACATCGTATACTAAATCGGTGTCTTTATATACTTCTTCGTATGTTAATTGTCCTTGCTCACTTTGTTCTTCGTTAAGACTTTCTATAAGCTCTTCTTTAGTCATTCCATACTTAGAATTTTTATTTTTATCTGATTTGTTGTTTTTATTGCTGTTATTGTTGTTTTTACCATCGTTGCTTTCTTTTGTCTCTTTTACATTTTTTGAGTTTGAGTCTATTAGTTTAAAGCTTATGGTATTTCCATCTTCTTCTATTGTCGCTGATGCACTTCCATCTTTTAATGATAGAATGGTATTAAAAGCCTTGTTTTCATTTGTATAGGCTGTGCCCCCATCCTCATCTTCTGTTAGTATTAGCGTGTTGTCAATTTCTTCCCATTCCTCTGCCTCTTTGTCGTAGTAATGAATTGGTTCACTCTTCGTTACAAGGACGTTTATTCCATCGCTTCTCTCGTAGGTTTTTGAGTATTCATCTCTTAATTCTTCTATTTCACCTACTATGAATGGTTCTATTTTTTCTATTTCTGACTGTATTTCTACTTCTGCATTATTATCCCCTGATACATTTGCGAATGTAAATAGAAAACTGTCTGGAAATATGGTTGAAAAAATGGTAACACAAAGGATAAGAGCTATCGTTTTTCTGATACTCTTATAGTTTCTTACTAAAGTTTTCATAAGTTCCTTCTCCTCCGTAAATTAAATTTTGTTTGAATCTTTTTTTACAGAAACGTTTCGTAAATCTGGTTTTTTTATAACATTTTTTTACACCTTCGTCAACAGTTTATCCGAAAATTTTCCCCAACGGTGCGATTCAGACCCCCAACGTCCGAAAAACAGTCGTAATTGTCACCTGTTGCCATGTGTTATTTATTTTGTATTAAAATAAACATTCTAATTTTTTCATAAAACAATTAATAATTTGCACACAAAAAACGAGCTCGCTACTATGGTCAAAATTAATTGTCAAGTAGTGAAAACTCGTTTCTTTAAATTTACTGTTTTTTTGTAATCGCAAATGCTAATGCACCTGGTCCAATATGACATGATACACTTAGTGATAGATGGTCAATGTACACATCTTCTGGATTATATCCTGGAAATGCTGCTAGTATTTCTCTCTCAAAATTAAGTGCTTCTTCTTCATTATGTGTATGAGCAATTTCAATCCATACATTTCTTGCATCTCCATCAAACCTATCTTTAATGTCATCTCTTATAGCATTAATCATCATTGTTTTAGCTTGAGTTAATGTTCTTGCTTTTGCAAAAGCATCTAATTTTTCACCTTGTAGTTGTAAAACTGGTTTTAACTTAAGAATCGTTCCAAGAGCTGCGGCAGCTGGGGTAATCCTTCCACCTTTCTTTAAAAACTTAAGTGTATCTACCATAATGTAAATATTCGAGTCCGACTTCGTCTCAATAAGTTTATCATGAATATCTATTCCGCTAATACCTGCATCTGCCATCATCTTTGCATCTAGTACTGACTGACGCATTGTTACTGATATTCTCTGATTATCTACAACAAATACTTTACCTTCGTAATCATCTTCTCTTGCTAACATAGTTGCTGTCTGGCATGAGCCTGATAATCCACTTGACATAGGTATATGTACCACCTCATCGTATTCCTCTAAAAGTTTACTCCAAAGATTCATCACCGTTTCTGGTGAAGGCTGTGTTGTTGAAATATCTATATCATTATTCAATTTCTCGTAAAATTCATTCTGCGATAAATTTATATCTTCATAATAAGTCTCATCACCTATAATAAACGGCATCGGAATTACATATATACCTAATTTTTCCGCCTGTTTTTGTGTAATTCCACTGTTGCTATCTGTAGTAATAGCTACTTTAGCCACATTTACCTCCATCCTGTCGAATATCGACATAACTGCATATTTATATAGATTTTAGCATAAGATAGTGCTTTTGTCAAAAAAACAAAAAAATTCCTAGCGGTTATCAATCTTTTCAGGGTACATATCATGGTTTGACATTCTACTAAATGCAACCTTTTCCCACTGCGTTCCTTTTTTTCCATAATTACAATATGGATCTATTGAAATTCCACCTCTTGGTGTGAATTTTCCCCATACTTCAATGTACTTTGGATCCATTAACTTTATAAGGTCTTTCATAATTATATTAACGCAGTCCTCATGGAAATCCCCATGATTTCTAAAACTAAATAAATACAGCTTCAAAGATTTACTTTCTACCATTTTTACATCAGGCACATAAGATATTGTAATTGTTGCAAAATCTGGCTGACCTGTTATTGGGCAAAGACTTGTAAACTCTGGGCAGTTAAACTTTACAAAATAGTCATTTTCCTGATGCTTATTAATAAATGTTTCTAATACTTCTGGAGCATAGTCATCACAGTACTTTGTTCCTTGATTGCCAAGTAATGTTACACCTTTAGTTTCTTCTTTACTTCTTCCGCTCATTGTAATCTTCCATTCTTTCTAATATTCTATCGGATCTTTTGTTCCATTATCTTCAAATGCTTTTATTCTATCTATGCAAGTTCCACACTTACCACATGGCTTGTCCAACCCTTCATAACAGCTCCAAGTAAGTTCATAAGGAACACCTAATTTTATTCCTATTTTCACTACTTCACCTTTTGTCATATTAACAAATGGAGCTTCTATCTTAACTTTATTTCCACTACCTATATAAATAGCATCACTTATTGACTTGTTAAATTCGTCCGAACAATCTGGATAGGCATTTCCTGCTGCATCATCAGCATGTGCACCATAATAAATTACGTCGCAATCCTTTGATATTGTAATACTTGCTGCCGATGATAAAAACAATCCATTTCTAAATGGTACGTATGTACTAACTGGTGAGCCATCTGTCTTTTCTAATTGCTCAGCATAAGTTTCTTTTGGTATCTCTTTTTCTGAATGACTAAGTAATGAACAATCACTGTATTCAAATATCTTAGCCAAATCTAGGTATATGTGCTCTACTCCATAGTATTTAGCTACTTTTTGTGATGCCTCTATTTCTTTTAAATGTTTCTGTCCATAAGCAATGGATAACGCCACAACGTTTTGCTTTCCGTACTTATTAATAGCCATTCCTAAACAGGTTGTACTATCTATTCCCCCACTAAATAAAACTAATGCTCTCATTAAATATCTCCTATTTTATACGCATAAGAAGAGTTTTGTCTTCCTCAAATTTACCTCTAAGAGTTGTTGTAAATGTTTTTGCATTTGACTTCTTTATTCCTCTTGCGCTCATGCAGCTGTGACAACCTTCTATTATAACCGCAACATCTTTTGAATCTGTTATCATTGTCATAATCTCTGCTATATCTGTTCCAATTCTTTCTTGAAGCTGTAATCTTTTTGATACCATATCTGCTATTCTTGCTATTTTACTAAGTCCAATTATTTTTCCGTTTGGTATATAGGCTACCGTTACCTTCATATCATACATAAGTGCGAGATGATGCTCACAATAACTGAAAATATCTATATCCTTTACAATAACCATATCCTGACCTGTTGGCAAGAATTCTAAATCCTCTTCAAATGTCTTATCAAACATCTTTGCAATATCATCATTTGTATATTTGATTCCTTCAAATACTTCTTCATACATTCTTGCAACTCTATCTGGAGTGTCCTTAAGTCCCTCTCTATCAGGGTTTTCTCCTAACGCTTCCAATAGTCCTCTTATATGAAATTTAACTGCATCAAAATCCATTGTTATATCCTTCCTATCTAGACACCTCTTAAATTAGGGTCCCATATAAATTTATGCAACTGTAGCTGCATATTTACATTGTTTAACTTTTTTTCTATCATAAAATCAACTATTTCTTCTGGCTTTATACTTCCAAATACTGGACTAAAATATATTGCACATTTATTTTCTAGATTATACTCTTTAATAATCTCATTTGCTCTTATCAAATCATCCTTTGAACCCACGACAAATTTCACTGTATCCTTTTTCTCTAAAAGCCCAAAGTTTTCATGACACATTTTATCTTCCATACCACTTGCCAAAAGTTTGTAATCCATTGTAAATGCTGGTGCATTTTTTATATTTGTGAATTCCTTTAAATCAACACTACCATTAGTTTCAATTTCTATTTCTATATTATTATCTTGCGAAAGTAGTTTAAGAAGATGATAAAAGTCTTTCTGAATAAGAGGTTCTCCACCTGTAAGTGTGATATTTTTAACCCCTGTAGACTTTATGTAATCATATATTTGCTTTGCTGACATCTCATCATACTTAGCATCTCTTTCATTTGCCCACTTTGTGTCACAATATTCGCACTCAAGATTACAACCTTTGAATCTAATAAACACAGCCAACTGACCTGCTTTTTTTCCTTCGCCATTTATACTTATAAATTTTTCAACTACTTTGTACATATTTTAGACCTCGTAGAAGCTAGCACAATTTGTTGGTGTTTCATATACTGTAGCTTGTTTCATTTTATATCCTTTTTTTTCAATTCTATAATAAAAATACTTTGCAAAGTTTTCTGCTGTTGGTCTAAAATCAACAGTTCTAATGTTAAAATCTTCTGAAATAAGTGCGGCTAAAGTAGGTTCTTTTAAACTTCCTTCTTCTATAATAAAAGCGTGATCAAATCTATCGACTTCTTGTTTCAAATCATCCTTTAGCTGAGCAAAATCAACGTACATTCCTCTAAGCTGCGGATCTGTTTCTAGATTTTCTGTCATAACTTCTACTAACACAGTCCATCTATGACCATGTATATTTTTACACTTTCCATTGTATTCAGCTAAAAAATGGGCTGAATCAAAACTCTGCTCCGTCTTTAATGTGTACATTATTACACCTCTTTCTTTTTCAAAAAAAATAGTTCACCCTGAGGCAAACTATGTCTATTATCTATGCGTACTCTAAAAATTTAAACTAAATACGTATTAATAATAGCCCTAGTTTTGTTTATAGACAGGATGGTACAAATGAACTGTCTTTTGAATCTTCATTATACTAATGTATAAAATTATTGTCAACTAGTTCCTTCAAAAAAGGGTACAAAAATGCCCAGTTCCGGAATCGAACCAGAGACACGAGGATTTTCAGTCCTCTGCTCTACCAACTGAGCTAACTGGGCTTGGTATCAGATTTTGCAACCTTGACACGCAAGAAATATTTTACTAAATTTATCAACAATTGT
>JAVBRI010000001.1:0-108040 GCA_031548165.1 Lachnospiraceae bacterium
AGGTTGGTGAAATTGAGGAAAGTTATATAATGATTGAACATGGCCTCGGAGCTGCGCACCGAAACATTTATGTCTAGGCTGCGACGGGTGCACCCGTTATAGTGATATACTATCGATGAATCATTTCTCATCCGTAGTTGAAAAGGCCTATATTGTGAAATATAGGTAAATTAGGGTGGTAACGCGAAGCATTGCTCTCGTCCCTGAAAAGAAATTTTCAGAGAGGAGGGCTTTTTTATTTGCAAAGTTCGACTTTAGTCGAATCTTTTAATTCGGTTAACCAAACTAAATAGAAATGGAGGATTATTATTATGAAGACAATTTTAATAGGAGGTGCTTGGCCATATGCGAATGGTTCTTTGCATATAGGTCATATAGCAGCCTTGTTACCAGGAGATGTAATTGCTCGTTATCATAGAGCAAAGGGAGATGATGTTTATTTTGTATCAGGAAGCGATTGTCACGGAACGCCAGTGGCAATTAGAGCAAAGCAGGAAAGTAAGTCACCAGAAGAGATAAGTAATTACTATCATAAAGAATTTAAGGAGTGCCTAGAAAAACTTGGTTTTAGTTATGATGTATATACAAAGACTTCTTCAGAGGAGCATAAACAATTTGTAAAGGAATTTCATAAAAAACTATATGAAAGTCCATATGTTTATGAAAAAGAAACACCACAGGCATATTGCACTCATTGTAATACTTTTTTAGCAGATAGATTTGTCATAGGGAAATGTCCTGATTGCAAAGAAGAGACAAGAGGAGATCAATGTGATTCATGTGGAAGTGTACTTGAACCTGAAAGCTTGCTAGAGCCTGTATGTGTTGTTTGTAAAAATGAAATATCATTTAAAAATACTCAACATCTTTATATTGCTATTTCTAAATTGGAAAAAGAGTTGAAGGATTTTATAGAGTCTCATTCAAATTGGAGGAAGAATGCAATAGCATTTTCAAACCGTTATATAAATGAAGGTTTAAGGGATAGGGCGTTAACAAGGGATTTAGATTGGGGAATAGATGTTCCCAAGGAGGGTTACCAAGATAAAAAGATATATATATGGGCAGAAAATGTATTAGGGTATCTATCTGCAAGTAAGATTGCGGTTTTGCAAAGACATGGAGATTTAGATAAAGTATGGGGTTTAGATGCCAAACATTACTATATCCATGGAAAAGATAATATTCCATTCCATACAATAATATTACCATCTTTGCTTATTGCAAACGGTTTGGGCTGGCATTTACCTGATGAGATTATATCTAGTGAATATTTGACTTTGGAAGGTAAAAAAATATCTACAAGCCAAAACTATGCTATATGGATAAAAGATATAATAGATAGGTATAATGCAGACTCATTACGTTATTATTTTTTGACTAACGGACCTGAAAAGAAAGATGCAGATTTTTCATGGCGAGAATATGTGAATAGTCATAACGGCGAATTGCTGGGTGCGTATGGCAATTTTATAAACAGGTCATTAGCATTTATTGTAAAATATTTAAATGGTGTTGTGCCAGTAGGAGAGTTAAATAAAGATATTGACAATAAAATTGATTTATTATATTCAGAAATAGGAAGAAAAATAGAAAGTGGCAATTTTAAAGATGCAATTGATACATTATTTGAATTTATAAGGTATGCAAATAAATACTTTGATACTGAGCAACCTTGGATTACAAGAAATACAGATAATAAAGCATGCAATAATACACTCTTTAATTGTGTACAGATTATTTCTAATCTTGCAATACTACTACACCCATTTTTACCGTTTTCTTCAAAAAAGGTCTGTGGTTGGTTAAATGTTAATACTGTATGGGAAAAGCAATTTGTATCATCAGGTTATACTTTACCAGAAATACAGATATTATTTGAACGTATTGATAAAAGTGTAGTCGAAGAAGAAGTGGCTAAGCTAAATATAGGTATATAACACTAATGCTCAACATTTAGTAATAAAAAATGTTGAGCGTTTTAGAAATATTATGTATGGTAAAATTAATATAAAAATGAAAGAATGGGTGTTAATATGATAGAAAATATACTAAAACAATGGAATATTGGAGAAAATATAGTACAGTTACAACATAATACATGGAGTATTAATGAAGACTATATTTTAAAGGAATATACAGACTTAAACGATTTGAAGCGAAATATTGAAATGCTTAAATCACTATATAAATTAGATGTTCCAGTCCAAAAGCTTATCAAGCTTCCAGACGGACAAGATTATTTTGAGCAAAATAATATGATGTACGTGCTTACAACTAAGATGAAAGGAAAAAATGTAACAGATATTAGTAGTTGTGATAATGAATGGTTTTATAATTTTGGAAAAATATTGGCAAGGCTTCATTTGGCATTTAAAGAATGTGAAAAAGAGATAAACTGTTGGGATAATAGTCTTCTTAATGAAATGAATGGCTGGGTTATTGAGAATTTGTTGAAATTTAGTCCAGAGTATTTAGGGCATGAGGATATTAAAACATCTATAAATGAGCTTTCTAAGATGTACGATGAATTGCCAAAACAATTAATTCACAGGGATGTGCATTTAGGTAACTTTTTATTTGATAATGGATTGTTTTCAGGGTATATAGATTTTGATTTAAGTCAAAGTAATATACGTATATTTGATATATCTTATTTTTTAGTGGGATTATTGACGAGGGAAGACAGTAAAAAGATTGAAAAAGAGCATTGGTTTGAAATTATTGGGCAAGTAGTAAAGGGGTATGATTCTTTGTCAGAGTTAAGCAAGTCAGAGAAAGAATCTATTACTTATGTCATGAAAAATATAGAGTTATTATTTACTGCTTACTTTTTAGGTGCAGATAATGAAAAATTAGCGAAATCAGCGGCTGAATTATTTTTATATGTTAAAAATAATGAGAAGAAGATTCAAGAAATTATATCCACTCTTTAATCAAATATGTTATAATAGCATAAAGTATTTATGCTATAAAATGGCATTTTGAAAGGGTGAGTTAAATGATAAAAGTATATTTTGTACGTCATGCACAGCCTGAGCATGCGTGGGATGATGATAGAACAAGACCGTTGACTTTGGAAGGACAAGAAGATGCTAAGAAGGTTGTTGATTTTCTAAAGGATAAAAATATCAATAAGTTTTATTGCAGTCCATATAAGAGAAGCATTGATACAATTGCAGAAACGGCTGAGTTTTATGGGAAAGAAGTTATATTACAGATGAGCGTCTTCGTGAAAGAGAAAAAGGTATAGATGGAAATATTCATGGTATGTTTCAAAAACGTTGGGAAGACCTTGATTTTCATGAAGAGGGTGGAGAATCCATTGCGATGGTGCAGGAAAGAAATATTGATGCATTAAAGGAGATACATACGGATAATGAGGATGTAAATATTGTAATAGGAACTCATGGGACAGCTCTTAGTAGCATATTGAATTATTTTGATAAGAGCTATAATTGTGATTCATTTTTAAGAATTATTGACTGGATGCCTTATATCATAGAACTGGATTTTGAAGATGGAGAATTGGTAGATAAAGTTGAGCATCTCTATGTTCAAAAAGAGTTTAAAGGAAAAGAAAGAGCAGATAAGGTGGCAAAATGATAGAGGTAAAATTTTACGATGAGGTAGAAGATGAAAAGCTAAAGTTTGCAGTAATAATATCAAAATCACAAGGTAAATGGGTATTTTGTAAACATAAGGAGCGTGATACATATGAAGTTCCTGGAGGACATAGGGAAATCGGAGAAGATATTTTAGATACTGCTAAAAGAGAACTTAAAGAAGAAACAGGAGCAATTGATTTTGAATTAACTCCAATATGTGTATATTCAGTAACTGGTAAAACTAGGGTTAATGAGGATGTCAATGAAGAGAATTTTGGAATGCTTTATTTTGCGGATATTAAAACATTTGAAGATGAATTAGATAGTGAAATAGAAAAAATAATAATTACTGAACAACTTCCAGAAGATTGGACTTATCCATTGATTCAACCAAAGCTTTTGGAAAAAGCTGCAGAGCTTGGATATATAAAGATGTAATTATTAGGAAGGTTAAAGTAGGTGTAAGATGAAGGGGTTGGATTTATGTGAAAAATATTATTTTGAAGCTGTAAAGCCATTAATAGAAAAGAGTTATCCTGAGCTAATAAATAAATTTTCAGGCGGATTAATCGGTTATGGTTCAGATGTACTCGGAAATGATGATGAATTGTCACGTGACCATGAGTGGGGACCAAGATGTCATATATGGTTGACAAATGAAGACTATAATCAATATGCCGAAGACATACAAAAGTTATTAAATGATTACCTTCCGTTAGAATTTGAAGGCTTTAATACTATGTTTAAATATAGTGAAGAATTTTCATGTTTGGTAACATCAAATTCAAGAGAGTCATCTTTTTGTCATGTTGCAATTACCAATGTTGAAAGACATATGAAAATTCAATTCGGAATTGAAAAAATTAATGGTGAATATGCTATTACAGACACGGGGTGGTTATGTATTCCTGAACAAAAGCTTATTGAGCTTACAAGAGGTAGAATATTTGAGGATAATATAGGAGAAATAACGAAAGTACGTGAAATGTTTTCGTATTATCCAGAATATATAAGAAAGTATAAAATTGTTTATTGTTGGGATCAAATTGATGAAGTAAGACTTATACCTCTTGATTTTAAAAGAGGAAATGTTATAGGTGGAAATGTCATTTTGAACAGAGTTCTTGAAAATGTTGTACGTCTTACATATCTTTATAATAGACAATATTATCCTGGGTATTTAAAGTGGTTTGGATATAAGTTTAGTGAATTATCTGTAATAGCATCTGACATTGAAAAGTATATTTTACAATGCTATAAAACAGATGATATAGATATTATCATGAAGAATATAAAGAAAATAATTGAAACTTTAATAAAAGAACATAATAATCAACGAATTTCAATGGCAGAATTAAAGGAGTCTTCAACTGGAAGAAATCTTTTTAACTTTACAGTAAATCATATTGGAAGAGATATATTAGAAACATTACCTGAAAATATGCAGCAGTTGGGTATGGGAGGCTCATGCGATTTGTGGATTACAAATGCGGACATACTTATATGGGCTGAAAAGTATAAGCAATTTGAGGAACTTTATAAGAATAATTATTTTAACGAACGAAGTGGTGTTGGCGATATGATGATATAGAAAGTGAGATTTTTTAATTAATGAGATAAAGGATTTTTGTAGTCTATTGACTTTGACACCGATATGCGTATATTCAGTGATTAGCAAAACCTTGGATATTTATAATAAAAAGGCAAGTAATATTATGTTACTTGCCTTCTCATGAATAAAATAGGTGGGGTGACAAATCCACATCTCTTTAAAGACCACAAGGGCGTGACGGCTGCCTGTTCCGTCCTCAGATTTTATTCATTAGTATCTTATGCATTTGTAATTTAATTATACTTAATTATATGATTTTGTCAATAGATGTAGGAAATTTCCAAGCTCTATTTTTATTTATATAATTGCTTAATTGAGAATCCATGAGGGGGTACATTGTTCTAATAGATAAATTTCCATGAAAAGATACTCTAATTGCAACAGAAATGTGTTGAGAAAAATCTTTGATAAATAAGATACTGTTATCTTTAGGATGAATACTGATATAATCAGGAGTTTGTATAATAGATGGGATATCTTCTAAACAGTTGAAAAATGCTTTGTCAGAAATGAAATCATCTTTATGTGCTGATATATGTTTAATTCGATCTTCCCAGAAAATAACATCGGTATTGCTATTTAAAATATTATTAAATTCAGGTTTTTTGCTTATGATAAAGTCTACTATTTCATTTGATAATTTCCCTACAGATTGAAACTTAATATCATTTGAAAATAGCTCAATATCTAATTTTTTAGCGGTCAATATGCTGTTGAAATCTCCTTGATTTGTGATAATAATATGATAGTAGAACTTAGAAAAACTGAATGAAACAGAAAAGTCATTTTGTTTTATATTAGAGATTATAAATGCATTGTATATTAATGTCAATAAGTAATATGAATAATGTGATTTGACGAATATAGCTATTTAATGATAAAATTTAAAAGTAATATGAATTATAAACAATTTTGATTATGAGAAAGGTTGTAAAACTCTGTTTTTCAACTATAGATTTGGGTTTATTTTAATTTGGAAACCCAAATTGGAAAGACATAGGTATAAAAATGATACATCCAAATGAACAAATAATGAGAGAAATAATAAACAATCAGTGGACTAAGGATTCAATTTTCGCAGCAGTTGTTGACCCAGAAGGGAATATTATATCTAAAGGTAATACAACTGTAAATGAAGATAATGACCCCATATCTCATGCAGAAATAAATGCAATACGTAAAGCATGTGAAATACTTAAATGTAGTAAACTTCCAAAAGGATATTGGCTTTATTCAACATTTGAACCATGCCCAATGTGTGCATCAGCAATTATATGGGCAGGAATAGATGGTGTAGTATATGCGAATAATCCTAAATATAGAGGTAAAGAAGATAACTGGTCTTTTATATCTTGCAAAGATGTTTTGAATGCAGGAAAATACATACATGATGTCAAAATATATGAAGATTTTCTAATTGATGAGATAAAAGATTATTTTTTATAGTCTCTTGACTTGGACACCGTGTCTTACATTATAATTTTTATAGAAGAAGAAAGGATTAAGGGTATATCAATAATGGAATTATTAACAGTAAGTCAAGTGTCAAAAAACTACGGAGTTTCAACAAGAATGTTGCGCTATTATGAGCAAATTGGATTAATTAGTAGTCAGCGAAAAGAAGATTATGCATATAGGGTTTATGATGAAGCAGCAATAAAAAGGCTTCAGTTAGTTATTACTCTTCGTAAACTACGAATATCAGTTAGCCAAATAAGTGAAATTCTTAATGATCAAAATGCTTTAAGAGCTGCAGAAATCTTTGAGCAAAATATAAGCCAGATTGACGAAGAAATAACAGCTTTATCTACAGTCAAATCTATACTAGTGAGTTTTGTAGAAGAATTAAATGATAAAGCTAATATTAAATTACAATTTGATTTATTAAATGATTCACCAGCTATTTCCACTATTAATGCTCTTTCTTTTTCAAAAAATTTGATTAAGGAGAATGTATCAATGGATGATTTGAACAAAGCAGACGAAAACTTATTAAAACTAAAAGAGAAGTATATAAGAATAATGTATATACCTCCTATGACTGTAGCGGAAGTGAACTTTTATGGGGAAACATTTCTGCCAGGAGAAGAAGATTTTCTATGGGGTATTGAGGACAAGATAGTAAAAATGCCTAATGGGGAAATGTTACCAGAACATTTTGGCTCAGGATTAAATGCAATCGATAAGCTTATTAAAGATAATAATCTTGCAGAAGTTAAACCTGATTTTAGATTGTTTGGGTTTGCAAATATGGGTGAATTTGCAGAAGATGAGGAAATGAAAAAACATGGTCCATTTTATGGGTTTGGGCGTTATGTAACTATTCCAGATGATATGGAAGTACCGTTCCCTCTTGTGAAAAAGCATATTAATGGAGGTATGTACTGTGCATTTAATTGCTCACGCAGTGATGAGGGTCAGGAGTGGGAAGTTTTAAACCATTTTGTTACACATGACACAAAATGGGAGTTTGATTTTGGTAGAGAACCACTCTGCAATTACGGTATTTTAGAGGAATATTTAAATTATATGAATATTTATGAAATTCCATTTAAGGAGAAGCCATATATTCAAACTGATTTATTGATGCCAATAAGAGAAAAATAGCAAAGGAGATAGGGTATGGTTTTTGATAAAAATCAAACAGAGTTCACAGATGACAAGCAGAAAAGAATATGGGTAATGGGTAAAAATATAGTACCTCTTGACATATCGCTTAAAGACATAGAAGACGTAGATGAGCGTGAGATGTTTCGTCAAATGCATGATTTTACAATAGAATTTCTTTCTGATATGTATGAGAATCCATTAAGTTATAGTCAAGATGTGTTTGATGCCCCAGAAGCATTTATATGTGTAATGTCGGATTTGGCAAGAGGGGAACTTGATGGCAATGATTTAATATTACCATTTGATAAAATTAATTATAGTGGAGGACGTTTCGATAGAATTATAGATGTAAAACCATATCTTGAGCGTTTTGGTGTATTTATAACAGTTGATGATAATGAAATCAAAGTAGTAAGCAAAACATATCCTAAACTTTTAACAGCTTATACTATTATGCGCAAAAGTGCAGATAGATTCAAAGTAGGAAGTATATCATACATTAATGTTTGTGACTTCCGAATTTTGGATAAAAAATTTGCACATTCTTTTGAAGATTATGCAAGAGTTATTTCGGATCAAGATAGGATAATCATGGAAGATTTTCATAATTATGCGTTGTCACTTAAAATAAAACCAATAAAATGTATTTATTTCCAACGTATATTTTACAAATACAGAGGAAAACGAATTCTGGATATAGACTTTGTAAACAAAGACACTGATCCAAAACCATTTATGGTTGTCCGTTGGTTTTGGCAAGGAAGTATTACATGGGAAGAAAATAAAAAGTTATTGACAATGTTAGAAGAAAAGATAGACCAACTGGAAAATTCTGAAAAATATAGAAAATACTTTACTAAATATATAAAGTATTGTAGTATTTGTCATACTGAACTTGGTACATGTCGTGAAGGTGAGTTTATTGAAATTTGGGGAAGAAAAAGATTTTTATGCAGAGCAGGAATGTTTTACACTAAAAAAATAGATGAGGAAGCTATTGAATTTTTTAAGTTAATATTAAAGTTACGTACAGAAGTAATTGATAAAGAGTTAGAAAAATAAAATGTTTATAAGCCACATTCAACTACAGATTGAATGTGGCTTAAATATTCTATATAATGGTTATTGTTAGATGAAAAATATGCATGCTATAATTAAGAAAAAGATATCTAGGAGGAATTTATTTATGTTAGATAGTTTAAAAGTAGGAAAATTTATAGCTGTAAAAAGAAAAGAATTTAATCTTACACAACAACAGTTAGCAGATATATTAAATGTAAGTTTTCAGGCGGTTTCAAAGTGGGAAAATGGTTCAACATATCCTAATATTGAAATTCTTTATGATTTAGCGGATTGTCTTAATGTGACAGTGGATGAAATACTTATGGGAAATGAAAAGATTGAAGAGGGGTTATCCTATAGCAAGGCAGGAATTGATATTACATACACAGATACTATAAAAACAGAGATGTCAAAATATCTAGAAACAAATGATAAAAGGGTACTTAATGGACTAGGACCATTTGCTTCGCTATATGATATAAAATTTCCAGAGATTGAAAATCCTGTGTTGGTATTAAAATCAGAAGAACCAGGTTCAAAGCAAAAATTGGCTATGGAATATGGTTATACAGAATCAATTTGTCATGACATGATTAATCATTTAGTAAATGACATTGTTGTAATGGGAGCAAAACCTCTAGCAGTTCTTGATACAATTGTTTGTGGCAATGCAGAAAAGGATACAATTAAATCATTGGTAAAAGGCATTTCTGATGCTTGTAAAGAAAATGAATGTTCTTTAGTTGGAGGCGAAACATCGATACAACCACTAGTGGTAGAATCAGGAGTATATGTTTTGACATCCAGTATAGTTGGTATCGTAGAAAAAAGTAGTGTTGTGGATGGCTCTAAAATTGAAGAAGGTGATATAATACTTGCGATTGCATCTAATGGATTGCATACAAATGGCTACTCATTGGTGCGTCTTCTTATGGATAAAATGCCACAGACTAAATTAGATAGAATAGATGGATTGACATTTATAGAGCAGATAATGAAACCTCATACTCCATATTACAAGGCAATTAAGGGATTATTTGGTGGAAATATAATTCATGGAATGGCTCATATTACAGGTGGAGGCATAGAAGGAAATCTTTGTAGAGTAATACCTGATGGGCTATGCGCAGAAATTGACTTATCAAAGATTAACATTTTAAGTATCTTTAAATATATTAGAAAGCATGGTAATATAAGTGATGAGGAAATGCTGCATACATTTAATATGGGAGTAGGATTTAACATTGTTGTAGCAGGAAAAGAAAAAGACGAGGTAATAAGAAACGTTTCTCAGTTTTATGATTGCTACGAAATTGGTGAAATTAAGAAAGCAAGTCAGAAAATCAGCTTTGTTAATAAACTAGATTGGATGTAGAAAATATAGTGTGAGTATTTGTTTGTAAAAATGGTTGACATATTTTGTTTATAGTTGTAATATAAGAAAAAAATCAATGAGAATATGGTTGAAAGAAAATAAAAGTAAAGGAAATATGAAAGCTCGAAGACTTTTTTCAACCGCTTTTATTCGGGCAATATCACAAGTTCACTTGTGATATGCATGGGTGTATATATGAATCAAAACCTACAATCAACAAGAAATATGTATATGTATTATAGACGTATTTGCTTATAACTTGGACACAATGTGTACAGTTATAAGCCGATAGGTCTTGTATGTCTGTGCATAGGAAGTAGGTTTGGTTTTAAATATAAAATCGTACAATATACTAATCGCACTAGACATATAAAATGTTCAGGGCGATTTTTTAGTGTAAAGAAAGGATATGATGTAATTATGGAACAGAGAGCAAAAAGAGATGAAGTAAAATTAATTTTAGCAAAGGAAGAAGATGCGCAAATGATTCATGATATTAAGTATAAAGCATTTATGCCTTTATATGAGAAATATCAAGATCACGATACAAACCCTGCAATGGAACTAATAGACAAAACGATATGGTTATTAAGAGATATAAATACAGATTATTTTATGATTAGTTGGAAAGATGTAGTTGTTGGTGCGGTAAGGATTTCATTAAGAAATGATGGAATTAAAAAAATATCGCCTATTTTTATATTACCAGATTATCAAAATTACGGACTTGGAACAATTGTTTTTGAACTACTATTTGAACGATATGATGATACATTAGTATGGATGTTAGATACTATTGAGCAAGAAAAAGGAAATTGCCATTTTTATGAAAAGCTAGGATTTAGGAGAACAGAAGAAAAAATAGAGATAAATAGCAAAATGACAATTATATTTTATGAAAAATTTAATAAGAAAGAAGGTTGAAGTAATGAATATTAAGATAATAGGTTCAGGTGGCTGTGTAAGCATTCCTAGACCATGTTGTAGCTGTAAGGTCTGCAAAGAAGCAAGAGAAAAAGGATTTCCATATGCACGAACAGGCAGTAGCTTATTTATCGAAGGTGCAAATGTATTGATAGATACACCTGAAGACATTAATTATGCCTTGAATAATGCTCAGGTAGAAGCTGTGGATTATATTTTGTATAGTCATATGGATCCAGACCATACTATGGGAATGAGAGTAGTAGAACAGCTTCGTATGGATTGGCTTAATCGTTCTATTGGAATAAAGAATGAAAATCCAATTATTGTTGGAGCATTACCACAAGTACTTGACGATTTAAAACAACAAGAAATAAAATATGGTTCAGTATTAGAATATTATGAGTCATGTGATTTAATAAAGCAAAAAGCTATGAGTGAAGTAAATGTAGATGATGTGAAGATAAAGCTTATTTCAGCAAATCCTCAGAATAGTGTAACGATTTTTATAATTACAGATGGTAATAAGAAAGTTATATATGCACCATGCGATGTTAAACCGTTTACTGAAAATGAACTTTTTTACAATGCAGATGTATTGATTATTGGAAATACAATTGTTGGCGATAAATTAAAAGAAGGCTTTGTTTTAGGTGAGAATAATCCATTACGAGAAGAACTATTTGTTATGGATGAGATTATAAGTATTAAAGATAAGTATAAGATCAAAGATGTTATTATTACTCATTTAGAAGAAGACTGGGGTAAATCATATGATGATTATTTAGAGTTGGAAAAGAAGTATAGTGGTATTCGTTTTGCTTATGATGGCATGGAAATACATTAAGTGAATGCTTAAATTTACGTTACGGTTTAAATATTGGATCATTGGATATATGGTAAACTTATTAGAGGAAGCTATACTTTCATTAGATGAAATGCCATATCGTGGTGCAATAAGAAGAAAAGGAGCTTTTGCAAACAAGTCATATCGTCAGTTGGTTGTAAGGAATTTTACAATCGTGTACCGAATTGATGAAGAAAATCAGATGGTTATGATTGTAACAGTTAGATATACATCAAGTAATTTTTAGGAGAAAAAAGATGAATGGTAAACTTAGAAATATGGCGTCAGTTTATCTCACAATTGGAGATAAAATATTACTCTTATACCGTATAGGGTCTAGGATTGCTAATGAGAGTTATGTAGGAACAGGTGGGGGTCATTTTGAACAAAATGAACTCAATGATGCAAAGGCTTGTGCATTACGTGAGCTAAAGGAAGAAATAGGACTTCGTGAAGACGATATTGAAGAACTTAATCTTCGATATATAACATTGCGTTTGAAGGATAATGAGGTAAGACAGAATTACTACTTTTTTGCAGAATTAAAAGATGCTAATTGTGAAATTATCAGTAATGAAGGAATATTAAAATGGTTTAGTTTGGATGAGATTCAAACACTTAATATGCCATTTTCGGCAAAGTGTATGATGGAACATTGGGTGAAAACAGGAAGATTTGACAATAAGTTATATGGTGGTATAGCTACAGAACAGGGAATTAGTTTTACTGAAATAAAAGAATTTTAATGCAAATTGAAAAGGTGTAAAGTCTTAATAATTCAATAGACTTTACACCTTGTATTTTTATATGTAAAAAATTATTTGGATTTTAGATAAGAAAATCACGTTCTTATAAATAGATTAATATATGTTGTCGCCATTAGGCTAATTGTTTAGAAACTTGTTCTTTTAATTTTAGAACTTCACTCTCTAAGATATTTACTCGTATCATTAACATTTCTTTTTGACTATCAATTTTTAAAGCATCGTCAAGCTTTCGATTTAAGTCAAGATGTCCCTCAGCAGTTAATCTGATATTAGGGATTATTTCGTTTTCTAAAGTCAATTCAACTAATGTTAAGCGTTTATCGATTCTATCTATACTGTGTTTCATATTATCGATATCTTGCTTCATATCAAGAATATCTTGCTTCATATTAAGAATATCTTGTTTTATTTCTAGTAATTCTTGCTGAATAGGTCCGAACTTTTCGTCAAACTTTTGATCGAATTTCTCATCAAACTTTTTATCAAAAAGGTCAGATATAGCAAGCAGTAATTCATTATCGGTCATTTAACCAACTCCTTTGTTATAAACTATATTTACATTGTAGCATACAAAAAATGTAAAGTCTATTCAATTATCAAGGTGCTTTTTTTGAGAAATATGCTTGATTTAAGCTATGTGAAATATAAGAAAAATTATATAAATCTTTTACTAAATAATAATATATGCACTACTTTTTGTCAATGATAAACCATAAAAATGACTTTACAAAAAAATATTACATGGATATAATATACTTATACAAAAGTATATTGATTTCAAAATCAGAAAGGTATGGTATATATGAGAAAACTTATTATTTTTGCATAGCACTGGCTATTGCATATTTAAAATTAAATTTGTTATAGCCATTGCTAATCCTAAGAAGAAATAAAATTTTAGGAGGGCAATATGAGCTATATTAAAGCAGAAAAAATTCTGCCATTAGAAATAATAGAACTTATACAAGAATACGTTGAAGGTGAAAATATCTACATTCCAAAGAAAAAAGGTAATAGGCAGGAATGGGGAAAAGGAACAAACTTCAAGCAGGAGTTAAGGCAGCGCAATAAAGAAATCTATTCTGATTATATGAATGGTCAAAGTATTTCTTTGTTGGCAAATAGATATTATTTATCTGAAAAAAGCATACAACGTATAGTGTGTAGATTGAAAAATGAGAATTAATGTCATGAGTCGAATCATATTAAAAAAATGAATCGACTCATGTTTTTTTAGAAATTACAATGAGGTATATTGTATCTCTAATTTAAAGTATAATCTTCTAAAAGAGGAGGTTTTAGTAATGGATGATAAATATAAATTGGTAAAGGCATATCAAGAGGATAATAATATTAGAAAAAGCTTTAATGACTTATCAAAGTCAACATTTGAGCTGGATTTTGAAGATTGGTATCAAAATGGCTATTGGAAAGACAATTATATTCCATACTCGATATTAGATAAAAATAAGGTGGTTGCTAATGTTTCTGTAAGTCCTATGGAATTTGTGCATGAAGGCAAATGCTTAAATCTTATTCAGATTGGCACAGTTATGACAGAGAAGTCTTACCGAAATCAGGGACTAGTGCGACGTATATTTAAGGAAATTGAGCTGGATTATAAAGACAAAGTCGATGGTTGCTTTTTGTTTGGAAGTGATAGTGTTATAGAGTTTTATCCTAAATTTGGTTATATAAAATCTAAGGAATTTGAGTACTTTAAAGATGTAACGAATAATAATGAAATGATAGCAGTAAATGTAGATGTTAATAAAGATAGAACAGACTTAGAGGAAGCGATAAAAAGTAGTAGTACTCAAAGTGGATTATGGCTAAGAAATAACATGGAACTTACAATGTTTTATGTAACAAAATTTATGAGTAATAGTGTTTATTTTATTGACAATATTGGTGCATATGTAATTGCTGATTTAAATGAAGAAACATTATATTTACATCAAATATTTGCACTCAAAGAGATTGATATAGACGAAGTAATATCTGCCTTTGGGAAGGACGTTAAAAAGGTAATATTAGGATTTACTCCTATTAGTAAAGAGGGTTATGAACATAGATATGTTTATAGAGAGGACAATACTTTTTTTATTAAAGGAACTTCATTAGAAATAATTGAAAAGAATAAATTAAGGATACCAACATTAGCACATACATGATATAATGAATCTACTAGAAATGTGAATAATTGGAGGTGTAGAATGAGTAAGGTCTATGAATTTGATGCCGAACTAAAGAAAGTACCTGATTTAGATGGAGCTTATGTAGAAGTGCCTTTTGATGTAAAAGCAGAATTTGGAAAAGGACGAGTTTCGGTGCATGCTACATTTGATAGTGAGCCATATGATGGACAAGTAGTAAAAATGAAAACACCATGTCATATTATTGGTGTGCGTAAGGATATTCGTGCAAAAATAGGTAAACAGCCAGGTGATATAATTCATGTAACTTTAACTGAGCGAATAGCAGAACCTGCAAAATTCAACACAGTAGATGAGTATATAGCTGGGTGTGAAGGTGAGGTGAAGGAAAGATTAGAAAAATTAAGAGAACTTGTTCTTTCTTGTTCTTGCGAAATTACAGAAAAAATCTCATGGGGTATGATTACATTTGTGCTTAATGGAAATCTTGTACATTTTGCAGCTCAAAAAAATCATATTGGCTTCTACCCAGCACCAAGTGCAGTAGAAGCATTTGAATCTAAACTTAGTGAGTATAAATGCTCAAAAGGAACAGTTCAGCTTCCAAATAGCAAACCTATACCATATGATTTAATACGTGAAATGGTGGAGTTTCGTGTTAAGGAAAATAAAAATTCATCAAGCGAACAGTAGGCTTGGCCATAATAAAAAACGAGAACACAAACGCGTTCTCGTTTTTTGCATAGCTAATTATATATTATACTACAAAGTTAAATACAAGTCTACCAATTTTTTATTTATCTGTTATATTAAAAGAAAGATTGAAAGGACATAGGTATATATATGATTAGAGATAAAAATAATAATTACAATGATTTAATTAATGAAGCACTTGAATTTTATGATTTTACAGAGCCTAAGGCAGAGTTTATACGTCATAATGAAAATATTACTTATTCAGTAGTAGATGGTACAAAGAAATATCTTCTTCGCATACATGCAGAGGCAGAAGGTCTGGATTTTTCATTTTTTCGTGGAGACTTTAATAGAAAAGTTCTTATAAAAAGTGAAGTTGATTTATTAAATGAGTTATCAAAAGCAAAGGATATTACAGTACAATCTCCGGTTGTAAATAAAAATGGGGAATATTTATCGTGTTTAAAAGATGGCAATATAGCTACAGTCCTTACTTGGTTAGAAGGAGAAACGTTAGTTTCTGTGGATATGACAAAGGAACTTGCCTTTAAAATTGGAGAGATGGTTGCTAAATTGCATAATTCATTTTATACACTTTCTCATTTCAATAGATGTGCTTACGATGAGACATTTATTGACAAATTTACTGCGGAAGCAAGAGCAGCTAAAGAGCAATGTCATATTAAAGAAGAACATTATATTGAAATAGAAAGAGTTTTAATACGTTTAAAAGAAATACTTCTTAAGGAGAAAGACAATTTTGTAATAGTGCATAGTGATTTTAGTAAATCAAATATGATTTACTCAGAAGGACTAGTGTCACCTATTGATTTCTCTATGTGTGGTTATGGCGTTAGAGAACAAGACATAGGTGATTTGCTTTGTGTAATCGAAGAAAATGAAATAGTCGAAGAACTTATAAAAGGTTATGATTCCAATGGTAAGTTCAAAATTAATAGAGAATACATGGATATTTTTAAGGCATCTTCAATAATAGGTTATATATTAATACACCATAACAATCTCTACAATAATGAGAAATTTCAAGCTAATATGGAAAGATGGTGTAAAACAATATTCTCAGTAATAGATTGATAACTATTCTAAAACTTGCTATAATTTTTGTAATATATTAAATAGGTAAAATAAGGAGTAGCAAAGATGGTGGCATTTTTAACTAGTAGCCCTGGAGGCTCATATAAGATTGATGGAAATAGAATTGCATGTGAACTAGAGAATTCAAATGGATTTGTTGACAACATAAAAAAGTATTGGAAGGAAAATGCAAGATGCCTGATTGTTAGTGCAAGTCCTGACGATTATATTATTAATGACAGTATAAAAAATATCTTTGAGAAATCATTTCCAATGAGTGGTTTGTCTATATCAGATTTTCAGATTTGGGACAATAGAACGGATAATGATATGATAAAAGATTTAAACGAGTTTGATGCAATAATATTAGCAGGTGGTCACGTTCCGACACAAAATGCATTTTTTAAGGAAATAAACTTAAAGGATAGGATGCGTGGATATAAGGGCATTGTCATTGGAATAAGTGCAGGTACAATGAATAGTGCAAAGATAGTTTATGCTCAGCCAGAACTTGAGGGAGAAAGCGAGGATATTAGCTATGAGCGTTTTATTTCGGGACTCGGACTTACAGATATGATGATTATTCCTCATTATCAATATATTAAAGATGAAGTGCTTGATGGAAAAAGAGTGATGGAAGACATTGCATATCCAGATAGTATGGGAAGACAATTTATTGCTTTAGTTGATGGAAGTTATATTGTTATAAAAGATAATAACACTACATTATATGGAGAAGCATATTTAATAGAAGATGGGAAGCTAATATGCTTAACGATGGAGGATTAGATGAATAAAGAAAATACATTTGATAAAATATACGAAATTGTTATGAGAATACCTAAAGGCAAAGTAGCGACATATGGACAGGTTGCAATAATGGCAGGTAACTACAGATGGTCACGTGTTGTTGGGTATGCACTGCATGTTAATCCAGATTCAAGCCGTATCCCATGTCATAGAGTTGTAAATCGCTTTGGAGAAACATCAAAGGCATTTGCGTTTGGTGGAGAAGACGTTCAACGTGAACTGCTAGAAAAAGAAGGAGTAGAGTTTACAAAAGGAAAAGTAGATTTAGATAAATATCAATGGAATGGATTATAAAAAACTTTAGACTTAATTAAACAATAATAGGTATGTCGTGCTATTGCGACATACCTATTATTGCATAGTTCACCTTTAGGTGAACTATTGTTTGGCTTTAGGCGAATCTATTGAGAACGCATAAAAATATCTTCAAATTCTTGTTTATATAATTTTCCAACAGGTAGTTTGTGTCCATCTGTTAAGGTGGCAATACGTGATATTTTATCATAGCAAGTTACATAGTTTAGATTGATTAGGTAACTTTTATGGCTTCTAGCAAAGAATGGTGGTAAAAGTTCCATTATACTTGATAAGGTATACTCCGTAGTAACAAATACACCGTTTTTAAAATACATATGTAATGCATGTCTAGAACCTTTTGCATAGATAAAATCTTCGATAGGAAGTCTAAAAAGAAGATTTTCAGGGTCTCTAAAACGTACAGTCTTTAAATAAGGTATAAGATTTGCCTCGAAAATGTAATCCATAATCTCATAAACCATTTTAGAAGTGTAAGGTTTAACCAAATAATTTAGGCAGTGAACATCATTTATAGCTTTTAAAGCTTTATTTTGTATAGAAGTAAGGAAAACCATGGGTGCTGTAATATTATCAATATCTTGTCTTGCTATCATCGCAAGGGAGAGTCCATCACCTTCATCAGAGCCTAAATCAATATCAAAGAAAAAAATATTGAAAAAAAGGGATTCGTTTGTAATAAGTGATTTAGCTTCTTGATAGGTATTTGCAATTGTAACAAAGCAATTGGTATACTTTTTTTCAATAATTGCTTTTAAAGACTTCGCTTGTGCTACTGCATCTTCAACAATTAAAATATTGTACATTATGGTTCCTTTCTTCTAAAATTATACTACTATTTCAAAACATAAGAATGTTTTTGAATCTATAATTTCGTTAGTAATAGTAAGGTCACCTTTGTAATCCTGAACGATATTTTTTAGCTTGTACATTCCTATGCCACGCTCACCAGTAAGAGATTTAGTAGAAAAACCTAGTGTAAACATATTGCGTGAGAATTCAGGAGTTAAGTCGGGACCTACGTTTTTGGTTATTATTACCATTTTATCACCAATTTGGTCAAATATCAAATAGATATTATCATTTTCTTTTGTTGCTTCAAAAGCATTATCAAGTAAAATGCCCACAATTTCAATAAGTATGTGTTCTGGAACTTTTGATTCTAGCATAGGCGTCTTAACATTATAATCAAGGTTCTTATTAGCTTCTTTGGCTAAAGCAGCCTTACTATAAACAAGTGCAGCTAAAAGCTTATAATTAATAGAAAGTAGTTTGGAAGGATATGTCATTATAGTAAGCATATGAGTATGTTCAAGAATAGCAGTCGAAATATCTTCAAAATTATCGTATACAAAAGGCATACTAGCTATAGTTTGAATCTGATTGCTAAAGTCATGTTGTATACTTCTAACTTGACTAATAACATCATTTATAACAGGTAAATATTCATTATGAGCAGTAATAATCTTTTCTTGAACAATAAGCTTTGAATTTATATAGAACATATTAATATTTACAAATACTATAACTATTACTGCGATTCCTATAAGCATAATGTTTGTTAAATAATCAGAAGTTTCAAATTGAAATCTAGTATTAATAAACATAAATGCTATATAACCTGTGATTAAAAAAGATTTTACAGTGAAATTTGATTCATCAACAATATTATATACTTTATGTAGAGGTAAAAATGTACATACGATAAGAACACATACTAAAGTAAGTGAGTTTCCGATAACACCAGTTGCAGAGCTTGATACATTTGGTACAAAAGGCATAAGTACACTAATAACTAGAAACTGCACTGAAACTAAAGATACATATATTAGTGAATATAACATAATGCAACGATATACAGCTATTTTGAAAAAGACCCAAATAAGAACTAGCGATGCAAGTTGTAATAACAAATATAATACATAACCATGTGATAGTATAAGCTGCAAAGAAAAATCAAATATTAGGTAAAATACTAATATAAGTAAGAGCCTTTTATTTATCACCAACTTTCTATTTATAAGTTTGTGTACGAGTATAGCAGTCAACCAAAACTCTAAAAAAAGATTTATAATTGTCAAAACGTAATCCATATGAAAATCCTCCATTTTTTTTATAATTCCATTATACATCAGTTGTCAAACGCTGTCAATTACAAGCGTTTTTCGGACGTTGGGGGTCTGAATCGCACCGTTGGGGAAAATTTTCGGGAAAACTATTGTTTTTTAAAATAAAAAATGCTATAAAAAAGGGGAAATTTGAAAGGGGAAAAAACCGATGAAAATGATAAATAATTTGGTCGAAAAAAAGATAAATCGACTAAGCGCATTTATAACTTTTAAACTAAATAAGAAAAAAAACTTTGGATATATAGAGAGAGCAAAAATAAAATATGCATTTGAAGTAATCTCGTATGATTTACTTAAGTTTATAATACTTATTTCGTTATTCTTACTAGTAGGAAGGGTAGGAGCATTTTTTGTAATATATCTTACACTTATGACTACTAGAGTGCAAATAGGCGGTATGCATATGAAAACATTTGTTACTTGCTTTTTGTATACTACGTTTTTCTTCATTATGGTTATTATAGTAGCAGATTTATTATTAGTAAAAGAGGTGTTATTATATGTCGCCATTGCAATTGAGATGTTTCTATTTATAAATAAAAATATCTTAGAAGCAAAAAGAAATAGGGATATGCGTATTGTTTTTAAACCAATGTTGTCATTTGTTATATTTATAGTATTAACAATGGTATTGGCACCAAGCTTGATGAAATATATAGCTATAGCTCTTATATATCATCAAATCGAAATCTTTTGCGTTTACATACATAAGCGATGCACAAAAGATACTATTATCGGAAGTAGCGAGGATTAATACTTAAGTATTAAGAATTGTTATTTTATAAAGAAAATAAAAGTTGTATTTTTACAGCGGAAAAGGAGAAAAAATTGAAGAACATAACAAACAAAGTAGTAGAGACATTATTTAAGGTATCAGAAGTTAAGGCTGAAAATAAGGTAACTACATATTCTTGGGGTGAAGTAAAGACTCCAAAGATCCTTAAAAATGCGAAATAGTTAAGTCGGAAAGGGAAAGAGTTGAAGGTTAGTTGTAAAATAGTATAAACGAAGGTAATCTTCGTTTATACTATGAAAATGTAAGAATTAAAAGCACAAATTAATTATTAATTGGCATATTAGTTTGGTTGTATTAATAATACATCTAAACAGTTGTAAGTCCAACTACCTATGAAATGTCTAGTTGGAATATGAATAATGTTGAAAAGGTTAGATTATGGTAAGTTGTATACTATTAGGACGTGAATTGGGCTAAGAGGCTATGAAAAACTGATTGTATACGAACGTGAGAGACTTTTCAAAAAATTCTTGTATGAAAATGCGGAGAAATCGACTGGATTTGGCATAAATACATAATACATTAGGGGTCGAAAGTCTGTTTTTCAAGCTGTTCTGTACATCTTGAGAAACAGACTTTTTCAATAATAGGAAAGAGTGAAGGCAAAGGAGAAGGGGTGTTTTATTAATTAAGAAAATTTATTCTAGCAAGTAAAAAAATTTTAAGAAGAGAGGTAAAATCAAAAAAATCTAGAGAAGGAGGAGAAGAGGTAAATTATACTTGCCAAGGATAATAAATATAGATAATAAACAAAAAATAATTTAAGAAGGAAGATAGAAAGGATATATTATTATGGGTAAAAAAAGTAATTCTATAGAGGTTGCTATAAACGGTTATTGCAAAAAAATAATTAGTTTGTTTCTAGTAATTGTTTTAAGCATATTTGCAGTAAATCAAACATATTATGCAATGCCAATAAGCAAAGGGGATAATGATAATGATTTAGCGCTTTACATGGATAATAATTTAGTATGGGTTAAGTGGGAGAATGTTGAAAGTGTAATTAATATTAATTTTAGCAAATTAGATGCAGTCTATATTAACAGCGATAATGTTGAAAATACAAAATATGATTATATTTTAGAGCTAATTGATAATGGAGTATTAGTGGTTATAGAAACTAATGGTCAACAACAAGCACTGGATAATTTAATGAACTTCTTTGGTAAAGATATAATGGAATTAGAAGTGGACGTTAATTTGGTTGATGGTGTAGAAATGAGCAAATCATATGGTGTTTTGAATATTAGTTATATTCAATATAGTGTTGTAGATATTATTAGTTTAGAGAGTTTAGATGAAATAGAGAATATTGAAGATATTAGTCAAGAAAGCATGAACTTAAACACTGATTGTGAAGAAATAAATATTGCGGAAAATATGAATAATATTATGAGCACACATTTAAATGTTCAAAAAGATATACAAGAAATGTATGAAACTCAAGATGATAGTAGTGAAATAAAACCTCAAGTACTTGATTTAGAATGTTATAAATATTTTTCTGGAAGCACAATATATATTCTTGATATAACAAAAGTAAATGTAGGTTCAGTAAGAATTCAAACATATGTATATAGGATCGGATATGCAAATTCAAAGGCGGATATGATAGAAGATGTCTTAGCTAAAGTCACAGTTACAAGTTTTAATAACAGATATGTAAGACAATTTGGTGTTAGTATGGAAATTCCTAGTTCAAAAAATAGTTCAATAACGGACTATGTATCATTTGATAAAGGAGAAAAAGAAACATTATCAAGTTCAATTAATATTGATACAAAAGGTATTGCAGGTGTAACTGGAAGTGCAACAACAACAGTAACCTATGATGTCGGAGATTTATATGTTCATGTAGAAAGAAATAATACAAGTGGATTGAATAACTATAACAAAATGGATTGGCTATTTACATCAAGAACTTCGAGTCTTAGTGTTGACTATAATGCATCTAAGGTTGTTACACCTGGTATAAGAATACAAAATAAAGTTGGACAGACAAAAAAAGTCACAATAACAGTTTCTGGTGTTTATTTCTTAACAAGAACGGATGCATATTATATGTGTTTAAATCCTATAACAAATGTGTGTAGTTGGAAATAAAGGGGGTAGAATGACAAGTAAAGTATTAAAGGTCATTATATGTATATGTATTTTATTTGGTATATGTATATTACCTATATATAATAATAAAGTTAAAGAGCTTAGAAATGAAGAATATAAACATAGAATGCAATGGTGGCTAGAATATATTAATTGGGATAACAAATCTAGATTTGAAATAGATTTAAAAAAGCAAGTAGTAGTAGCATTAATAGATAGTGGCGTATATAGGGATCATGATGATATTATATCAAGAAATGTAAGTGAATTAGATTTAACACTTGGTAGTAGGTTCGATGTACAAGATTATGAAAATACAGATTATGAGCACGGAACAGCAATGGCAGGAATAATTATGGCAAGACCCTATAGAAAAGAGGGAGTACTAGGTATTAATCCAGAAGTACAACTATTGTCTATAGATATTTCATCTGACATATCGCAAGGTAAAATGGAACATTTAATATATGCTATAAACTACGCGATAAAAAATGAAGTTGATGTAATAAATATAAGTGCAATTTTAGAAGAAGATAATGAAGAATTGCATGATGTAATTAAGAAGGCATATGAGCAAAACATTACCATAGTAGCATCAAGTGGTAATGATAATACAAAGAAAATATATTACCCTGCTGGATATGAAGAAGTTATTAGTGTGAATAGTGTGGATAAAAGAGGAAATATAATATATTCAAATAAAGATTATGATGTTTTAGCACCAGGGAAAAATATTGTTACTATCTATGCATCAGAAGAAAGTGAGCTGCTTTATACCAGTATTGATGGGACATCAGCATCAGCGGCAATTATATCAGGAATTGTTTCATTAATTTATCAGTACAACCCCAATATAAAAAATGAAGAAATATATGAGTATTTCAGAAGTAATAAAGTTAATAAAATAAATGTTGTAGAGATTATAAATGACTTATGTAATGAGTGAAAGGTAAATAAAATATGAAAAAATATAACAGAATAAAGGCATATATAGGTGTGTTTTTAATGATATTATACGTTCAAGGGAATGTGGTTGCTTATGCAAATAATACTGAATCAAATTGTACAGAAGTACAAGGCTGTGATTCTATCGTAGTGGAGGAAGGTGATTTAAGTATTAATGATGAATTATTATCTCAGGCAATAGAAGATGGCACTTGTATTTGGATAAACGTAGATGAAAATGAAGATGGTCATTTGAAAAACTTTTTAAGTAGTTTAACTAAGGACCCACTAGCATTAGAAGGTGCTGATAATACAGATGGTGATTATGTTATGATTTATAAAGAGTATGGTAATATAGAAATTAACTTTATATCTATTGTTGAAATAGATGATAAAGGGGACACTAAACAATCTGATTCTAAAATTAGTAGTAAAGAAGTTGAATATATCATAGATGATATATTAGGAGAAGAAAAAGATTCTGAGAGTAAAGAATTGTTTAGTAATGGTGAAGAGATACATTTTCAAGCAAATATGTCTAATGTTGAAGGAGGAGATATTTATAGAACAGAAGTATATTATAGGGTTTATGTGAAAAACCAAAATGAGTATATAGCAGAGATAAAGGAAAGTATAATGGTTTATAGGTTATCAAGTACTAGTAATTATAAACTGGATGATTATTATGCTAAAGTAGAGGTTTTTCCAAAAGGAAAAAGGTATGTAAGACAATTATATGTAGAGATGAATGTTGTTAGTAGTTGTATAGAAATTGTTGATGAAACATTCCTTAAATCTAATACAGTTATAAAAGATACCTTTGGCTCAAGTGTAACTACAAGTTTAGATTTAGCAGATCCTTTAGGTGGAAAAAGTGGCATGAGTTTCAAGATAAGTGCATCAACCTCATATACATATGATTCAAATGGATTAGATGTAGCGAACGAATTTGGTCACGATAGACTAAGGGCCTGGAGATTTACGCCGAAGTCAAATGTTTCAGGGAAGGAATACACAGTGTTATGTGGAGTGAGATTGATAAACAATAAGGTTAATATAAGAACAGCTGTAAGTGATTTTATAAAATTAACATTAAGCGATGGTACTACATGTTCAGTTAGTGTAACAACATCATGGAAATAGGAGATAAGAAATGTATAATTATCAAACAGAATTTACATGGGCACAAATAATAGTAATAATAGTATTTTTATCATTATCATTTATTGGACAATATATCATTGCTACAGAATGTAAATACAGATATACGATTATTATACCAATTATATCACTTGGTGTGAGTGTGTTTAAATTTTATTTGGATATTGCATCAGGGAATTTAGAACACATATTGTATTACTATATTATTGTATTCATTACGGTAACTTATTGTATTATTGGGATATTGTCAAGATATAAGTTGATAAAAGATAAATCAGGGAATAATGATGTGATACATTTAAATTAATAAATATTAGGAGGATTAGTATGAAATATATATGGAAGTGTAGCATTATTCTATATACAATAAAAGTCATATTATTATTTTTAAATCTCTTTACAGGTAATGAATTTAGTAAAAGCTTAAATTTTTTTACAATAGAATATTTATTTAATTTGGTTTTTGTAACAGTAAGCGTAGTTTTAATAATATTAACCATTATATATAAAAATAATAAAGTAGGTTATTATTTTTATAATTATGATGAATATAAATTTAGTTATGTGTATGCAGTAGTATCAATATGTATAGTATCAGAGTTATTAATAAGCTTAGTATATAGAAGATACTTTTCGGGTGTAGAAACTTACTTGGATTTAAAGATGTATATTTTCCTAAAGCTAAGAACATTATTTTTTTTAGCTGTCAGTGGAGGAACATATATAATATGTAAAAAAGACTACTTTAAAAAGTTAAAAAATACTCCAGAAGAAAATATAAAAAGCAGAAAAAGATTTATAGGTATACTAATTCCAATAGTAATTATATTTATTTCTATTGCATCTTTTAAAGTAATATCTACGCAAAATGGAATACATACGATATTTAATTTTACGTTTATAAACGTTGAACAAGAATGCTATGTTTATGATGTAGGCAAGGAAGAGGTTATAGGAACAGCAATAATTAATGTAAGTGGAACAATTAACAATACTGAAAAATTCAAAGGGACAATAACTGTTAAAGGATATGAAATAGAGTGTGTAGATGAATTAGGGGATAATGTTTTGAAAGTAAGTGAGGATAAAAAAAACTTTAAAATCACAGTAAAAGAAACTGCTAGTAATAAAGTGCTAAATATATATTCCTCACTAGATGAAGTTGAATTTGACTAAAATATCAAACACAAAAGAAAAGCAATTCAATATAAAGTATGAAAGTTTTACTCGTGCACGAATTTTTATAGTTCGTGCACGATTTTGTTTTATAAATCTTTTTATGATAATATTATATATATCAAAATAAAAGGAAGGATAAATATCGTGAAAGAAAAAGAGTATACATTTGGTGGCAACATTAAGTTTGCATACAAATACATATTTAATAAATATAGAAGCTATAAGTATTTAATGGCTCTTGTCATTATATTGACCTTTGTATTGGAATACATGGCATCATTTATTCCGGCATTGGCGGTGTATTTTATCGAAAAGGAAAGAGGAATAACTACATTTGTTGTATATATGAGTTTAATTATTTTTACTAATTTTGCATTAAAATATGTATTTGCATATGCAGGTGCAATGAAAGAAAAAATGGAAACGTCTACAAGAGTTGTTACAACAACATGTGATTTTATAAAGGATACGATAAGTAAAGATTATGTTATAAGAGAATCGCATAATAAAAGAAAGTTACTAAATAATGCTTTAGAATGCTTAAGCTCAAACTGGGTAGGTTTAGAGCTTATGTATAAAAGATTTTCAGGGGTAATATGTAATATTATAGGACTTGTAATTACTTCGTCAGTTATATTAATGATTGATTATAGAATAATAATAGTACTTGTGGCAATGACAGTGGTAGATATATTACTTAATAAATATGCAAGAAATTACCTTGAAAAGGTAAAGGAAGAGGATAGTCAATATAATACATTAATATGGACTTTTAGTAAAAAGATTCAAAATGTAGCAGGTGGAAAAGATATAAGAGTATATAGAATGGAGAAATGGATTAATGATGTATTGGTGAATACAATTGAAAAATCCACCACATGGCAAAATGGAATTGAGAAAAGGTTTTTTCTACCGGTTGTATCAGATAATATATTTCTTGCAATAAGAGACATAATGGCATATGGGATTCTAGCGCTACAGGTACTTGATGGTAAAATAAGCATAGCGCAGATGTTGTTTTTTATTGGTGTTATTTCTACATTTTCAAGATGGCTCTTTGGATTGGTATCAGATTATAATGATTTAAAAAGAGCAAACATTGGAGTAAAGGATCTTAGAAAGTTTTTTGAAATGGAAAATGTATTTAAACATGGAGAGGGCAAAGTTATAGATAAAAGTAGGGCTCCTAAAATTGAGTTCAAAAATGTATATTTTAAATATGAAGATGAGGAAAAATATATAATAAAAAATCTTAATCTAGTGATAGAGCAAGGGGAAAATATAGCATTAGTAGGAAATAACGGTGCAGGTAAGACGACCCTTGTAAAATTGCTTTGTGGATTTTATAAGCCTACAAAGGGGGAGATTTTAGTAAATGGAGTAAATGTAAATGATTGTGATATAGAAGATTATTTTGATTTAGTATCTGTTGTGTTCCAAGATGTAACAGCATTACCATATACAATACGTGAAAATGTTACTGGAAAGGAAGTTGGATGTGAGGATTTAGATAGACTTTTTAAAGCACTTGAGTTTTCAGGACTTGATGAAAAAATAAAAGAACAAGAGGCAGGAATAGATACATACCTAACAACGTCATTTGACAGTAAAGGTATAGAACTATCAGGTGGTGAAGTGCAAAAGCTTATGCTTGCAAGAGTTTATTATAAAGATAGTAAAATGCTTATTTTGGATGAACCTACAAGTGCTCTAGACCCATTAGCAGAGAGTAGAATGTATGAAAACTATAATAAACTTACAAGCGATAAGACAAGTATATTCATATCTCACAGATTAGCAAGTACAAGGTTTTGCGATAAAGTTATATTTTTAGAAGATGGAAATATTGAAGAAATGGGAAGTCATGAAGAGCTTATGAAGATGGGTGGAAAATATGCAGAAATATTTGAGATTCAAAGCCATTACTATAAGAAGGAAAAGGCAGGTGATTGTTATGAAGAAGCAATCGAATTTTAAAGATGGACTAAAAATAATAAGGCTTGCAAGAGAATTGGAACCACATATACTATTTTGGAATTTACTTATGGCAGCACTTAATGCAGCAAAGTTATTTGTACCTGTTGTTTTAGGAGCGCAGGTGGTAACTAAAATAGCAGTAGGAGCAGACAAATCGGATGTTTTAAAGTCAGTTGTTATTATAATGCTCATAGGAATGATAATAAATCTTGCAGCAGGAGCAATAGATAAACTTTTAATAGTTAAGAGAAAAAGACTTACTCAATTGACGGAAGCGAAGATAGTTGAAAAGGCTCATTCTATGGATTATCAAGTATATGAAAAAGCAGAAGTAAGAAACTCAATTGATAGTGTAAAGCAAGGAATAAACAGCTCTGGTGGGATAGACGTACTTTGCTATGTTATGTCGTTAAGTGTAGAAAACATTATATCAATTATATATGCGATAGTGCTTTCATTTGGCATTTTTAAAGAGGATAAAGCATTTGAGGCAGCGACAGGATTTCAAAGCCTTATAAATTCGTATTGGTTGATACCGATATTGGTTAGTTTAATTGTTATTTTTGGCATTGTAGTATCTAAAATAGGAAATTATATATCAAAGACAGAAAAAGATTTTTTTGAAAAGAATGTTGAAAACAATAGAAAGCATTCAGCATTTTGGAGCTTAGTAATTGATTATAGTTTAGGCAAAAGCATAAGAATCTACAAGATGCAAAAAATGATAAGTAAAAAGCAAAAAGAGTTTTCTTCTTTGACAGATAAGTGGTTTATGGATTTTACAAAAAAAACTTCAAAGATATATCCCTTAACGAATCTTTGTGTGGCAATAATAGAAATAGTGGTATATGCAGTAGTTGGGATAAAAGTAATGTTAGGGCTGATTACGTTAGGAGCGCTTACTCAGTATGTAGGAGCGATAATGCTATTATGTAGGGGAGTTTCTGACTTAATATATAATAAAACTTTTATTGGTGTGAGAATAAGTTATCTAAAAAAATATATAGAATTTCTTGAACTTCCAAATGAAAAATATGATGGTACATTGCCTATCGAGAAGCGTCTTGATAATGAATACCAATTGGAATTTAAAAATGTATCATTTCATTATCCAAATAGTGATGATGTTATAATCAAAAATTTATCATTAAAAATAAATGTTGGTGGAAAGCTTGCAATTGTAGGTAAAAATGGTGCAGGTAAATCAACCTTTATAAAACTTTTGTGTAGGCTGTATGACCCAACTGAGGGAGAGATCTTATTAAATGGTATTGACATAAGGAAATATGATTATGATGAGTATAGAAGGATATTTTCGGTGGTTTTTCAAGATTTTGAGCTTTATCCTATGCCTGTAGGTCAAGTGGTTGCATCAAGTATTAGTTATGATGATGATAAGGTTTTTGATTGTTTGTCTAAGGCAGGAATTAAGGATAGAGTAATGGAATTTGATAAAAAGCTAGAGACTTATTTATATAACAATCTGGAAAAAGGTGTTGAAATATCAGGAGGAGAAGCGCAGAAAATAGCAATAGCAAGGGCTTTATATAAGGATTCGCCAGTAGTAATACTCGATGAACCGACGGCAGCACTAGATCCAATATCAGAACTCGATATTTACAATAAGTTTAATGAAATGGTTAATGAAAAAACATCAATTTATATTTCTCATCGTATGAGTAGTTGTAAGTTTTGCGAAAATATATTGGTTCTTGATGACGGAAATGTTGTACAATATGGTGCTCACGATGAATTAGTAAAAGAATTGGATGGGCTGTATTATCATTTGTGGAATGCACAGGCAAAGTACTATTCCTAACAAAAAGGCTCGCTATCAAGCTAGCGAGCCTTACAATAATTATTAAAAGGATTTCTTATTAAAAATCTGTATTGAAGCGATTAACGAAGCAACGCACAATACTATAGAAAAAATAATTGGAATTACAAAATCTGAAATATCATAAGCACCTGTTATTAAGCTTAAGTTTCCACCAGAGAGCATTGAAGGTAAGTATTCAGAGATTTTTGGGATAAATCCAATAATCATTTGAACAGCAACGAACCCTCCTGCAAAAACAATTCCACCAAAAACATTTTTTATTACAATGCTACCTAAAATAGTGATAAAAATAAGTAAAATACCATAAATCCAAAGGAATATTGCAGCAAATACAATGTTACTAAGTCCTTCACTACTCCAAAAGAAAGCAGTAAATACATATGATATTACAAAACATACAGCATATGAAAGTGTCCACATTAGAATGGCTATTGTAAGCTTTGCATATATAACAGTTTTTCTAGGTAATCCCTTTGTAAGCATGTTTACAAGAGTGCCTTTTGTGTACTCGTTTGATACCAACAAGCTAAAAATAATCACCATTGCAATAAGCCCCATTTGAGGAACATTACCATAAAATTGTGTCCACGAATCAAGAGCGCTCGGAGCAGGCATATTTATAACAAGTCCTTGCTCTTCCATCATTTTATATAAGTAAGGTAAAAGTTTTGCGGTAAAAGGATTCATTAATCCAAGTAAAATAAATATAGCAAACATAATAAAGAGCTTATAGGTTCGGGTAAATTCCATAAATTCTTTTTTTATAAAGGCTTTGTATGCTTTCATTGTATCACCTCCAAAAACAAGTTTTCTAAAGTTGGCTCAACCACCTCTAGTTTATTAGGAAACAAATCATTTTCTAAAAGTACGGATAAAATCTTCTGCTCACATTTAGCAAGGTGATTACTTTTTATAATGACAGCATTATTCACAAATTCTACGTAAAAGTCTTCATTTTTTATAAGTGAAAAAAGTTTTTCAGCATTAGCTATGTCAGAAAATTCAACATGTAAAATATTATGTTTGTAGTTTTGTTTTATTTCATCTAAAGAGCCTGTAAGAACAATCTTTCCACCGTTTAATACAGCAACTTTATCACAAATAGTTTCTACATCATATAGGATATGAGTTGAAAAAATAATAGTTGTTTCACCTTTTACTGCTTTTAAAATATCAAGGATATCTTTTCGGCCAGCAGGATCTAGTGCACTAGTAGGCTCATCTAGTATAAGTAGTTTTGGCTTTGTTATCAATGCTTGAGCAATTCCAAGGCGTTGCTTCATACCTCTTGAAAAACCTGAAATTTTGCGATTAACATCTTTTAATCCAACCATTTCAATAAGCTCAAGACTCCTAGACTCTATCAGTGCTTTATCAAGCCCAGCTATTTCGCCACAGAGATTAAGATATTCCATAGGTTTCATATATCCATAAAATGAAGGGACATCGGGTAAGTATCCAACGAAACGATTTGTGGAGTTTTCACCGTATTTTACATCCTCCCCGCAGATACGCACATTGCCACTATCTGCATTTAACAGACCAAGAATAATTTTCATTGTAGTAGTTTTTCCAGCTCCATTTGGCCCAATAAATCCAAAGATAGAACCATCTTCGACTGAAAGTGAAAGTTGGTCAAGAACTTTATTATTGCCAAAATTTTTGCTTAGATTACTTATTTCAAGTGTATTCATTACATTACCTCCATTCAACGTTTTTGCGTTGACTTGTCAACATCTTTACGTTGACAATAGTATACCCAAAATAACTAAAGAAATCAATTGACAAAGGAAGAAAATACTAATATTATTATAACTTGTGTAATGTAAAAGATATTTAGAAAGGTTGATTAATAGATGGCTAAAAATACAATGAAGGATATGACAGTAGGCTCACCAGCTAAGATAATACTTGGTTTTGGGATACCACTTTTACTAGGAATGCTATTTCAGCAATTTTACAGTATGGCGGATGCACTGATAGTTGCTAGGTTTTTGGGTGTTAATGAATTTGCAGCAGTAGGTTCAACAGGGCCAATTAATTTTATGATATTAGGATTTTGCATGGGTGTGTGTAATGGTTTTGCGATACCTATAGCACAACGCTTTGGAGCAGGAGACTATAAGTCACTTAGAAAGTATGTAGCTAACTGCATGTGGCTTGCAATAATAGTGGCAGTGGTTATGACTATTGTAGTGTGTATTTTCTGTGGAAAGATACTGACCATAATGAAGACGCCTTATGATATATATGATGATGCGTATAAGTATATATTTATTATATTTGCAGGTATTCCAGTAATGATTTTATATAATATGCTATCAGGAATAATAAGAGCATTGGGTGATAGTAAAACACCTCTTATATTCTTGCTTATTTCATCAGTACTAAACATATTGTTGGATTTATTTACAATAAAGGTGCTAGGTACAGGAGTAGAAGGCGCAGCATATGCTACAGTGATTTCACAAGCAGTTTCTGGTATTTTATGTTTGATTTATATGATTAAGAAATTTGATATACTAAAAATAAAAGGCGATGAGTGGAGAATGGAAGCTCATTATGTGTTTTATCTTTGTAAAATGGGAATCCCAATGGGACTTCAGTACTCAATTACTGCTATAGGAAGTGTTATACTTCAAACAGCCGTAAATACACTAGGTTCAGCGGCAGTAGCGTCGGTTACGGCAGCGGGAAAAGTAGGATTATTCTTTTGTTGTCCATTTGATGCATTAGGTTCTACAATGGCAACATTCGCAGGACAAAATATTGGAGCGGGAAAAACAAAGAGAGTTACGCAGGGCTTAAAGGCTTCTTCGGCAATGGGACTTGTGTATGCCATAATAGCATGTATAGTTTTAGTGCTATTTGGAAAACAAATTGCGACTATTTTTATAGATTCCGATAACTCATCAATACTTGACAATGCATGGTTATTGCTTGTTTGTAATAGTATATTTTATTTTCCGCTAGCATTAGTTAATGTAGTTAGATTTGCTATTCAGGGTGTTGGATATAGTGGATTTGCAATACTTGCAGGAGTATGTGAAATGATAGCGAGAGCAGTTGTAGGTTTTTTATTTGTGCCAGTGTTTGGGTTTGCAGCAGTATGTGCAGCAAGTCCAGCAGCATGGATATTGGCAGATGCATTCCTAATTCCAGCTTATATATATGTAATTAAAAAATTAGATCAAAAAATACATGCCTAATTTGGGTATGTATTTTTTTAAATTGTATATAATTCTAATATAATAATTATTAGGATTGGTGGAAAATGGTTAAAGCTCATATTGAAAAAAACATATTGAATTATTCAGTGATAGGCTATATTATTATAGTAATAGTGGGAACATTGCTACATTATTTGTATGATTGGACAGGTGAAAATTTAATAGTAGGATTTTTTTCAGCAGTAAATGAATCTATATGGGAACATATGAAGTTACTTTTCTTTCCAGCAGTAGCATATGGTTTTTTCTTTTCAACTGTATTAAGCAGACAATATCCTTGTATTGAGCCAGCATATTTTCTATCGGTAATTATAGCGACGTTTGTGATTCCTGTACTTTTTTATGTGTATACAGGTTTGTTAGGGCGAAGTTATATATTTTTTGATATTTTAATATTCTTTATAGCAGTATTAATATTATTTTTATTGACATATGCATTATCAAGAAGTAGAAAACTATGCAAGTATTTGATGCTCGTTAGAAGAGTAATATTGGCACTAATTGTAGCATTTATGACGTTTTCTTATCTCACTCCGAAGTTTGGAATTTTTATGGAATAATAATGGAGGAATAAAATACTTATGAAAATCAATATAGGAATATGTGAAGATGAACCAGTAATGTGTGAGTACTTGACAAAGTTAATAAACGAGTGGAGTCAAAAGCATTCTGTAGATATAGAAGTTGATATAAATGTATTTAATAGTTCAGAGGAATTCCTATTTAAGAATAGTAGTTCTTCTGTTTTTGATGTACTTTTACTTGACATTCAAATGAATAAGTTAAATGGAATGGAATTAGCAAAAAAAATTAGACAAGATAACAAAAAAACAAAAATTGCTTTTATTACAGGATTAAAGGACTATGTATTTGAAGGATATGAAGTAGGAGCTATAAGATATATTCTAAAACCAATAACAGATGAAAAGATATTTGAGCTATTTGATGAGATAATTAAGGAAAAGAAAAATGAACCAGAAAATTTTGTAGTGCTTGATATATTGGGAGAAAAGCAGAGATTTTTGATAAACGATATTGTTGTGATAACGATAAATGGACATTATTTGCAAATTGTCACAACAAGTAATACATATGAGCAAAAGGGAAGTTTGAAGCAAATTAGAGAAATATTTGATAGATATGGGTTTGTGCTAGTAAATCGTTCTGATTATGTAAATCCTGCTCATATAGAAAAAATAACAAGCTGCGAGTGCACTTTGGACAATGGTATAAACTATAAAGTAAGTCGTGGACAATATAAACAGGTGAATGAAGCTTTTATAAATGTAAATAATCTTTAGGAGGCTACAGATGAATAAATACATAGTATGGATAGCTATAATGGCAGCAATTTTAGTTCTAATGCCTATAGTAATAAATTATATATATAAAAAGAAGTATAATAAGAAATTTACACAGTTTCAAGACAAGCTTAATGGTGTGCAAATGGCGGAAACTAAAGAGATATTTATGACGATGCGTGGTTGGAGACACGATTATCATAATCATATGCAAAAACTAAAAGCTCATATGGCTCTTAAACAATACGATGAGGCATCACAATATATCAATAGTCTTGAAGTTGATTTGGATAAGGTTGACATAAAATATCAGTCAGGAAATATTAGTGTAGATGCGGTTATAAACAGCAAGTTATCTCTTGCTGGTAAGCAAGGGATAAATATAAATTGTAAGGCTGTATTACCAAATGAATTGCCTATTAGAGACATAGATTTGTGTGTAATACTAGGAAATCTTATTGATAATGCCATTGAGTCCTGTGAAAGTATACCGCAGGAGGACCAAAGGTTTATTAGGATATATATTGCAATTGTAAAAAAGCAATTATATATATCTATGACAAATTCAACAAAAGAGATTGTTAGAAAGGTAGATGCAGATTATATATCAAATAAAAGGGGAAATCATGGGCATGGTCTAAGGCGTATAAGTGATGCTGTTAATATATACAATGGCTTTTTAAATAGAAAAAATGAGCCAGGTGTATTTATAACAGAGATAATGTTGCCACTAAGAGAACTTAACTGACATATAACGTATAAGGCTAAATCCTAAAAACCCTGTACAACCACATATTAGCCATTCAATGCCGTGTGGAATACCAGGAAATACCTCAGCAACAGATGCAATTACAAATCCAAATATTATTAGATAACAAGCCATAGGATATTTTTTCATGGCAATGTCTAAAAATTTCGTGGTTAGTAAAATACCTAGAATAAGACCAATTCCAATAGGCAGTAGGAATCCAAAGTTAAGGTTTCCTATTGCTTTCATTGTATCACCATATAATCCCATTATTAATAACATGTATGAAACACTAATGCCAGGTAATACAAGAGAAAGAGCTAATAAAAAGCCTGTAAAAATTAAAATAAAAGCACCTGCATCACTACTGCTGCCACTTGAAGAAAATGAATTGACAAAATACATTATTGCTATACCTATAATAGTGTACAAAGGTATTTTATATGAAAAGCTTTTAGCCTGCGAACTTTTATATATGTCAGGAATACCTCCTACAACAGCTCCAATAAATAGATACATCATAGGCTTTGGGAATGCTTCAATAAGTGCTAGCAATGGTTTTGAAAAAATCATCATTCCAACTAATGCACTTATAGAAAATAAACATAAAAACAGAAGACTTTTCTTCATGTCTTTAAATATAGAGCTGACACAAGAGATTAGTCTATCATATATTCCAAGTATCATTGCCATTGTGCCACCGCTAACACCTGGTACGAGCATTGTAGCACCTATAAATAATCCCTTCATAGAAGTAGAGAGGTGGTTTCCTGGTATATTGGTTTTCATAAAATATAAGTTCCTTTCAAATATTCGCTGTATAGATTATTACCAAATATAGTATATGAGATAATGTGTGCAAATAAAACTTAAATATTTATAAACTGACAATGTTTTGATTACAAATCCCATTGACAGAGTAGGAAAAGTGTAGTAATATCGAAAAAGAATTTAAGATAAGGAAAGTGTATGGAGGCATATTGTGAAGAAGAAAAAGTATGAAGAGAGAAATTTGAAGTTTGAAACATTACAGCTACACGTAGGACAGGAAGAACCAGATCCAGCTACAGATGCAAGGGCAGTTCCTATCTATCAGTCAGCATCATATGTTTTTAGAAATTGTGACCATGCAGCAGCAAGGTTTGGACTTGCAGATGCAGGAAATATATACGGAAGACTTACAAACCCTACTCAAGGAGTGTTTGAAGAAAGAATAGCAAAGTTAGAAGGTGGTGTGGCAGCACTTGCAGTTGCATCAGGAGCAGCAGCTATTGACTATACCTTTAGAACTTTAGCACATGCAGGAGACCATATAATAGCAGCAAATAATATTTATGGTGGTACATATAATCTTTTAGAGCATACACTTAAAGATTACGGTATAAGTACGAGTTTTGTTGATATTTTTAATTACGAAGAAGTGGAATGTTATGTAAAGTCAAATACAAAGGCAATATTTATTGAAATATTAGGAAATCCAAATTCAGAGATTACAAATATTGAAAAAATAGCTGAAATAGCACATAAGTATAAATTGCCACTAGTTATTGATAATACATTTGCAACACCATTTCTTGTTAGACCAATAGAGCATGGAGCAGATATAGTGGTTCACTCGGCGACCAAGTTTATAGGTGGTCATGGAACAACACTTGGCGGTGTGATTATTGATGGTGGAAAGTTTGATTGGGCAGCTTCTGGAAAATTCCCATCACTAGTGGAGCCAAATGCAAGTTATCATGGAGTGAGTTTTACAAAGGCGGCAGGGGCAGCAGCATTCGTTACAAAGATTAGGGCTACATTACTTAGAGATAGTGGGGCAACATTATCACCATTTCATGCTTTTATATTTTTACAAGGACTCGAGACATTGTCATTAAGAGTTGAACGTCATGTAGAAAATTCATTGAAGGTAATAGATTATTTAAAGAATCATCCACAAGTAGAAGCGGTTCATCATCCTTGCGTTTCGAGAGACTCAGAGCAACAAAGGTTATATAAAGAATACTTCCCTAATGGAGCAGGTTCGATATTTACATTTGAAATCAAAGGTAATGAGAGAAAAGCAAAAGACTTTATTGATAATTTGGAGCTATTTTCACTACTTGCAAATGTTGCAGATGTTAAATCTTTGGTAATACATCCAGCTAGTACAACACATTCACAAATGAATGATAAAGAATTAGCGAGTGTAGGTATTAAGCCAAACACGATTAGGTTGTCTATAGGAACAGAACATATAGAAGATATTATAGAAGATTTGGAAGAAGCTTTCAAGACTGTTAAATAGATAAAAAGGCTTAGCTAAACAAGAAGAGGTTCGTTGCATCAATATCGCAACGAACCTACTTTTTTATGAAATCATAACTATAATATCATTTTCTAATAATGTTGTATGGCCTCTAGGTATAATATTATCCTCACCACGCTTTATCATGGCAATCAATATATTCTCTGGTAAATCAAGTTCTTCTATGGTTTTATTACACCATTCACTTGAATTATCTATTTCAATTTCTTTTAGACTTAAGTCATCTTCGCTTGTATAAGTAGGAACGCTTAGAATTAAGCTGTCTTGTGCAAGGATTACAGTATCTCCCTTTGGTATAACGGTTTCAGTTCCTCTATTAATCATTACGGCAAGTGAATCGGCAGGTAACTCGATTTCACTAATTGATTTATTTTGCCAATGATGTCCTTCTGGAATAAACATTCGTATAAGTGCAAGTGAGGATTCATCATGATAATCGTTAAATGTCTTTAAAACATCATCTTCATAATCAATCATATCGAGTTTTTTTGAAACTTTTGGCAAAAGTGCACCTTGAAAGGCAACAGAAAGTAGGGAAACAACGAAAACAATATGGAAAAGATCCCCATCTATTCCTACTCCAGCAGAAAGAGCCATAATAGCAAAAACGATAGAAGCTGCGCCTCGAAGACCAGCCCAAGAAACAACGAGCTTCTGTCTAAGTGAAGATTTAAAAGGTGCTAATAATGCAAATATTGTAATTGGTCTTGCGATAAAGGCTAAAAATAGAGCAATACCAATTGAGGTGATAAGGATCGAAGGTATCATACTTGGAAAAGCTAATAATCCAAGTAAGAAGAAAACTAATATTTGTGAAAGACCATTTATACCATCATAAAAGTGAACAAGGGTAATTTTGTTTTTAATTTTACTATTACCAAGAATAATACCTGTTATATATACACTTAGAAAACCATTTCCACCGAAGATACCAGGTAAAGCATAAGAGATAAGCACAACGGCAAACATAAAAATTGTGTCCATTCCATTACCTAATTCGCTGATTTTACCAATTGTTTTTCTTGCAATCAATGCAATAAGAACACCAAATACAATAGCAAAAAATAATTGAGCAAAAACCATGAATCCAATAGAAACAGAACCGTTATTTAGTATAGAGATAGCAATTATGGTAAGCATATACGAACAAGGGTCATTACTTCCGCTTTCCACTTCTAAAAGGGGTGCAGTACTATCTTTTAAAGCAAGATTCTTTGAACGTAAGATTGAAAATACAGATGCAGCATCGGTGGAACTTAGAACAGCACCGATTAGAAAGCTCTCAGCAAATGTATAGTTAAAAACATAATAGCAAAAAGCAGCTGTTAATAATGCAGTAGCTAAAACGCCAAGTGTAGATAAAGTTATGGCTTTTGCAGCAATTGGTTTTGCTGATTTCCAGTTAGTGCCAAAACCACCATAAAACATTATAAAAGCAAGACAAATTGAACATATAGTTTCAGTTAGTTGATAATTATTGAAATATATTCCAACGGGGCCATCAGCTCCGAAAAACATACCTAATCCCATAAAAAGTAAAAGAACAGGCATTCCAAATTTGTCAGAAAAACGATAAGCTATAATGCAGAGTAGTATAACTAAGGCAACTGTTAATAAGGTTGTATTCATTTAAAACATCTCCTTTGCATTTATGTTGTAAGTGTAGGCAATAATGAAAATTAGTTGCGCTATCGCAACCAATTTTCATTATTGTGAACAAACTTGTTTGTCAAGTCAACACAATGTGTTGACTTTAGTATAATATAAAAACCAGTTTCAAAGTGTTAAAAAAATATTAAAAATGTATATTAGCTAAAGAAATATAATAAAATCTAATAATAAAGAAGAGTAAAAATTACAGAAATTAGAGGAAAAATGGAGATATATGTTGTGGTATCGGGTGATACTGTAGATAGTATTGCGGCAAAATTTAATATAACAGTAGAAGAGTTAGTTTACATAAATCAAATATCTTCGCCATATAAGCTTGCGATAGGTCAGGCATTACTTATTATTATGGATGAAGCTCCAAGTGACAGAAGGAGTGTAAATGTAAATGGATATGCCTATCCTTTCATAAATGAATGGACACTTGAGCAAACGCTTTCTTATTTAACGGATATGTCAGTGTTTTCATATGGTTTTACAAAAGAAGGTAATCTAATTGCTCCAGAGCTTCCAGACGAGTGGATGATTTCATTAGCTTATCAAAATGCAACAAGACCAATACTTACATTAACACCCCTTGATGAAAATGGTAAGTTTAATAACCAGCTCATTCATAGTGTTGTACAAAATGATGATAGCTTAAATAACCTAATAGAGCAATTATTGGCAACAGTTGAATATAAAGGTTATGCAGGAGTGGATATTGATTTTGAATACATATTAAAGGAGGATAAAGACGATTTTACTGAGTTTGTAAGGCGGGTTACGCAGACAATGAATGAAAATGGATATACAGCGTCGGTAGCATTGGCACCAAAGACTTCAGATAATCAAAAGGGTGTACTTTATGAGGGGAAAGACTATGAAGCATTGGGGGCAGTAGCGAATTCGGTACTGCTGATGACTTATGAATGGGGGTATAAATACGCCCATAGAAGATATGGGTAATGTAGAATTACTCCATATCTTCTAGAATAGGGGCTATACTTAGTTCGAAGTTATCATTGGCTAATTGTCCTTTTTTATTTTGCTCAGTTTTAAGATAAGTTACTTTTTCAATAATAGATCTAAGCAGCATATTTTTTTCTTCTGCAGATGGTAAAAGAAAATAGGTATCAAGTAAGTTCTTAATATGAGGAATTACATCGTTTTTATATTTTTTGCTTTGAGATAATGCTTTAATTTCTTTTTCTAATATTAATTGTTTGTCTTTTAATTCTACAAGTTTGTTTGAAAGAGCTTTATTTCTCATTAAGAATTCATCTTTTGAATAAATACCTTCCTCTAAGAAGTCATAAGTATTTTCAATTTGCTTTTTTGTTTTAATAGTTTGAGATGCAATTTGTTGTAAAGCAGCCTCCTTTGATGCTAGTGATATATCGTTTTTTGTTTCAGTTATTTCTATTTTTAGGTTTAGCTCATATTGTTTAAACCATTCATCTAACGAATCTAATAGTTTTTGTTCGACTAAGAACATAGGAGCGGATACGTTTTTACATCCTCTTGCTGAACATTTAAGAGTAGCATAAGGGTTCTTAGTGTTAGGGCTCATACGAGTCATTTTGGCGCCACATAACTCGCAAAAAATCAAGCCAGTTAGAGGGTTTTTGAGTGTATCACTGCCTTTTACTGGAGGGTGAATTCTGTCTATTCTTATTGCTTGTGCTTTTTCAAATGTTTCAGGGTCAATAATTGCTTCATGCAATCCATCCACTAATGTGTATTCTTTTGAACGAGTTCTTGTTTTTCTCATTAGGCCGTCTTCGTTTAACGCTTTAGTTTCTTTTTTGTAGGACCATCTTATTTTACCCATATAGACAGGATTTTTCAATATATCTCGTATACTGGTTACGTGCCAAGCATTAGTGTTTTGTGGTTTTATTCCAAGTCTATCAAGCTCATCACATATAAGGTTTGCGCCCATGTTTTTATTTACATAGAGATCAAATATAAGTTTAATAGTGCTTGCATCTTCATTTTGCAGTAGAGTATAGCCTTTTTCGTTTTGTAGTTTTACTTTGCTGTAACCATATGGAGCTTGAGAACCTATAAATTTTCCTTCATTTACGCTTGCAAGTCTGCCACGCTGCAGACGTCTGGTAGTAGTCTTTAATTCTCTACGTGCCATGAATAAACCGAATTCAAAGTATTCCTCATCAAATTCGTTATTTGGATCATATATTTTGAGAGGTGTAACAATTCTTGTACCAGATATTTGAAATGCCTGGGCAACAATACCTTGGTCAATTGTGTTTCCTCTTGCTAAACGTTCAATTTCCATTACAAATACATTCTTAAAGCGACTAGATTCAACGTTGGTTAGTAACTTTTGAACTTCTGGTCGCATATCGATGCTGTCTCCTGATACGATTTCACGGTAGATATGGGTAATGGGTACACTCATATTGCGTGCTAGGTCTAAAAGGGCTTTTTCGTGACGTGCTAGGGTTTCGAATTGTCCTTGTGCTTCGAGTTCTACGTCGGCTCTTGATTTTCTTAGGTATAGTGCATTTTCTTCCATCGAAATAAATCTCCCTGTAAGTTTATTGTTAATAACTTATTTTGCTGTATTGATTATACAATGGTTTAGATGATGTGTCAAAGAGTTAGAATTTAGAAACAGAGACTATGAAAGAATACAAGAAAAATAAATGATAAAGAATATTTTTATATTAAAAGCAAAGTCGAGGCCGCTTATATATACATTTAGGTAAAAAATGTAAAAATGTAATTGTATATTCATAATTATTATGTTATAATTTGTTTATATAATTTAGTGGAAAGAGAGTGGAGTTATGAAAAAAATTCTATCACAGCAAGTAAATATAAAAATAGAACGAGATATAAGTTGGTTTTCAGAAGATTACCAAAAAGTAAGGAAGAAAGAAACTATTGTAGTATTCTATGGATTGAAGGCAATTTGGTCTTTTATATAGTTTATATAAACCATCAGTTATTTACGGATGGTTTTTATAATGTGTGTATAAGAAAATATTTTTACATTAGGAGAAAAAGAATATATGACAGATAAGGATAGAGTTATTGAATTGATAGAATCTAGTAGAGAGACAGATTTTTGTGATTTTAAAAGAGAATTTTATCATGATGCTAAGAAAGGTGATATGATAAAGGACATTTTGTCGTTTGCAAATAGTATTGAATATGGAGATAAATACATAATTTTTAATATAGATAATGAAACGCACCAGTTAGGGACAATGGAAAGTGGTAGTATTCCAGATATATCAGAAATAAATGGTTTATTAAGGGAATATTGTGAACCGTATATTGGGGTAGAAGTAGATATTTTTCCTTATGAAAATTCGAATGTGGCATATATTAAGATACCTGTAGAATCTTCAGACAGGCCATATTTAGTGAAAAAAGATTATTCTAGAGAAGGTAAGATTATTTTACAGCAAGGACAGATTTTTCTTCGAAGAAATGCAGATAATTTTAAAGCAAATAGAATGGATTTGGATAAAGTCTATGAATCACGAATAAAAAGAAAATTAGAAATAAGTAAAAAGGAAATAGTAGAAAAAGAATCTGTTATAAAGAATAAAATAGAAAGATATTTTGTTATGGAATTTACTTTATTTAATAACGCTAAGTATAATTATTTGATAGATGATGTTAAAATTTTTTTTAAGTATCCAGGACATTGCTTTTCAATATCAAATAACAATATACTTATTACTGATATTAACAATGTAGGTAAAAATGACGTGATTATCGATATGCCATTTTCAGTAGAAGCTTTTTCAACCATAAAAAAAAGCTTGAGGTTTAAGTTGTCAAGTGTTTGCATTGAACAAATAAAAAGATGTATTACAGATTTTAGCGAGCCTACTGTTTGGATGGAATTTCAAGATGTTAAGAAGCAAAAGATATGTTCAGAAACAAAAGAGTGTAGCATAAATTTTATTAAGTAGATAGGTAGGTAAAATAGGTGAATTATTCTCCGTTAAGATACCCTGGTGGCAAATCAAAAATAGCACCAATGGTAAAATTATTAATAAAGAAAACAGGAATGAAAAAAACTACGTATGTTGAACCATTTGCAGGTGGAGCAGGGGTTTCTTTAGAATTGCTATTTTCAGGTGAGGTTGACCATATTGTAATAAATGATTTTGACAAGGCCATTTACTCTATTTGGCGGGCGATTATTGAAGATACAAATCAATTTGTTAACCTAATAGATAATACAGAGGTTTCGATTAATGAATGGTATAAGCAGAAAGAAGTATATATTAATCAAGCGAAAAAATATTCTGTTGAGCTTGCTTTTGCAACTTTTTTTCTTAACAGGACAAATAGATCAGGAATATTAGCCGCTGGACCTATAGGTGGATATAAGCAAAATGGTAATTATTCGATAGATGCAAGATATAATAAAAAAGAACTTATTAATCGAATTCTGAAAATTGCAAAAAGAAAAGATGATATTACAGTATATAATAAGGATATTCGTTCTTTTATGAAAAATTATTTACATAGATATTCAGATACATTCGTTTATTTTGACCCACCATATTATAAAAAAGGGCAAGAATTATACAAAAATTTTTTTGTATATAAAGATCATAAAGAAATAGCTGATTTATTAAAAAAGGAAAAGGGTTTATGGATGGTTACTTATGATGCGGAACCAGAAATAGCTAATTTGTATTCTGAGTTTTCAAAGAAACTTTTTGATTTATCATATAGTGTTGCCGAAAAAAAGAAAGCATCTGAAATAATGATATTGTGTGATGAAAGCTTATGGCCGAATAGGCAGGAATTACAGAAAGAAAATATAAAAATCAATTTACGGGAGGAAGATAATGCTTAAGGTAAATGAGTTAGCTAAAGATGAATTATTAACATTGATTCAAAAAGAAAACTTTGTTGGTTGGATTTATTCTATTGATTATGAAAAGGCCTTGGTAATCACAAATGATTTATGGAAAAGTAATGTTAAAGGTATTCCACATAATAGTTTCTTGTTAGCAACAGTATTTGAACCAGATAAATATGGTGAGAGTGATGAAGCGGATAAGGAAGTGATTTTATTAAGGGTAACAGGTTCTTGCAGACTACCTCAAGATGATGATATGATAAAAACCAAAATAGATAATTATCAAAATAAAACAGGTGTATTTAATGATGAGGCAAGTTTTGATAGTTTGACACGTAATAGATTGCAATTTGGTGGATTGGAATGTCGTGTTCTAGGGACTTTTTATATGAAGCAACAAGAACTAAATTTAGGAAGTGATGTGGAAACCTTTTATACATCTTTACAAATGAGGGTATTTATGCCAACATCACAATCGTTGGAAAAAGTAGTTAATTTTGTTGATCCGATTAGGAAAAGACGTTCAGTGGAAGATTTTAAAGAGTTGGGAATAAAAGGAGAAGTCTCTCCATTTAGAATTGGAACAGTTAGATATACATCTACGGATCGATTACATAGGTCAGAAGAAGTTGATAAAGTAAAGTTCTATATTCAACCAGCAGATTTTTTAGCAAGGAGAACAGCAGTATTAGGTATGACAAGGACAGGAAAATCTAATATGATAAAGCAAACAGTATCTGTTGTTAAGGAAATATCTAGTGAACATAATATGAAGATTGGACAATTAATTTTTGATATTAATGGAGAATATGCAAATGCAAATAAACAAGATAGTGGTTCGATTTCTACAATATTTAAAGATGAATGTGTCAAATATCGTGTGAAGGTAACAGAGGGTTTTGAGCCATTGTTAAATAATTTTTATGAACAATTGCAAGAGGGATTATATACAATTAGAGATTTGATAAAAGAGACTAGAAAAGATGGTTCAGCAGATATTGATACTTTTATAAGCATGTCGTTAGAAAAACCTGATGAAACAGAACATGGAGAGATTACAAGATGGAAAGTTAAGACAGAATTGTATAAGACTTTGCTGAAAAAGTCAGGATATGAATTTTCAGGGGTGTTTAATGTAAAATTTATTGTGGGAAAAGCCATTATTGAAAGGGTTAAAGAAAAACTTGGGGAAAATCAAAATATAGATCCTAATAGAGGTATGTCTTTTGGTGAAGCAGAGAAATGGTTTAGTGCAGCAAGGGATGCAAATAAAGAAAGTCAAATACTGACTTCAAGTAAAAGTGCTTGGTTGGATAATGAATGTGTTGCAATGTTGAATTTATTAGTTGGAAAGAGTGCAAACGATGGATATATACGCGGATTTAGAAGTATCGAGATTGCTAAAGAATATCATTCATCAGCAAAAGTAACAGAGGTATGCACAGAAATATATGAATATTTATGTCAAGGGAAAATAGTGATTCTAGATCTTTCTGTTGGAAATGCAACGTTAAGAGAACGTATTTCAAAGAATATAGCAGGTTACATATTTCACACGTCCATGGAAGTATTTACAGAAGGGAAGATGCCACAAAATATTGTAATTTATATTGAGGAGGCTCATAATTTAATTGGAAAAGGGATGGATTTAACAGATACTTGGCCAAGGTTAGCCAAAGAAGGTGCAAAATATAAAATTGCGTTAGTATATGCAACGCAAGAAGTATCATCAGTGCATAAGAATATATTGGCCAATACTGAAAACTGGTTTGTATCTCATTTGAACAGTGATACAGAAATAAAAGAACTTTCACACTTTTATGATTTTTCGGATTTTAGTAAGTCTTTATTGCACTCACAAGATGTAGGTTTTACAAGAGTTAAGACATTATCTAGTCCATATGTTGTACCTGTTCAGATAGACAAGTTTTCTCCAGAGAAATTTATGGACAAGGAGGATGTAAATGTTTGATGTTGTAGATAAAACAACTCATGTTGAGATTGTTGAAAATCCTGATGTAAAAGATTTTTTAGAACATTGTAAATATATGGTGGAGCCATCTGGACAAGAGGTGAAGGATGTAGCATCCATGTTTATAAAGCAAAATTTTAAAGAAGAGAAAATACCTATTAATGTTATATCTATAGATGGTAGTAGTTATGAAGCTAGTATAAGTGATAATTTGCCCCATACTCGGGTTGGATATGTGAAGGTAGGAAATATATTAATTAAGCGAGATGTATATAGTGATTTAGGTAAGCAAAAATATATTAATCCATTTTCTGTAGCAGAAATGGAGAAAGCCACATCTTCAACAGTATTTGCATTTCCAAGTAGTAATATGCAGTACGGTGGGAAGGAATCTGTAAGGGATGGTTTTAGATTAGCATTGGATAACTATTTATGTAAATATAGAAATAATCCTAACGACATTAAAACCAGTTTGAGGACAACTTTATTTAAGTTGGCAAGTTATCGTACAGGAAGTTATTGTGTGGAGAGTGATAATGAGTTGATTTTGCATAAATGTCCAAATACAAATTGTACAGCAAAGAATATTTCGGTATTTAATATTGAGGAAGAGCAATTATGCCCAGAATGTAGTGAATCAATATATCCATCAGATTGTTTGAGAATTTGGGAAGAAGTTGAGGATAATGGTTCAAATCAATCAGCTCTTACAAGGTTTACAAATGTTATTGAACATCTTTTTGTCATGCACTATATAAGGATGATAGTTGATTTTTCGCCACAATCGTATGTTGAAACACTAAGCGACATATGTTTTTTTATGGATGGTCCGCTTGCAATTTATGGAAACGCAGCATGGATACATAATGCTATTATGAAGAATCTTTATGAAATAAACATGGTAATGAGAAAGTATGATAGAACCCCAATCCTAATCATAGGTTTGATTAAAAGTGGAGCTGTTGTCGATTACTTCAAGATGATTAATAAGGCAATTGAAACTGAGACTATTTTGTGTTTATCTGATGAAGTTAGAAATAAGTATGTTAATTATGATAGAAAACCGTCATCATCTACTTTTGGAAGTGAAACTTATTATGGTCAAGATTTTATATATAAGGCTAAAAATGGAAAACTAATAGTATTTAATTTACCATATCCTTTTGAAAACAAGGGTGACATAAAAAGCTTTATAGTAAATAAATCAAATATTTCAAGTTATGATAACTTGAATAAAAGTTTATGTTTGCTTAATGAATTTGAATGTGACTTATACGAAAATACAGTTGTTCCTGTTGCATTGGCTAGAAAACATACAGTTATTAGTTTGAAACCAGGAAGTCAAGTGTTGGATTTGCTAACAAGGCTGAATACATAATAACCAATAATATTATACCTTTGTTTAGGTTGTCAGATAGTAGAAGAGAAAAACTAGGTCTAACACAATCATGGAAAGAGAAATATGAAAGACTAGATTGCGAGGAGAAGAAAAAGCTAATTTCTATATTGGAGGAGCTTGTTAAAAATAATGATATTTTATGGAGATTCTTGAATCAAGTACTATTATTTTACAAAATAAAAAAGAAGCAGATGGACTCTATTCCTTTGTATTACAATTTAATAGATACACTTAAGTAAAATTAGTAAAAATAATAATTAATATTGTTTGAAAATCCCTAGGGTTGATTTGACATCATATTGAGGGAGCTAGCGTAAAATTTTATTCGGATAATGGAAAATAGATAGAAAGAGAACACCTCTTTGTGATAAAGTATTAGCGACAAACAAAATACACACAAAAGAAAGGTGTTCTCTATGATTAACAGTATAAGATATTTTGAAGAAAAATGCATCAAAAAATTTGAGGAATTTGAAGATAATCATGGAAGTTGATAGATATTGCAATATTTCAGAAATACCAAAAGTTATTAATTCTTTAGATGAAAAATATAATGGAATTGAGAATAAATTATTAATCAGCATAAAGATGAACAAGCTGTTCTAGCAACAGTAAAAAATATAACAGATATTATAGTTATAAAAAGGTTTGTAATAAAACATATAAATTGTAATAGTTTGTTTTATCAAAGTCCAAGTCTAAAAATGCTTGGACTTTAATAAAAAATTATAGCTTGTCTATTAATTTTGCTATGTAATAAAGAAAAGATTTAATGATGTCTAAGTACAAATCTGATATAGATAGCCAAAATTGAGTCGGTGGGGAAGAATTGATCCAAATGAATCCAATCACTATTATAAGGTATAATAAAATGGAGTATAAAATATCTTTCAAACTTTCACTTCCTCTCTATGTAAGATAAAGGTCTACATAATTAGTATGAGAGAAATTTAGAGAGTAAAAATTTACATATAGATATTTTTATCCCTCGTCACGAGGGATTTTTTTTACCCAAAAACAGTATCAAAAACGCACCTCGTATTTTAATTATTTGATTTATAGTGATAAAGTCAAAAACTAAAAAGGAGGTAAAAATAAATGCTTAGTAAAAAAGAATCTTCTGTTGATTTAGAAGTAAAAGAGAATATGGGCAAAGAAAATTTGAAAAAATTTATGGAAGAGACAAGAGAATATTTGTTGCATAGTCCAGAAGCAAGTAATGAATTAATTGCTGCAGGAGCTGGTTCAGAAAAAGCAAAAGAAAATGTTTTACTAAAAGCAAGATCATTGCTTGAAGGAAGAAAGCTTGAAGTAAAACAAATAGAAATTGTACTTAACGAGTTGAAAAAATTTCTTTGGGGCTATTATATTCTCGAAGAACTTTTGGCAGATGACGATGTTTCGGATATACGCTGTATGTCATTTGATAGCATTGCTGCTTGCATAAATGGAATATATGAGCCGACTGATTTGAAATTTGAGTCAAGAGAAGAATATAATTCATTTTTACAATTAGTTGCAGTAGCAAATCAAATTTCGTTGGCAGATATAAATGCATTACAGTATGTAACAGATAAAAGAAATCCTGACTGGATATTAAGAATAGCAATAGCGACAGCATATGTTAACTCAGAGGATACATATTTTATGCATATTCGCAAGCATCCAAAGAAAAAAAGAAGTATTCAAGAGCTTGTTAATAAAGGAATGATACCAAAATCACAAGTCGAATACATAAAAAAAGCAATAAAAGGCGGAATATTAGTGGCAGGCGCAACTGGTGCAGGAAAAACACATTTTATGAATGCATGTCTTGATCTAATCCCACCTATGACAACAGGAATATGTATGCAAGAAAGTGAAGAACTTTTTGCAAGTGATCCAAACTCATTATTTCTATTTCTACATGTTGTTACAAAAAAAGGAGAAGGGAAGATACAATACACTTTAGAAGATGAGTCTAAGTTTGGATTACTTACAAGTAATAAGTATTTTATACTAGGTGAAATCAAAGGAGATGAAGCAGCTTATTTTGCTAATGCATCTTACACAGGTTCAGTTTGTTGGGGGTCAGTTCATTCAGAGAGCAGCATTGAAGCTCCAGACAAACTTTGTGACTATATTATGCGTGCTACTGGTTATGATAGGTCCTTTGTACTAAAGATGTTGAAGTCTTTAAAAACTATTGTATTTCTAAAAGATTATAAGATAACAGAAATCACAGAAGTAGAAGGTTATGAAGAGGGAGAATTGAAGTATAAACGCATTTATGAGAAAGAGGTGAGCTAATGAAAGGATTTATAGTTGGCTTGTTATCTCAAAAGAATTATGCATTAATAATAAGTAATATTGTATTATTCTTATCACTTGTTGTAAGTGCATTTATTCTAGTTAGGCTGCTTATTAAAAATAATATAGTCAATGTTATTTCGGGTAAGTTAAAGAAGTCAGAAGAAGTAAGGATCATGCAGGAGGAAGCTTTAAGAGTTGCAGAAGGAAATCAGGATAAAACGAACTTTTTCTATAAAATGGATTTGATGATAAATCAAAGTGGATTACGCAAGCATTATAAAGGAATAAGTACAGAAATTATTTGTATGTTGTCGATGTTAATGTCAATGACAGGGTTGGTATCAACATTATTGATAACACAATCAGGATTTCTTAGTATAATTGTATTTATAACATTGCTATTTTTTCCATATATAACACTTGCAATAATTGCAGATTTTAATAGAAAAAAGGTAGAAGCTCAAATAATTCACTTTTTGAATATGGTAGAAAACTACACAAGGACTTATGACAACATAATAACGATATTTGGTAAAATATATCCCTTTCTTCAAGAACCTATGTGTTCGGCTGTAAAGGAGTGTTATGTAGAAGCAACTAATACTGGAAATGTCTCAGCAGCATTTAGAAAATTAGAAACGAAGGTAGTCCATGATAAATTTTCAGAAATTCTTAGGAATTTAGAATTATGCGGAAAGTATGAAGCTAATTACCAGTTAGTTGTTTCACAGGCAAGGGACATAATGATTAATTATATAAAGTCTAAGAAAAAGATAAAAAATATTGTAAATGATGCAAAGTTAGATTTTATTATATTGCTTATTTCAGGAGTCTTTTTAGTTGGTATAATAGATTCTTTTATTGACAATGGTAGTTTATTGTCAATATTAACAAATGGTCCAGTAGGTTTTATTATTATAGCATATAACATATTGGTAGCTATATACAGTATTGTAACGCTTGTATCTTTAACGAGACTGTGATGTGGGAGGTGTGAATATATTGGAAGTACTAAAAGTAATTAAAACAATTTTGTATGTAACTATACCTTTATGTATATTCTTAATTGGAATATTTAACAAAAAGCAGGATCGTTCAGAGGTAGAGGAATACTTGCTAAATGTAATTCAAAAAAAAGGAACATATGAAAATAAGTATTTGCGGCAGAAAATAGATAAACTAAACTTGTTTTTATCACAACATGGTGCGGATTTTAATTTGGGAATATCAAAGATATGGCAATACATAGCATTAAGACTTTTTATAGCATTAGGAATATTTTTGGTGTCGAATGAGATATTAAATATTTGGTTTTCTATAGCATTAGGAATTATTGGTTTGTATGTACCAGACGTAATCGTCAAAGAATTAAATAAGTCAGATAATGAAAAAATGTTTCAAGACTTAAAAGCGGTATATGATACGCTGAGAATTCAAACATCAGCAGGAATTTATGTAACAAATGCACTTATGGATTGTTACCTGGTAGTTAAAAATAAACGATTGAAGAAAGCGTTAAAACAACTATCTATAGACATTATTGGTGACAGAGATATAGATAGGGCTGTAAATAGCTTATCAGTAAAGTTTCATAATGATTACATAGACGAGTTTGTAACAATAATAACTCAATTTATTCAAACAGGTCAGCTTGTTAAGGTACTTGAAGAGCTTAATAAGCAGATGATAAATATTGAAGATCTTATGAACCAAAAAAGAGAAAGCAAGGTAGAAAGAAAAATGCTTACGATAGTACTATTGTTTTTTGTAGGTATATTGGCAATTGCAATTTATGGATTAGCTGCAAATGCATCTTTTTCTATTAATAGTATGTAAGATGAAATCCCTCGTGCCGAGGGAAATATGATTCAAAAAACAGAGAATGTATGTATAGGATGTATGCATATGTTCTTTTTAATTTTAAGGAGGATAAACAATGTTGAACAAAGTAAATAATGCATATCTAGCTTTTAAGAAGAATGCAGGTAACCTAGTACAAAAGATTGTGAAAAAGAAAGAAGAGGGTATAAAGGCTATTATAGTTGAAATTATTTTAGTTGTTATTGCAGTAGTTATATGTGTGTTTTTTAAGGATGAAATATTTGATTTAATTTCAGATCTAGTAGTTGATATAAAAAATAATGTAAAGAATATTTTTTGATCTCATCTAGTAGGAGGTGTCCATAATGAATAAAAAGTTAAGACGAATGGAAAGTGGATCAGTAGCATTGCCAAGATTCTTGACATTAATAATTGTAATTATTGCAGTATCAATGTTGACAGTTTCATATGCCGGATACATAAGGATAATGAACTATAAAGATGATATTTCATTGATTGTAAGAAAATACCTTATAAGAATGGAAACATATGGGTATTTAGTTTCAGAAGATAAAGAATCTCTTTTAAATGAACTTCAAGAGTTAGGTATAGAAAAAATTGACTTATCAGGAACAACAGTATCAGAGGTCGATTATGGAGATATTATATATATATCAATTAAAGGAGAATTAACAGTAAAGGTATTTAATATTACACAACTCTTCACTAGCCACTGGGGAGAAGAAACTATATATATTGATGAATATAAGTCATCAACATCACAGCAATAAAGGTAAGGTGATAAATAATTAAAAATTTATTTCAAATAAAAAAAGTATTTATAAAGAAAGAACGAGGAATGTCAGAGCTTGTTATATGCTTTTTCTTCTTAATTGTAATTATTCTGTGTTTATCATTTACATTAAAAAGTAAGATGATAAGTCTTACTAAAAACAATTTAGATGACGGACTATCATTATCAACATTAGCTGCTGTAATAATAGATCTAGAAGAATATGCAAGCAATGGAAATGTTATTTTAAAAGAAGACAGCTATGATATTTTTATTGAAACATTAAAAACAAACCTTAAACTGGATGTAAACTTAGATTCAATTAATCCAATATATTATAAATCGGTAAATGTAAAAAAATTTATTATCTATAATGTTGTAGGAAATGATGTTATACGAGTAACATATGATAATGGTGCTTGTAAAAAAGAGTTTTTTCAAAATGAGAAAGAAAATCTTTTAGCTGAAAATGGAGAAATAATTAATGTGACATCAATATATACAGAAATTGAAGTAGAGATTGAGGGTTTCATGGGTTCAGAATGTATTCCGGTAACAGTAAGTAATCTTATGAAAGTTGATAAATCAAGAGCTGAGAAAGGAGACGAAAATGAAAAAGAAGAGAATGATATATAGTTTAGTTATTGCACTTATAATAGCAATTGCAAGTTTTATAGCAGTTATAGCTATTGAAAGCATTATTCTTTCAGGGTATGAGAAAAAAGAGGTGGTAGTTGCTAAGAAAGATATCTTAGCCAAGACTTCGATTTCACAAGAAAATATAAATGAATATTTTGAAATTGTGGAGGTTCCAATTGATATGATTCAGGAAAACAGCATTACATCGCTTGAAGAGGTAGGAGAATATATTATCAAATGTGATATGCAAAAGAAGGAACAGTTAACAATCAATAAGGCTTTAAATATATCTTCTGATATAATTGGAAAATACAAAGAACCAGTAGAAGTATCATTAATGGTGGATAAGCTATCAGATGCAGTTGCAGGAACATTATGTAAGGGTAATCGAGTAGATATAGTAGCAAAAAGTGAAGATAAAGATGGAATAGCAGTTGTACTTGAAAATGTCTATATTTCAGGTGCATATGACAGTAATGGAACAGAAGTATATGCTAATGCAGAAATATCTAGTATAGTGTTTAATTTCATTATTGAAAAAGAAGATTATCTAACCTTTTTATCAGGTGTAGCCCTTGGAGATGTGCAATTGGTTAAGGTATCGGACATTGATTAAGAAACAATTCAAATATATAAATGGAGGAAAGCATTATGGAAGACATTTTACCATATTTGGTGTATGAAATTCGTGACGAAGGAATAAGCAAAAGCCTAGAGCCAAAGGAAATATTAAAATGTGCTTTTGAAACAAGGAAGTTAGCTGAAAGTTTTGTTGAGTATCAAGCTACTATAAGTGATGTAAAATTTAAAGTGAAAACAACCAAAAAGATTCAGGCTAAGAATATTTCTCATACATTTGTGCAAGAGCATAGAAAGAAATTATTAGATATAAAAAATAGTTCTCTTAATACAACAGTAGTTATAAATGCATATGGAGGGGCAGGAGCAGGGAAAACGACTGCATGTTTAGAAATTGCCAAGGAATTAAAGAAGAGAGGCTTTGTTACAGAATATGTTCAAGAATATCCAAAGGAATTAGTGTGGGAAGAAAGATTTGATTTACTGGATGGTACTAAAGAACATCAATTTGATATTTTAGGAGAGCAATTAAAAAGAATGGATAGGCTTTATGGAAAGGTAGATTTTATTGTAACAGATTCGCCAATATTATTAAATCAAATATATAATAAAGAATTGACTCCAGAATATGAAAGTATGCTTACAAAACTTTACTCACAATATGATAATTTTAATTTTGTCGTAGAAAGAGATCCAGATCCTACAAAATTTGAGAAGCAAGGCAGAATACATAGTTTAAAGGAGAGTGTACAAAAAGATAGTGAAGTGAAGCAAATGTTAGATAAGTCAAAGCTTTATTACGGAACATACAATCATTCTACAATAGGTAAGATTGTGGATAATTCTATAAAAACACATGAAAGGGTATCGGAAGGATGCAACCAAGATATTCGATTTAAAAGAAGTAGGTAAAAAAACAATTTTAGCGAGGAGGAGGAAATGGCTAGAACAAGAAAAGAACCTTTATCTGATGAAGAGAAGAAAATAGCAGATGAATATAATAAAAAAATATTAAAGGTTAAAAAGGAAAAGGCAGAAGCACTGAAAAAGGCTAATGAACAAAAAAGAATTCAGCAATATAACATGGCATTAGGAATAATGATGAAGCTTCAAGATATTTACGGGAATATCAATGGAGATATTTGTGAAAGTTTTGTTGAATATATGGAAAAAAACAGATCAGAAATAAAAGAAAAAATTGCTTTGGTTATGGTAAAGGGAGATGAATCTAAGGAGTAAATAATTAAACATTTAGAATGAATTTGAAAATGATAATAGACATCTAATAATTTATGCTACAAAAAAGTCCTTCAAAACGAAGGACTTTTTTGTAGCAAGAATGCACTACTTGTAGTTAGTCAATATGATATCTTCAAATTACAAAGTTTGTAAGGAGGAAGCATATGGAACTAATTAATTTTGATGAATACCAACAAAACAAAAGATTTTATGGAGGGAGAGCAGGAAGGAAATTAGGAATTAATTATAACGGAGATAACTACATTATAAAGTTTGCAGAAAGTCTTAAAGAAAAAAATTTTAAAAACATAAATCTTAGTTATTCCAATAGTCCGATAAGTGAATATATAGGATCACATATTTATGAAATATTAGGAAAAGATGTTCATGATACTATATTAGGAACAAGAGGGGGTAAACTAGTAGTTGCCTGTAAAGATTTCTGTGAAAATGGTGATGTTCTATACGAATTTGAAAAACTAAAAACAACATTTGAACCAAAGCTTTTAAACATAGAGGGTGAGGTGACAAATGGAGAAGGCACAGAATTAGATATTGTTCTTCAGGTTATAAGAGAGCATCCAACATTAAGTAAAATTGATGGAGTAGAAGAGCACTTTTGGGATATGTTTGTAGTAGATGCCTTAATAGGAAATGGTGATAGAAACAATGGAAATTGGGGAATTATTATATCAAGTGATGGAACAGAAAAAATATCTCCTGTGTTTGATAACGGTAATTCATTAAATAATAAATGGGCTGATAAAAAAATGTTAGAAACATTACTTGACGAAAATTCAATAAGAACATCGGCTTATAATGGAAGCGTTTGCATTTTTAAAAGAGATGAAAAAAGAATTAATCCATATCATATGTTGAAGAAACATGAATATACAGAATTAGATAATGCTCTTTTGAGAATGGTACCCCAAATAAATTTAAAAAGAAATGAGATAATAAATCTTATAAATGATATATCGATAATATCTAATACTAAGAAACAATTCCTCAATACTATTGTAGATACGAGGATTGACAATGTGTTAATACCATCCTATAATGAAATTAGTAAAAGTAAGATTGATATAGTGGAGCCGAGGTTGAATTTAAAAAGAGGTAGGTAAGGTATACAGTTGTTTAGAAAGTAGGTGAGACTTATGTATATAGATGAAGAAGTAAAAATAGATTTTGAGGTTCCTAAATCTCTAAAAAATGATTTTGAAGAATTGCAAAAATATTATATTGCAAATGATTGGTTAAGCTATGCATTGCTTTATGAAGCCATGGAAAATTCAATTAAATGCTATTGTCTCACAGGAAAGTTGACAGATGATCAAGGAGATATATTGCTTAGCAAGTATCTTTGGTGAAAAATTATATAAATATTATATTAAAAATCCCTCGTGACGAGGGATTTTTTTGTGAAAAAGTATTAAAAGTGTTCAATCTTTTCTAAGTGTTTGTACTATTCTAAATAAAAAAAGAAAAGAGGAAAATTTATATGAGCAAACCAAAAGCACTATTAATAGCAGAAAAACCCTCATTAATGAGAACTATTAAGTCTGTATATGAAAAGCATAAGGAAGAAGTTGATTATGAAATCGATTTCTTATCACAAGCAGGACATCTACTGACATTGAAAACACCTGATGAATTAGGTCTACAGGGAGAGGATAAAAAAACTAAACTTCCTATTTTTCCTGATGAAGAAAGTGGATGGCAGTATAAGTTAATACCAGGTGTAGAAAAATTGTATAATGATATAAAGGGAGCTATACAAAGCGGAAAATATGAGTATATTATTCATGCAGGGGATCCCGATAGGGAGGGACAATTACTGATAGACATTGTTTTGGATGCAGTTGATTGTGATAAGTATATAAGTAAGAGATTGAGGTTTTGGTCTAATGATACAACGGAGACAACTGTTTTTAACGCACTTAAAAACATGGAAGATGGTAAAAACGTACATTTAATAAATCTAGGAAAGGCAGGAGTTGTAAGACAACATTTTGACTGGTTATTTGGCATGAATGGAAGTAGTGCAGCAAGATTAAAAAGTAGAAAAAGAGAAGCTGTGGGAAGAGTCAAAACGGTAGTTGTTAAAATGATTGTTGACAGAGAAGAAGAAATTAAAAATTTTAAGCCAAGAACAAAGTATAAAGTAGAAGTGTTGTATGTAAATGAGTTAAGATGTACAATGTTTAATCCAAAAGTAAAGGATGAAGGTGAAGAGGAATATAAAAAAGAAGATATTGGAATTGTATACTTTGAAACTGAGCAGGAAGCAAAAGCGTTTATTGAAAATATAAAAAACATAGATAATGGAGTAGTAAAATCGGTTATTAGCAAAGAAAGTAAAACATATGCTCCAGAATTATATAAAATGTCATCTTTACAGGTAGATGCATCAAATAAATATAATATAAGGCCAGATGATACACTAAGCATAGTACAATCGTTATATACTTCTGGATATATGACATATCCAAGAACGGATTGTGCATTAATCAGTTCAAACACAGATTTCTATAAATTAATTAATGTTGTAGGAAAAATTGAAGATTATTCATTGTTTGCAACATCAGTTTCTGATGAAGATATTGCCAGAATAAAGAAGACAAAAACATATGTAAACGATGAAGAAATGGCAAAACATGGACATACAGGTCTTTGTCCTACAGAAAAAAGTCCAGATTTAGATAAGTTAAGCGAGAATGAGTTAAAGATTTATAAGCTTGTATGTAACAGGTTTTTAGCAATATTTTTAAAGCCTTTGGTACAGAGTAAAACCGAAATTATTACACAGGTTAACAAAGATGATAGTACATATTTATTTAAATGTAAAGGAAAGACATTGTTAAGCAAGGGATATACAGAACTCACAGGAGTAATGACTACAGACGTATTATTACCTGTTGTTAAAGAAGGTGATTTAATACAAATACGTGAGTATGGAATTAGCTCAAAAACAACATCTTGTCCTTTAAGGTTTACTAATGCGTTACTGATATCAGCAATGGAAACACCAGGTAAATTTTTTACTGATGAATCAATAAAAAATACTCATAAAAGTATAAAGCTTGGAACAGAAGCGACTAGGTCGGAGATTATAAAAACGCTTATTGAAAAAGATAACTATTTACAGTATGTAAAGTCTGGTAAGAGTGAGTATATTATTCCAACTGAAAATGGTGTTTATCTAATAAATATGCTTGGTGAATTAGATATTTGTAAAGTAGATATGTCTGCTCACTGGGAAGATGTTCTTGATCAAATTAAAGATGGGGAGTTATCTGTAAGTGAAGCGGAAATACAAGTAAAAAGAGCAGTTACAAAGCTAGTAGAAGATATAAGTAAAAGGGATATTGAACCAGCGCAAGGCAATAGTAAAAGTAAGAATTATGTGTGTGATTGTCCATGTGGTGGAGATATTATAGCAGCAGAAAAGAATTATTTTTGCAGTAACTATAAAAGTGGATGTAAGAATTCGATGTTTAAAAATTTTCTAGGTGCAACAATTACTAATAGTGATATGAAAAAGCTTATACAAGATAAAGGAACAATTATTAAGAAGCTTAAGAAAGATGCTTCTACGTGGGAACAGATACTTAAGTATAGTTTTGAGGATCATAAATTAGAATTTTGCAAGAAATAAAGGTATCAAAAACGCACATCATATTTTGGGGAAATATGATAACTTAGTTTTGAAAGAAAATATGCAAGGAGGTAATTAAGATGAACAAAGTTGCTTTGTCTGGAAGGTTAACAAGAGATCCAGATGTACGTTATTCACAGGGAGATAGTTCACTGGCAATTGCAAGATTTACATTGGCTGCAAATAAGTTAAAGAGAAAAGAGGAAGAACAAACAGCGGACTTTATTCCATGTATAGCATTTGGAAAGACAGCTGAAATCTGTGAGAAGTATTGCAAGCAGGGAACAAAGTTGATTGTTGAAGGTCGAATTCAAACAGGGAAGTACAATGATAGAGAGGGTCTTACACGCTATAGCATAGGAGTGGTAATATCACATTTAGAATTTTGTGAAAAGAAGCTAGATGGAAGTGATAAAGTGGTAGGAAAGGAAATTCCTGAAGAAATATCGACAGATATAGAAGGTTTTATGCAAATAGCAGGATCTATTGAAGATGTATTACCTTTTAGTTAGATAAGAATAAGTTTAGGCATTTAGGAAAATATTCTGAATGCCTAAATTATTAGAGGAGGTGTTATCTATTTGGAGTTAGAATTTGTATCACACATAAAAGGAAAGAAATTTTTGCATATTCGTACTTGTGAAAATTTTATATATGATTGTCAAGATATGTTTCTAATGGATATAGAAACTGGTGGTGTTGTTTTAGCATATAATACAAAGACTTATAGCAAGGATAATCAAAAAGTTGTGGATTGGAAAGTAGCAGAGTTTTATGGTGATGTAAGGGGAGTGAATTTAGGAGAGTTAAATATCATTGATAAAAGTTTTCATAATGAAAAAACAAATGAACGCATAAAGGGGAGTAGAAGATGATATTTGTACTGTTTACTATACTTTTTATTCAAGCTATATCAGATGCATGTACAAAAAAGGTATATTATTATTTAAACATAATAGGAATTATTATAGGAATGGCTTTAATGGTAAATTTACAGTTATTTGATGATGGACCATATATATTAATTTCTATAATATTTATAATACTTCACCAAAAGTTAGGAGCATATGCGAGTGGTGATTCTAAATTATTTTTCATTGTATTATCAATAATTTCAATGAGTAAAAGGAATATAGATATTCTAAATTATTTTCTAATTATAGAACTAGGAGCAATAATTATTTTTATTTTATATGTAATTCTAATTAAAATAATTACAAAGGAAAAAGAAAAAAATTATCCATATGCTCCAGCGATTTTCACGTCCACATTAATTTATCTTTTATTATAAAAATAGAAAGCAATCAAATGGGTATAGAAATAAAAATCTATATCCTTTTTTGTATCATAAAAGAACAACCAATTATATATTTTCTAATTAAAATTAAATTATAAATAGAAAGAAGGTAGTATTAATGGAGAAAAACAATTATACAAACGAAGAGCTGGATTTTGTAAAGAATTTAAGTTTAACAAGTCTTGCTACAGATTTGGGATATAGTATAAAAAAAGTAGGCAACAATTACTCGATAAAAGAAATGGATTCAATAATTATTTATAATGATCGTACATGGAGACGTTGGTCAAATAAAGGAGAGGTAAAAGGTGGAACAACTATCGACTTTGTAATTGCATTTGGAAACATAAATACTGTTGATAAAAAACAACAAGTGATAAATGCTATAAAATATCTTTTAGATTATTCGGGTAATCCAGAATTAAATTATATGGTATCTAAAAATAAAAGTATTAAAAAAAATAAAGAATATGAAGAAATAAAGGAATTTATTTTACCAGAGAAATACAAGGGTAGTTATAAAAGATTGTATGCTTACTTGTCTCAAAAAAGAGGAATAAGTGATAATACAATATCTTATTTTTTGAAAAAAGAATTAATGTATGAAGATAACGAACATCACAATATTATTTTTCTTGGAAAGGATTCAGAAGGAAATATAAAATTTGCAACTAAGAGAGGTACTTATGATTCAAATGGTTATCATTATAGAGGAGATGTTGCAGGTAATAATAAAAATTATGGCGTAAATATATTTAATAATAATTCTTATGAACTAAATGTTTTTGAAGCTGTTATTGATATGATGTCTTTTTGTGATTTAGTAGAAATAGATAGGACAAATAAAATAGCACTATCTATGTTATCGGATAATCCTTTAAAAACATTTTTACAAGAACATAGTCAAATAAAAAAGATAAACTTTTGGTTTGATAATGATAATCCGGGAAGAAAAGCAGCAACAGAACTTGAAGGAAAATATTTAGCTTTAGGGTATGAAGTAACAAATAATATTGTACCAGTTGGTAAAGATGTAAATGATTATTTGCTGCATACATTAGACGAAGTCCAAAGAAAGAAGGGAAGATGAAATGGCAATGGAATCTAAAAAAACAACACGTTTATTAGATACTTTATTTTTAATTGTAAAAATAGAGTTGAAAAGAAATGTAAAAAGAGCAACGAAAATGCTGTCAAAAAAGCATGATAGGAGCGAATTTTCAACTTTAACTGCAAAAATGCAGTTAAAAATAGTTGTTTTTTTGCAAGGGGTATTAGGGTCTCCCTAACAAGTGTATTTGTATATACAAATACGTATCTTGCCAATTCGAAGAATTGGGACAAAGCTTTTTTTGCCCAAGGACAAGCAAAAAAAGCTTATGTCCACAGTACAGTTAAAAAAGGAGAAATATATGGCTATAACAAAAATGATGAACATAAGGAATTCAAAAGCACATCCGAGGAAGGCTGGGAAACATTTAATAAATGCGTTGAATTATATAACGAATCCAGAAAAAACAAAAGATGGATTATATGTAGGTGCAGTAAATTGTTTGGCAAATCCTAAGTCAGCATTTATTCAGATGTCAAATACAAAGAAAGCATTAAATAAAAACGGTTGCAGGCAGGCATATCATTTTGTTTTATCTTGTCCTCCAGAAGAAGGCAGTCCGAAAATAATGATGGAGATAACAGAAAAATTTATAAAAGAATATTTGAAAGATAAATATGAAGTGTTATATGCAGTTCATGATAATACTGAAAAAATGCATAGTCATTTAATATTTAATTCAGTTAGTTTTGTTACAGGAAAAAAATATGAATATAAGAATGGTGATTGGAAAAAATCCATTCAGCCAATAGTAAATAAATTGTGTGAAGAATATGGTTTGAGTTCTATTGAATTAGATGATTATGATACAGATAAAAATAAAAAAGGTGAAGAAAATAAGAGTGATAAAAAAATAAATCATCGTGAGCAATTACAAAAAGATATTAATGATGCAATAGAAAGATGTTCATCATATGATGAGTTTTTACAAATTATGAAAAATGAAAAAGAATATAAAATTAATTATGGAAAATATCTTTCTATGAAATCAAAAATAGGATTATCATACATACGTGTTAAAAGTTTAGGTGAACTATATACTGAAGATATGATTAAATTAAAAATATCTATGAAGAAAGGAAAATTTAAAAAGTATTCATATAAAAAAATTTCAAGAGCAAAAATTGTGTGGACCAAGCAAAGACATAAAAAAATAAATTATAAAGAAATGTCTTCATATCAAAAATGGGTTTTTAGAAAATTCATGAAACAAAAACAATTAAAAAGAAATACTTATGCAGCTAATACTTGGAAATATAAAGAGGATGTGAAAAGCTTTAAAAAAGTTCAAGAAGAATATTTATTTATAATTAATAATAAAATAAAAAAGCCAGCGGACCTATACATTCTTAAAAATAAATTAGAAAAGGAAAGGTTTAGCTTAATAAATGAAAGAAGAATTTTTAATCAGGAAGGAAAATTATATGCTGAAGTTATAGAACAATATAATAGATTAAAAGAGCTAGAGGTAAGACACTTTTTATATTTAGATGATGACAATAAAACATTTAAAAAAGAATATGACGAGTATATTGAAATAAAAAATCAAATTACATTACAAGGATATGATCTAAAAGATTTAAATACATATATGAAAGATGTTTATTATAAAAAAGATGAATTTAAAAATAAAAGTTATTATTTAAATAGAGATATAAAAATTCTAGAGAGATTAGTATTAAAAGATAATGCTGATGAAATATATAAAATATATAATTTAAAAGAAAGCAATGAAAATGTAGAAGTAAAGGAGAGCGAAAATTTTAATATATGGAGTAAAAGTTTGGTTGTACGCTCATATGAATTCGCAAGAGTTTTTAATCACAATACAGAAAATGATTATTCAAAAGAAAATAATTATATCATCTGTGATAGGTTAAATCCCCTGAATTATATAATAGTTAAATCCGAACGTGATGTTTTCGATAATGAGGAATATACAAAGTCATCATATTATGTTTATAAAAACAATGAATTTAATGGGGAGTTTAATGATGGGAGGTTTAAGGGGAGAGCTGAATACTATTGGTATGATCTTCGTAACCGTATGAAAAATATATCAGGAATGAAGGATGATAATGTAATTTTCAATAATGAAGAAAATTATAAGAAATACTGTGATGCATATATAAAATCAAAGGATACAAAAGAAAGGAATCCAAGTAATGAAGAAGATAGTAACATTTCCAGTTCGTATGACCATGGAAGAACGATGTAAGCTTGAAGAAAAAGCAAAAGTTTCTAATACTACAAAATCCGAGCTGTTACGTAAATTCATTAATGATGAAAAAATAATGGTCTATGATATGGAAGCAATCGGTGCAATGAAAAGCTTATGCAATGAAGTAAATAAAATAGGAGTTAATATAAACCAGATAGTACGCAATGAAAATATGCATTATTATAGTGAATATGAGAAAAAGAAGCTGTTTGCATTACAGCAAAAAATGCTAGAGCAATTAACTGATATTCAGGATAAGTTCTACCAGTGAAAGGAAATCCCTCGTGACGAGGGATTTTTTTGAGTGAAAAAAGTATCAAAAACGCACCACAAATAGAAGCAAATATGAATATGATTGATAAAAAGCAGGAAGGAGGAGACTTAGTGATTGAAAATAGCGACAAACACATTATATCTTTACTTGAGGAATACAAGGATTTTACTACTGAACTTGGAGTAGAACAAACAGAAGAAGATAGAAGCTTTTTAAAAACATGTGCATATTACGGTTTTAAACTAGAAATAGTAAAAAGAATATATCCCTTTGATAAGGATGCAAGAAATAGGCTTTGTAAGATGTACATAAACACATTTACCATTATGGATAATACTTGCGTTTCAAAATGGTTTGATAGAGGTGTAAAAATAACAGAAGAATATTCAACCTCTATGTACTTTAATATGTTGATTAGTACAGTTTTAAGTATTGCAGTTGACCTTAATCATCCATATGAAGAATATCAAACATATTTCGACGAAAAAGACGACAAAGGTGATCCTATTAAAATAAGTGAATTAATTGCGATTAAAAATAGTTATCAAAATTCAAAAGAAAAGATTAATCAACTAAAAGAAGTTTTTGAGAGAGTTCCTAATGTATTAAAACAAAATGATTTAGAATCTCAAATAAAATCATTAGAGTTAAAGGTTGTGTCTTTGTCAGATGAAGTTAATGAAAAGCAATATCAATTAGAGGAGTTGGAGAGACGAGTAAAAGAAGCAGCAGAAGAAGAGACTTCTCAAGAAAAGGCAGGTAGTAAGAAAAAGAATAAAGTATTTTTTAAGAGAAAATCAAAAAAACAATTAATATCTAGGATGATTGAAATGGGATATAATGCAGAACGTATTAGGATAATAAAAGATGCTTTATTAAAAGGAGTTGCTGTTACAACATTAATAGGTATTGTTGAACTGGATGTGGAAACAGAGATTTTACGGGAAACTGTAGGATGTTTACAAGGAAAGGCAAACCTATAAGAGAGGAGAAAAAAAGAATGGGTGATTTAAATGCAGAGGCTCAGATAGTAAAGGTAACCATGGAAGAACTTAATTTTTTCTTTAAAGTTTCAGGAAAATTAGGTGCAGAAGCTATGAAAGCCTTATTTAAGCTTATAAAGTTTTTGGGGTATGATATAGCTTATAAAAATCATAAAGAAAATAAAATTGAAAACATTAAAGGAGAGGTTGATTTTAAAAACTTTAAGAAGAAGTATAAAGGGGATGATATTTCAATTGTAGAGTTAAGTGAAGGAGATGCGAAAAAGTTTATAGATATGTGTGAAAAAACAGGAATTGCAGTAACGAGATTACCAGATCTTAATTGTGAAGATGGTAAAGTTCAGTTTTTTGTATCAAATTCAACAATGCCCAATATCAAATTTATTTTTGAGAAACTTAATCAGTATCATATGGAGCGAGGAGAGGATGTTGAACCTGGAAAAGAAATAACGGCAATGGATTATGTTAGGAGTTCTCTTGGTGAGACAGATGAAGAGAAAGTTAAGAATTTTTGTAATGAAGTAGAAAAAATGTCAAGTAAATACGAAGACATCAGTAAAGAGCAAATTGAAGATTTAAAAAAAAATATTGGGTTAGGTAATGAAAAAGAAGTAAAGGAATTTATGACAAATGTATCAGATACATCAAGAAAGGCACTTTTAGAAGAAAATGGATATGAAAAGGTCGAAGTATCTCAAAAACAATTTATAAAAGAGAGTAGTAATACTATTACATTTGTTGATTCAGAAGGTAAGAAGATGGAAGCAGATAAACATCTGGCCATAAAAGAAAATGGCAAAGTATTTATTTATTGTCCAAAGGATGAAAATGGTGGGTGTGGAAAGATAATTTCAGAGGGTAAAAAACTAACTAAAGATGATATATCAAAAAGATTGAGTCAAGGAGATTCAAATAAATCAAACCAAACCAAAGATGCAAAGAAATCTGCAAAAGCGACAAAGAAGGCAGAACCATTAAAGAAGTAGGTGACAGTATGAAAAACAAAACACAAGCTATTGGCAGAAAATTAAGTGCTGGCCAAAAATCAATTTTTTTTGTTGGTGAAGTACTTTTAATTTTGGCTTCTTATATTCTAAGTGTATGTTTGTACAAAGCAGACGGAACGCTTGCTAATATGGATGAGTTTAGTTCTAACTTTGGTGCATTACAAAATGATATTTTAGTTATATTTAACTGGAAATATGTAAATAAAACATTTTTTATGATAGCAGTGTTACTATCAGTATTTTATTTGCTACTATTTTTAGTTTGGAAATTAAAACCTAATAAATATGTTAGAGGAAGAGAGTATGGTTCTGCTGAATTTATAGATGTAAATGAAATAAACAAATTATTGGCATCAGCAGCTCTTGATTCAAAGTACATAATAAAGAGTTTTGATAAAAATAAAAAAACGGTAGAGATAAACACAGAAAATAGACCAATTAGCAGTAATTTGAGTATAAATGTGAATGGAAATAAGGTTCATAGAAGAAACTTAAATATGTTGGTTGTGGGTGGTTCGGGAGCTGGTAAAACACAATTTGTAGTAAGACCTATATTAATGCAGCAATCAGGGAGTTTTATTATTACTGATCCTAAAGGTGAAATATTACAATCAACAGGGGAGATGTTAAAAGAGGCTGGCTATAAAATATTGGTATTCAACTTACTAGATGCAAACGGAATGTTAAAATCAAATCACTATAATCCGTTTAAGTATATTAAATCACAAACAGATATATTAAAGCTTATAACAAACCTAATAAAAAACACAAAACCTCCAGAAGCTACACAAGGAGATCCTTTTTGGGAAAATGCTGAAAAGCTGTTATTGCAAGCTATATTCTTTTATGTATGGATGGAATGTGAAGAAAGGGAAAGAAATTTCAGAAAGGTTATGGAGCTTCTTGAAAAAGCAGAGTTTCAAGAAGATGCACGTGGCCAAAAGTTAGATTCGGAATTAGATAAAATATTTAGTGAGCTAGAATCAAGGGAAAAAGAAAGAAACGATTCAAACGGAAATGGCGGAGTATGTAGACATCCAGCAGTACTTGCTTATAACAAAGTAATGCGTGGAGCAGCAGATACTGTGCGTTCAATCATTATATCTGCAAATGCAAGGTTAGCTTGTATAAACAATGAAATACTAACGCTCTTAGATAGTGATGAGTTCAATATTTCAGAGATAGGGGCAGGCGTAAATTATGATGGAAAAACAAAAACAGCAGTTTTTTGTGTAATTCCAGATAATGACAAGACTTATAGTTTTCTTATAGGTATGCTATATACACAAATATTTCAGCAATTATATTTTTATGCAGACTTTCTAAGTGGAAAACGTTCATTACCAATCCCTGTAACATTCGTACTTGATGAATTTGCAAATGTGGCATTGCCAGATGATTTTTTGTCATTGTTGTCAACAATGAGAAGCAGAAATATTAGTTCTATTCCTATAATACAAAACTTTGCACAGATAAAAGGACTGTATAAAGATAACTGGGAGAACATTCCTGGGAACTGTGATATTTTACTATACTTAGGAGGAAATGAACAATCAACACATGAATATGTTTCAAAATCTTTAGGCGAAGGTACATATGATAAGGATTCAAGTAGTGAAACAAAAGGTCGTCAAGGCTCCTCAAGTCATTCTTTTGATAAATTTGGCCGAAAACTTATGACTGAAAGTGAAGTAAGAGAAATCGATAACGAAAAGTGTCTTGTTTTTGTAAGAGGCTTTAAGCCAGTTGAAGATTTTAAGTATGATACATTCTCTCATCCTTTATGGTACAAGGTTGCCGATGCAAATTATGCACATGATGCTCGGAATAATAGAGAAGAGCAACATAGTTATAAAGAAGGCTTTGAACTAATATGTCAGGAAATGTATGAGGCGTTTAAAAAGAAGGAGGAATATGATAATGAAACAAAGCTAGAAGAAGAGCGAACTCGTACAGTATTTGAATTTACATATGAACAATTAATGGCAATATCAATAGAGGATGGTCTAGAAGAAAGTACATTGTTTTCAAAAGAGCAATTAGAAGAAAATGAGAGAATTTGTAATAAAATGCTTAAAGATAACGAAGCAGAAAATGCTAAAGCAGAACAAATGCTTAATTCTAAGTATTTAAAAGATGTAATGATTCTTCGTAAAAATGACTTTTCAATGGAACAAGTACAAAAGTTAATTCCTTTTTTGGATAAAGGGAAAAGTGCAGAGGACGTGCTAGTATTATTTTCATCTAGTATGGGATTAGATGAGATAGAGGCATATGTTGAAATGATTTAGATTTTAAGAGAATAAAGGAGATTAATTATGATAACAAACAAGATAAAAAAATTAGGTTTATTAGTAACATTATTTAGTATGTCAGTAACTTCAGGTGCATTTGCATCAACATCAGGAGCAGCTTCGACGGATAGTATTCTAGCTCCTATAAATAATTTAAAGGTATTAGTAATTGCAATAGTTGGATTAGCAGGTGTAATCATTTTAGTAAAAGAAATCATGGAATTTTCAAGTGCATATAAAGCAGCAGATGGTACAGGTATGCAATCTGCATTAAAAGGAATTATTGGAGCAGTTCTTATGATTGGAATATCAGCAGTTCTTACGTTCTTAGGTATTAAGTAAAGTAAAAGATTGGAGGGATACATATGGGTGATGCTGCAGCCAATTTTTTTGAATTAGGTATTAAGGTTTGGAACACATTGATAGAGGCAGCAATAGGGCTTCTTTCAATGTCACCTGAAACATTTAATCCAACAGCGTGGGTAATGGTTGAAAAGCTAAATAATTATTTATTTGTTCCAGTTGCACAAGGTCTTTTGATAATATTTTTTGTAATAGGATTTTGCGAATCAACAATAGATATCAGAAGAGAATTTAAAATGGAATCAGTAATAAAAATGCTTCTAAAAGTATGCATTAGTAGTGGTCTGGTATCATATAGCTTAACTATTACAAAAGGGATATTACAAACAGGTGCAAATTTTGCAATTGCAGTTACTCAATATTCGGGAGGGGCGACCGCAGGTACACAGTACAAATTTGACACAATGATTGCTAATATAAGAGATTTAGGTTTTTTTGAAGGTTTGGGAGTCTTGGCGCTTAATTTAATTGCGGTGCCAGTTATATGTGTTATGTCAGTTATGATTTATTATACTTGCCTAATTAGATTATTAAAAATATACACGTTAATACCGTTTGGAAGTTTAGCATTTGCAAGTGCAGCAGGAGGCCAAACAACAGGGCAATCTCAGTCTGCTTTTGTTAAATACATAATTTCTGTTGCTGGAGAAGCAGTATTTATAGTTGTTGCAATAGTTATGTCTGTTGCAATAACAAAGAATGGGGGGTTAGGCCTAGCAGGGTTGTTTGGAATAAATGTTAATACTAGTAGTTTTAGCTCAGTTGCATGTTCGTTGATAGAGGTTATAATCAATCTTTTGGTTACAGTTGGGTTAATAAAAGGCGGGCAAGGTATTTTACAAAAGGCTTTTGCATTATAGGAGGACAAACATTGTTAAGAATAAAAGTAAACAAAGATATAACAAATTATTCAGAGGGGCTTTTTTTAGGTCTTTCAATGAAAGAGATGGGCAACTATTTACTGTCTGTAATAGTTGCGGTTGCATCTATTGGATTGTTTAGTTTAATGATGCCATTTACACTTGCTGTATATGCAGCCATTCCATTTATTGCATTAACGGCATTATCAGGCCGCAAATTTGGGAATCTGAGCATAAAAGAGATAATAGAGTATTATCCAACATATAAGAGATTGAAAAAAGGAATTGAGTATTCATCAACAGAATGCCCAGAGGAGATAGAATCTGTGATAGAAAATACACAGGATACGACTAAAGAGGATATTAATAAGCAGCTCAAGAAAGCAATTATATCTATTGGTGTAGTGATTGGTATTATTATCACTATAATATTATGGTTAGTAATTTAAAACAGAGGAGGTAACGATGAAGAAAGAGAGTAAAAAAACCAAAGGTTTAAAGCTTAATTTGTGGTCTTCTAAAGTAGAAGAAATAAAAAAAGCAAGTGAACCGCTATACAAAATTCCAGAGAGAACTCAAGACTTGATTGAAATACGTAAGATATCTAAATCGGGTATATTTGAAGTTGGAAATAATAAATATTCAAAAACATACCGATTTACAGATATTAACTATGAAAGTGAGCCTGATGAGGAGCAGATTGTTAAACTTAATCAATTTTGTCGATTGTTAGATTCAGTGGGAACGGAATACAAAATTTCTTTATTAAATAGAAAAAGGGATATGTCGAAGTTCAGTAAAGAAATTTTTTATTTATATAAAGAGGATGAATTTGATCAGTTAAGAGATCTATTTAATACTGAAATTGAGAGAGGACTTTTAGAAGGGAAACAAGAGATAGAACAGATTATGTATATAACTGTTTCAACAAACAGAAAGGACTTTGAAGAGGCAAAAGCATTTTTTATAAGTCTTGAAGCTTCTATGAGTAAAAAGTTTACAGAGCTTGGTTCACAGCTTATTTCTCTTAATGGTAATGAACGCTTGAATCTAATAAGTAGTTTATATCATTTGGGAGATGAATTTGCATTACCAATTAATATGAAAGATTATTTAAAAAACTATAATGACTTTACAAATGATATTGCAAGTTCAAACTTTAAATATGAAAACACGGATACATTAACAATGAATGGTAAATATGGACAGCTATTATATATATCAAAATACGCAAATAGTGTAGGGGATAGATTCCTTAAATCAATCTGTGATTTGCCTATGTATTCAATGGTATCTATAGACTATATTCCGGTACCCAAAGATGTTGGTATAAAATATATTGAAAATAAGCTTATAGGTATTGAAAATAATATAAGTAGTCAGCAAAAAAAACGTAATAAGGTAAACGACTTTTCTTCGGATATATCATATAAAACGAGAAGAGAAAAGGAAGAAGTAGAAGATATACTAGATGATATAAATGAAAATGACCAAAATGTATATTTTGTTGGTGTTACCATATGTGTTTTTGCGGATAATAAGGAAGAATTATCAAGAAGAGTTGAAACAATAAGGAATGTAGTTTCGGAAGAAAGCTGTAAAGCAGATATATATATATTTAAAATGAGAGAGGCTTTTAATACGGTACTTCCATTAGGAGTTAGGCAGGTTTCTAACACACGCTTTATGTTAACGAGAGCAGCCGCATCATTATTTCCATTTAGAGTTCAAGAACTTATAGATACAAGACCAGGAAAACTATGGTATGGAAAAAATCGTATTTCTCAAAACCTTATATTTGCTAATCGTAAAAGATTAACAAATGGAAATGGTTTTGTATTAGGACCTCCAGGAGTTGGAAAGTCAGTTTCACTAAAGATGGAGATGCTAAGTGCATTTTTAAATACAGATGATGATATTATAATCATTGATCCAACATTGGAATATAGAGATATTGTTGATTTGTTAGGTGGTGAGTATATAAATTTTACAAATAGTTCAACAACACACATTAATCCTTTAAAAGTATCACTGGATAGGCTTGATTATAGCGATATGTATGGAGAGATAGCTAGTATGTCAGAGTTTTTAATAGGTTTGTGTGAAAAAGCACTTAATCTTCAAAGTATTGATCCTATTACAACAGCAATAATTGACGAGGCGGTTAGAAATTTATTCTTTAGACAGATAAAAGAAAAAATGGAAGAGGTAACATTAGGAGAATTTATTGAGGAAGTTAAGAAGAATTCAAGACCAGAAGCTGAAAGATTGTATTATGCAATGCGTAGTTTTGTAACAGGTAACTTAAACATATTTTCTCATAATCAAAATGTAGATATAAATAATAGAGTATCTTGTTTTGGAATAAGAGATTTAGGTGATGTACTTAGACCTATGGCAATGCTTATTACGATGGTTGGCATTAAGAGAAAAGTTATGGAAAATTTTCAAAAAGGCAGGGCAACTTGGATATATGTCGATGAGTTCCATGAGATGTTAGGGTCTACATATACAGAAGAATTCTTTTTTAAACTGATAAAAGAAATTCGTAAATTAGGTGGATTAGTAACAAGTGCTACACAAAATATATCTGATACCTTACAAAGCTATAAGGCAAGGACAATGATTGATAATAGCGAATATATCTTGCTTTTAAAACAATCAACAGGAGCAATAACTGAAATTCTTGAAACAATCTCTGGAATGAAAGAAACGTATGCAGAATATCTTACGACTGCTCAACCTGGTCAAGGTATGATGAAATTTGGTTCAACTATATTTCCGGTATCTCTTCAGATTGACACTTCTGGATCCCTTTATAATTTATTAAACACAAATATGCACGAAAAATCAGGGGCTATCTAAGCGTAAGAGAGGTGCAATATGGAAGAAAAGATAATAAGTGATTACAATCGAGTAGGTATTGTACAAGAAAAAAATAAAAGATCAGATAAAAAGGTATCGAAAATAACTATACATGGTAAAAACACAATTAAGCATCAAGCAAAGCGTACAGCAAATAAAACTTCAGATTTAGTATTTAATGATAAAAATGATGAAGATATTAATTCAACAGAATTAAAAGCAGGAGTATATATGGGTGTGAATTCTATAAAGGCAGCGAAGAAATCACTTGTTATGACGAAAAACGGAGGTTTAAAAGTTGTAAGAGGAATAAAAATATTAGATAAAGCAAAAAAAGCAAAAATTGATAAAAATGTAAAACATTTATTTACAAATGATATTTTTAGAGAAATGTATATTAATAATACTAAAAAGCTGAAGTCTGTTAAATATGATAGTTCTCCACAGATTAGTGAGTGGAAATTCACTTCATACCCACAATATAACCGCTTTGAAGAAAGAAAAAAGCTTCAAAGATCAACAGCAGCAAAAAAACAGGAAAATACAATAAAGCTAGCAAAAAAATGTGGCGTGGAATTAGAAAAAGGCAAAATAAAAACAGATGAGATAAAAAATAAAAAAGCTTTTGAAACTGTAAATAAAGATAATACAAAGAATAATGCATTTCAATCATCCACCACATCTGACAGAAATGATACTGTTAAGAAGCATAAAAATAAAAAAGATTCAAATGGCAAGATTAGTAATATAAAACAATATGCAAAAAGTGCTGCCATTGGAAAGATCACATCAGGAAGTACAAGTGAAAGTACGGTAGCAAGAAAGACAGCATACTATTCTTCTGTTTTGTTAAAAAAGGCCCTTGTAACAACTATAAATTTAATTATTACCTTAATAGGTGCAGCTGGTGGATTTCTGTTAATACCAGCAATTGTGGTAGTATTAATATTTTCATGTAAAGATGTTCCACCAATTTGCTGGCTTGTAGGAGATGCATCTTCAGTTAAAGAAATTAATATAACTTATGAGGATAAGATGCATGAATTCGGTATAAAAATAGAAGGTCTTGAACCAAATGACAGCTCGATAATAACATATAATATTGATGTGAATCAATTGCGTAAAGATGCACTATTAATATTTCTGGCGGTAAAAGGGACATCCTATGACTTTTCAGAAATAACAACAGCAGATATGGAATTATACGGAGATATTCTTTCTAAAATGTTGTGCTGCACAAGCAATATAAAATCATTTAATGAAATATACGACTATAGCCTTATTGGCCAAAGAAAAATCATAAACACGGTAAAGGCAGGATCTGATGCAAGTAATGATGTATATGTACAAAATTCTTGTAACGTACATGGTGTTACGGCAACTAGGACTGGTTCAAGAGTTATAAAGAATACATGTGAATGGTACTTTATTCCTTGTGAAGTTAGCCAATATAGTTCGTTACCTATAGGTATATGTTTACAAATGACAGACAGCCTAGGAAACAATTATGTTTTTATGGTTGTTGCAAAGAATGAACATTCAGAAAATACAGAAAATGACTATATTTATATTTGCGGTGATTTTAGAGAAGAAAATGATACTAATATAAAAACAATTGCTTATGGTGATTTATATTACTTTTCTAAAAGTCGTTTACACAATTATAATTTAGATGATGTCACATATGCAGGCATTCTTGACTATATCAATGAAGAAAGGAATTTTGTTTATAGGACACCTACGTCACTTATAAAGGAATTCAATATTAATAAAGTAGATGTTGAGGAGATATTTGGAGATTACTATAACATAACTGAAGAAGAATTTGTTGAAAGTAAAATATATATTCCAATAAAAGAGATATTTATCTACCAAGAAGATCTAACGATGTATAGTAAATTTTATCTTAATGATAAAGAAAAGAAAAAACTTGAAGAGCTTATATTGTGTAGGCAAGAAAATGAAGACATATATAACAACTATGTTGAGCGATTGATAGGAAATATAAACACTCAGAGCATAACCAATGAACTTATTAATGCAGAGAACAAAGAAGTAACAAGTATCGAACAATTTATATCGGATACCTATATAAAAAATGGAATATATTTACCTGCTAAAGCAAGTATTATGGCAAAATTTGTTGATGATAATAAAATGACTATTGACAAAAAAAATGTACAAAATGGAGATTTACTGTTTTATACAACAGATATGGGGACATATAAAGATATAAATCATGTTGCAATAAAAGTTTCAGGCGGATATTTAATTGAAGAAAATGGGATACTTAAGGTTAGAAAGCAATTATACGACTCGATTGTTATGTATGGAAGAATAAAGATTTAAAAAGGAGACTTATGAATTTAAGAGATTTCTTGATAAATAAGGATAAAAGTATATTAAATGAAAGTAGTTTGAAGGAATATATTTCATTGGCACTAGGAAATGGTGATTTGCAACAGATAGTTGTAATGATTGGATATATGAAAGGATTAAAAGACTTAAACCTTTTTGGGGCATATACATATTTAGCAACTAATTTTCATTTTGAAAGAAGTGCCCTTTTATTTCCAGAAGAGATTAAATGCAGACTTTGTGAACTTGGATATAATAAGAATTTCTATTTGGGGTATTCAAGAGCTTTATACGACTGTTCTCATATAAATATAAAAGAATATGCGTATATAATTCCTTACAAAATTTTAGATTAAGTGGAGGTTAGGATGGCAACATATACAGATATGTTAAAAAATATATATGAATATGAGTTGGTGAATGGAGTTTCTGAAGATGATAGGCATGTTGTATATATTCCAGCAATAGGAATATATAAACCTGTAAATATGAGTAATGAGGAAGTGAAAAAAATATATGCATCAATTTCATTAGAAGTTAAACACACAGAAACTGAAGCTATAGAAGAAAGTAATATGGATGAGGATGAGATAGATAATGATAATATAATAGAAGTTACTTCATTAAGTTTACAAGATAGTAAGATTATAGTCGCAAAGAAATTTAGTAAAGAAAAAATGGATATTGCAACATTTGCGTGTAAAAATATTAAAAATGCGGTAACGAGTTATCTATCAATTAGAACAAATAAGGCAATTGGATATAAAGTAAATGATAATATGTTCTTTTTAATGGAAAAGCAAAAAAATGACGAGTTTTCTGTTTATATGAATGATGTTGTTTTAGAAGAAGATTTTTATTACAATTACTACAAAGAATCTCTTTGCGAGTTGGTAACATCAATGGAGCAAGAAAGAGCAAGACAAATAGCAGATGAAAAAGCGGCTAAGGAAAGAGAAAAAGAATTATGTATAAATCCATCTTTTTTAAAAGAGTTTAATAAACAATTAAAAAAGCAAAAAAATATATGTATAAAAGGTGAGAATTTTAAGGCATTTGATTTTCGTACAATTAATTTATGTGATATAGTTTTTGTAGATTGCGATTTTTCATATGCAAACTTTACAGATCTAAATATATGTGATACGATTTTTATCAGATGTACAATGATTGATTTGATAGAAGACGGAACAAAGTATGAGAATGTAGAAAAATTGAAATGTAAATACATCTCAGAATAGGAGGGAAAGTTATGTTTGTAGGACAGGGTTATACGTATCCAGAGGATCAAAAGGAAGGCTTAATTTATATTGAAGATTACGATAATAACAAGATAAGTAAACTAGTTGCTCTGCATCCAATCGAAACAGCAGCAGCTGCAGCATCATTACTAAAGTTTACTATAATGGATGATGTAGACCATGAAATGCTGCTTCTTCTGGGTGTTGATGAAAATGATAAGCCAGTTGAAGTTAAAATGATATCAAGAGGTAGTGCTCATCAATGTTTTGTGTTGGACAACTCAAAACTTGCAGAATATATGTGTGTAAGTAAGTGTAGAAAGTTTATCCTGGTACACAATCATCTATCAGGAGATTTGACACCAAGTTCAGAAGATATTCGTTCGGCAGGTACTTTGGTTCAACTAGCAGCACTTATTAATAAAGAGCTTTTAGACAGTATAATTATAAGTGTAAGACGAAATAGGTTTTATTCTCTTAGAGACGAAAAGTTATATGGCATTTTAGAAGATAAATTTTTAGTATCTTTACAAACCCTTGTAACAGCACAGGAAAAGGGTATAACAGAAATGATATGGTTAGGAGAAAAAATTGATATAGGAAAAGGTACATTTGAAATATCAAAAAAAGAAACAAAAGTGCTGGAAGATGTTCTTACACGTGCAGATAAAGCAGCTGGAATAATGTATGAAGAAGATAAGGAAGAAATGAATAAAGAAGATGTAGATAAAAGCACTGTGATTCCATTTGATAGATTGAAAAACTTTTTAAAGAAATAATTAGTAAAGGAGCTTCTCATAAGCTAGAGAAGTTCTTTTTTTTGTACCAAACTAAATTTAGTATTGACAAAAATATATTATTAAATTACTATATAAATATATAGTAGATAGTTAAGCAAAGGAGAAGATATATGACAAGATTAACAAACCTAAGAGAATTAACAGGCTTAACACAAACAGAGTTTGCAAAGATTATTGATATATCAGTAACGACTTTGGCAAAGCTAGAAGTATCTGCGAATGATATTAAAGCTTTACGCTTTATAACAGCATTAAAAATATCTATAGTTTTAAATATAAGTGTGGAAGATGTGCTTTTACTTCAGGAGGAAATGTAATTATGGCAATGAAAAATAATGATGTAAGAGCCAAAGATGAGATATTTCATTCTTTTAACGGTAGAAAAGGATTTATTTCAAAAACTGGCAAACCAGTAAGTAAAAAGAGGTTAGCAGAGAAGCTTGGTGTATCAGAGCTTAAGTTACAACAGTTACAACCAACATGTACTAATCGTACATCTTTCGACAAATGGTCATTAATAGATACTTGCAATATGTCAGAGTTATTAGGTTATAGTGTAGAAGAAATGATATGTCAAGAAGATTTGCAACGGCTAAGAAAAGAGGTATTGAATAAAAAAAGAGAAGTTGCAAGAGTAGTACTAGATGAGATAGAAATTGATGAAAAAAGGACACGTAATACTGAAGAAAGAATAAATAACTTAAAAGAAACAATAAAGAGTACTGATTCAATTTAAATCCCTCGTGTCGAGGGAATGATTCAAAAAACAGAGAGTAAAAGTTTATTTAAATTAACTTTTATTTTCTGTTTTTTATTATATAAAAAATGAAGGAGGATAGGTATATGGATAATAGAAATATAACGGTGTCTTGGCTTTTAAAATATGAAAATGTTCCAGATAGAGAATTTATTGAAATATTAGAAAAGCATAAAGAATATGGATTTACGACTCGGACAAAATTAATAGCGGCTGCATTAAAAGAATATCGAGACAATCATAAAAAGACAACAGAAGATTTTAGCTTATTTTAAGATAATATAACTACTACTATATAAAACCCCTCGTGCCGAGGGAAAATGAAGAGGAGAAAAACATGAGGATACCAAGTATAGCATTTTTCAATGGTAAAGGTGGATGCGGAAAAACAACTGGACTAATAAATATTGCAGGCGTTTTGGCAAATTCAGGTGAAAAGGTATTGGTTATTGACCTAGATAAACAACGAAATAGTACAGATACTTTTCTTCAATCCAATCAATCTGAATATGAGGATGGTAAAAGTAAAACATTGTATGATGTATTTTGTAAAAAAGCAAAAATTCAAGAGATTGTAAAAAAGGCTTATTTTGTAGGACTGAGGCAGAAAAAAGAACACTATTACAATATCGATGTCCTACCAGCAGATGTAAAGTTTCAAAATGAAAATAAGTTGAAATCATTAAAAGTAGATATTAAGAATGAACTGGAAGAATTTGTAGAAGAACAAGGCTATACATATATTCTGATAGATATGCCTCCATCAAATGAAATAATAAATCAAATATGCTTTTCGCAAATAGCAAATAACGTAATTGTTCCATTTAGTCCAGACATCTTTAGTGTTACTGGTTATGGTGACTTGATGGAAATAATAAATGATGCACGAGAGATAAATGAAAATCTACGTATCATAGGAATTTATATATCTAGGTATAGAAATAGAAATGACAATATAAGAAAAGCTTTAGAGAATTTCGGAAGTATGTTTATTAATGAAGTACAGATTCCTTTTTCAGCACAAATTGAAGATACAATCTTGGAAGGACGTCCTATTAGTTATTTAAAAAGTAAAGGAAAGAGTAGAGAGGCATTTGAGAATCTTGTTGTTGAAATCAAAAAAAGAATTTAAGACGAAGTGTAATGAAAATAGACAAAGAATAGGAGAATAAGACAATGGCAAAAGATTTAAGTAAACTTACAAATGTAGTGAAGGATATATCAGCAAAAAGCTTTGAAAAAGCAAATGAAAAGAAGGTGGTTTGGATAAAGGATGAAAATCTATTAGACCATCCTTTAAATGATGAGGACTTAACATACACTACGGATATTGAAGAGCATATAAAAACAGAAGGTTTTAGATATCCTCTAACAGTTACTAGATTTGGTATAGATGAAAAAGATAAGTATTATATTGTCTCTGGTCATAGGAGCCGTAAAGCAGGTAGGAAACTCGGAAAAGATGAGTTTCCATGCATAATTGAGGACTATGCTACAGAAGATGACGTCTACCATGCAATACTTACAGCTAATACGAGACGCAATTATGATCCACTAGATTTAGTATCAAGATATATAAAATGGAATAAGTATCTGGATAGAATTGGATATAAAGGAAGCAGAGCAGATGAAATAGGAAAACGTCTAGGTATATCGCCAAAACAAGCAGAAAAGTACAAGGCATTTACAAAAATAATACCTGAGTTTTGGCAACTTGTTAGAGAAAACGATGCAGCTAAAGATGGGCTATATCAACTTGCTCCAATGTCAGAAGAGAAGCAACATGAAATATTTAATTTAATGGAAGAATGTAATCCAAGTAATGAAAAGATAACAGTATACTTTGAAAGAGATGTGATAGCAGCATATAGGTCAGGTATAAGAAATTATAAGGACTATCTTGAGTATATAAATGATAAGAATGAATTAAAACAAAATAAAGAGCCAGCTCATGTTAATAAAGAAACAAGTGTATTGACTGAAAGGGGTGGAACAGTAGTGAAAACTATTGATAATCAAGCAAGTCCTGTTTATGAAAAAATAGAAAAAGATGTTGCGAATAAATCAACTGAAGATTTTCCTATTATGTCTAAAGAAGATATGGAAGTTGCACAAAGTATAGGTGTTGATGATTCACTCAATAAGGATAATAATAAGGATGAAATAGTAATTAAAAAAGATACCATTAAAAATAAAAGAAGTGAAGAAACAAACGAAAATTATCAAGTAAAATCAAATGCATCAGAAATACTGAGAGATATGTCGGTTTTAATGTCAAAGATTAATCTTGATGGAAATTATAAGTCAAAAGAAGATATTGATTTTATCTGTAAAATATCAAATAAGTTAATAGATAATATAGTGCTCGAACTTGAATATTTAAGCTTCAAAAAGTAAAATATAATGGATATAATATGCAAAAATATTTTTGAAAAATCATTGACTTTTTTAGAGAAATTGCATATAATAAATACATAAAGATGGTGTTTCTCTACCGAAGGCGTTGAAGTGAGAAAAGAAAAGTGTGGAGTTTCTCAGCCAAAGTCGTTGAAATGAGAAAAGATATGAGTGGTGTCTCTCTACCAAGGTCGTTGAAAGGGGAAACGATAACGATTAGAAAAATATGAGAAGCTTTTTATGCTTCTCATATTTTTTTTGTTTAGGGGGGTGACAAAAGATGAAGTTTAGTAACTTTGACTTTGTATACATTTCAGTTGATTATTTGAGAGAACTGCATAAAGCTGATTCGGAAGTGTTTTTTTCAGAAAATAGCAATTATGATAAAAAGCCACATTTAGGTGTTTTAGTTAATAATGAGGATAAGAAGTATGTGATACCTCTAACATCGGCTAAGCAAAAGCATAAAAAATGGGATAAGACTTCATTAACTTATTATTTGATTTATGAACTAGTAAATATTGAAAAAACAAAGATAGGGGAAGAGGATGTGCTAACTGATGTAAGTAATTTGAAAATATTGACAGAAAGAGGTGTTTCAAAAAACGATTATTATAAGTATAAAAACCGTCTATTATCAGTATTAGAGATAAAAAAGATGTTTCCAGTAGCAGAAGGCACATATAAATATATTGATATGAACAAGCAAGATGGGTTGAGTGAGAAGGAATTTAAGCAACTAGCCTTGCTTAAAAAGGAGTATTTATTTTGTAAAAAAATAGAAAAAGATATTGAGGAAAAGGCAAAGCAGATATATAATAAACAAGTAAAAACAAATAGAGTATTAAAATTTCATTGTGACTACAAAAAATTGGAGGAGGCATCCAAGCTTTATGTGGAAAGCATGGAAAATATAAGAGAAACTAGAATGAAAAAACATAGATAAAAGTATGGAGTATAAAATCCCTCGTCACGAGGGATTTTTTAGTTGAAAAAAATGTAAAATAATGGTATATTGATAACTAATATAAAAAGTTTTGTAAAAAAATATGGAGGACAAGTTATGAAAGATACAAATGATACAGGCATTGGTGTAATAGGAATTGAGATGATAGTCATAGGAATACTTGTAGGTAAGGCAGTATATAGCTTTTTTGATTTATCATGGCAGTTAAGTACTCTTATTGCGATTTTTTCGGCAATAGTATTTGTTACATTGTTAATGGTTAAGTATCTAGGTTTTGTTTTACAAGCAGGTATGAGTATTCTATTAACATATATTATTCTTGAGTTAATAGATAAATTTTTTCATATGAGTGAAGATCTAAGTGAGAGACCAGTTGAGTTATGGATTATACGGATAGTAATCGGTATAATTGTTTTGTTAATACTAGAAGGGGTCCTATACATGTTAAAAAGAGATGACTATTCTAGAGACTCAAGTAAAACAACTACATACGTACATATAAAAACTGCAGATAATGTTATTTCAGGAGATTATACTGAAGAAGATATTATTAAAGCTAGGGGACTTAGTATTATATCTGATATTATAAACAAGTTAGATAGTAAATACAAGGAAGTTGAAAGTATAGGGGAAAAAATAAGAGAATTAGAGTTTAATGAAATGGCAATTGATAAGTTAAACGAATTTTTAAGTGAGTTTAATACAGGGTATAGAAAAATACTTGAGATAGCAGCGCCATACATGACTAAAGGGAGTTCTTACTTAGTATCTTCAATAAGTAACGATGTTAGTGAGTTAAATAAAAGATATAAAAATGTTGAAAATAGCGTAGAAGATATGAAATCTTTAATAAGAGAAGCTGAAGTGCATAAAGAACAACGAGATAAAGAACAAAGGAAACATCAAGAAAGTACGAATAGAAAACAAGATGAGAATCTAGATACTACATTGTTTGAAGGCTGTAATGACATCGAAAGTCTTTCAAAGAGGTATAAGAAGCTTATGCAGCTATATCATCCAGATAATATGGGTGGGGCGTCAGAAATGGCAAAGAAGATAAATAATACATATGACATTTTATGTAAGAAATATAGTTAATGTTATTATGATTTATGGAAAACCTAGTTGAGTAAAAGGAGAAGAGTAAATGGAAGCAATGATTCTAATGGAAGTATTAATTTTAGCAGTAGTAATTTATATAGCAATTAAGATAAAGAAGTGTGGGGAATCTAGCAAGGTAAAGGAAAGTAAGGGTCAAGAAACTAAAGATGATAGTATAGAAAAATATCCATATAAGAAGATAAAATTACTTACGGGTTCAGAATATGCATTTTACATGAAACTAAAGTTTAAATGTGATAAATATAATATGTTGATATGCCCAAAGGTAAGGCTAGAAGATTTTATAGATGTAACTTATGGATGGAGTATAAAATATAGATTACGTATCAGGTCAAGACATGTGGATTTTCTTATATGTGACAGTAAACTTAATATATTATGTGGAATAGAGTTAGATGGTGAATCTCATGAGAGCTATAAACAACAGAAAATTGATAAATTTAAAAACAACTTATTCCAAGTAATTAAAATACCATTACATAGAGTAAAGGTATCAGATGGAATTAAGTTTGAGGTTCATATAGATAGTATATTAGGAGAATATCAAACAGCACAAAAAGAAAAATTGGATAAGAATGAGCGAAAGTAGTGATTTAGTATCTTTTTAAGGGTATTAAATGGTAAAATTTAATATGAATGCTTAAAAATCCCTCATGATGAGGGGTTTTTGTTATAAAAAAATGTATCAAAAACGCACCACCTATTTTTATTTATATATCTATTATATAGGGATAAAGTTAAAAACGAAGCAAAACTTTATACAGAAATGTTGACAATATCCATAAAATATATTATAATACATATATAAATGCATCGTAAAATACAATTCAAATAAAAGTTGATATAGGGTAAAAAAGTATTATAATATAAATATATGAAACATAAGGAGGAATGAGATATGGATAAGTTAAATGAACTTTTTAGACAGAATAAGAAAAGTGTGATAATAGCAGCGAGTGGAATACTTGCAATAGCTATATTGATGATATCGGTGGTTGTTACAAGTCAAGGAAAATCAAAAAATGATGAGACTACAACAATAACAACAAAGGAAATAACAAAAGTTGATTCAAGTACAGAAGAAACAACAACATTTAAACAAGAAGAAACAACCACAGAGAATACAACAACAATTCAGGAAACGACAACTCAAGAAGAAACAACTGTTAAAAAGGAAGATGTAACAACAGTAACTATTGTTGAAACACCAAAACAGACTGAAACAGAAAAACAACAACAGCCACAAAGTGAAACACCAAAAGCAACTGAAGCTGAAACAACAACTCTTAATTTCAAAGATGGAGACATAGTTGTAGGAGATGCATTAATTGATTTGAATAAGGATAAAACAGATGGAGGAAAGTGTCCATATAAATTAAAAGAGATAACAACTAGAAAATATACAAATGGAAATGGAAATTATACAACATACGAAGGATATTATGCTACATGGGAAGAAATAATGGGATTATTTGACTTACAAGATGAGCTTCTTGGTAAATATGGAATAATCTATAATGAGCATGATAAATATGATGGATGGACTCAATTTGTTGGAAAGTATAATGAAGGAGAAATTCATTTTCTGTTTTACAAAATTAAATAGGAGTATTGTAAAAATCCCTCGTCACGAGGGATTTTGTTATGTATAGAAAGTATTAAAAGTGCACCACCTATTTTAACTTTAATATCTATTATATAGAGATAAAGTAAAAAAAAGGAGGAAAAATCAAATGTTAAAGAAAAGAAAAACGCAAATAGTAACTATGGTAGTATTTATTGTATGTATTTTTTTAAGTAATTCTTATAAAGTAAGTGCAGCAGTAGATGAAGAAGACTTTTCAAGAACTATTACAATTAGTTTAAATGGTGGTACAGGAAGTAGAGTGGATTGGATAACATATGTAGATAGAACTGGAGTTGGATATACCGTGGGTCATTCATTTCCAGGACTTGCAGTTGGAAAAACAGTACTTGATAAATATTATGTTGCACATACTATTATAGGTTATAGTGATAGCCAGACACCTATCATTGGAACATTTAAACAACATACAGATTGCATAGGAGTAACTCCATATGTTTATATCACGGAACCAACCAGAATAGGTTATACGTTTAATGGATGGAGTTCAAATACTACGGCAATAAAAGATTCATCATACTGGAGGTTCGAGTGTGGCTGCTATGCTGCTAGTAGTGGGAACATTACAATAACAGCACAATGGGCAGCAAATACATATAACATAGCTTACAATGGAAATGGGTACTCTGGAGGAAGCACAGCCAACTCATCACACACCTATGGAACAGCCAAAACATTAACAGCCAATGGCTACACTCGAACCGGCTATACATTCAAAGGTTGGAATACAAAAGCAGACGGAAGTGGAACAAGTTATAGTAACAGTCAGTCAGTATCAAACCTTACAACAACCAGTGGAGCAACCATAACACTTTATGCTCAATGGACAGTAAATACATACATAGTAGCCTATAGTGGTAATGGAAATACTGGAGGAAGTACAGCAAGTTCATCACATACCTATGGAGTAGCTAAAACATTAACAGCAAATGAGTTTACTCGAACAGGTTATACATTTACAGGCTGGAATACGAAAGCTGATGGAAGCGGAACTAGTTATAGCAATAGTCAGTCAGTATCAAACCTAACATCAACAAATGGAGCAACAGTAACGCTTTATGCACAATGGTCAGTAAATACATACACAGTAGCATATAACGGAAATGGGAGTACTGGAGGAAGCACAGCGAGTTCATCACACACGTATGGAACAGCCAAAGTATTGACAACAAACGGATTTACACGAACAGGATATACATTTAAAGGTTGGAATACAAAAGCCGATGGAAGTGGAACGAGTTACAGCAATAGTCAGTCAGTATCAAACCTAACAACAGCTAATGGAGGAACAATAACACTGTATGCTCAATGGACAGTAAATGCATATACAGTAGCATATAATGGTAATGGAAGTACAGGTGGAAGTACAGCAAGCTCATCGCATACCTATGGAACGGCTAAAACATTAACAGCTAATGGATATACACGAATAGGTTATACATTTAAGGGTTGGAATACAAAAGCCGATGGAAGTGGAACAAGTTACAGCAATAGTCAGTCAGTATCAAACCTAACAGCAACAAATGGAGAAACAATAACCCTATATGCTCAATGGACAGTAAATACATATACCATAGTCTATAACGGAAATGGAAATACCGGAGGAAGCACAGCGAACTCATCACACACCTATGGAACAGCTAAAACATTGACAGCCAATGGCTACACACGAACCGGTTATACATTCAAAGGCTGGAACACAAAAGCAGATGGAAGCGGGACAAGCTACAGCAACAGTCAGTCAGTATCAAACCTAACAGCCACAAACGGAGCAACCATAACACTATATGCTAAGTGGTCAGATGAAACAGCTCCTACAATTACTGCAGATGTTAATCCGGCCAGCTGGACCAATCAAAATGCAATAGTGACAGCTTCAGGAACTGATAATGGATCAGGAATAAAATGTGTCACTATCAATATAGGAAATGAAATGGTTTCTTATGGTACAGTAACTGCACAATATCCACAGACATCAGAGGGAATAGTTACATATACTGCAATAGTAGAGGATAATGCCGGAAATAAAAGTAGCAAAAATGTTACTGCCTATGTAGATAAATCAGCGCCTAAACTAACTACCAGCATAAGCAGTTCAGGATGGTCAAATGTAGATGTAACAATCTCGGCAAGTGCTACAGATAGCTTAAGCGGAGTAAAGGTAATTGAAATATATGATGGTTCAGATAGATTAAAAGCTACAGCTTCAGGAGATTTATCATATACAATCAAAGATGAAACAAATGAGGTATATACAATTAAAGCATATGATAATGTTGGTAATGTATCCGAAAGAAAATATGTAGTAAAAATAGATAAGACACCACCAGAGATTAAAGGTGAGAGTTTAATTGAAGATGGAAAAATAAATCATCAAGCCATCGATGAAATGTCAGGAATAAGAAAGTTTGAATTATATGATAGTTTAGGAAATAACGTGGAAGAATCAGATGGTTTTTTATATAAAAATAATAATATAATTTACTATGATACAAGGAAAACATACCTTGAATTTTGGACACTTGTAGCGACAGACTTTGCCGGCAATGTAACAGAGCTACAGATACATACACCATATAACTTTACTGTAAAGGTTGTAGCAGACAATTTAATGACAGAAACAGATAACTTCATTCCTGGTCAAAAAGCGGTATTGCATATAGAAACAACAGGATATGTAGATACTGTAGAGGTAAGATTTGATAAGGACATAGAATTAATGGCAAGTAAAGAAGGTTATTCACTTGCCTATAACATTCAAAGCGGAAGAGAGTATGTGAGGACTCCATTAATTGCGGATAGTATAGAACATAGTTTTCTAATTCCTGAAAATATGTATGCAAAGACCAGTGTAGCAGTAGTAACAGCATGGAGAGGAGAATATTCAAAAACTGTACGTGTAGATGTGCCAATAATAACAAAAGAAGATTTGGCAAAGGAACTAGCACCAAGGTTTAGACGTGTAATAGTATCTTCAACATGGAGCTATAATGGTAAAACGGTTAAAAAGAGATAGAGGTTAAGAATTTCTTTGAAGAATCAACTAAAAAAGGTGGTTACCTTATTTGGTTAATTTTGGTGCTGTTTTAGTGGAAAAAAAAGTCGGTTTTTTGTATTCTTATAATTGAGGATATAAGAATGCATGTAAGAATATGGCAAAACCGAAACGAAAAGAGGATGAGTCTTAGAATGTTAGCAAAAAAGACAGGGATAAGTAAGAGTACAATAAATAATATAGAGAATGGAAAGACTGATGTTACAATTATACAGCTAGAAAAGATAGCAAAAGCTTTAAATGTAAAAATAACAGAGCTGTTTGAGTCGGAATATAAGTGAAGTTATAATTATAGCATATTTTATCAATGAATTGAACACATTGGAAAAAATGTCCATAATTGTGGACATTTTTATATAAATCGAGACAAGCAGATAAAAAAGTGTTATAATTCTTGCAAGTAAGTAAAGTGAAAGAGAGGTATTGGTTGATTATGATAAAAGTCATATTTAAAAACAAGCAAAGCGAAAATGAAGAGTTGAAAAAAATGATTATAAGATTAAGAGCCTATAAAGAGCTTCTTAAGAAGTAGATTAAAGAGATTATGAAGTGAGGGATTGTTATGGATTACAAAAGACAAATAATAGAATTAATTACAAATGGGATAGAATCTATGAAAGATGAAGAGTTTACAATTTTTAAGGTGGTTGTATTTATGCTAGCTGAGATGGAAAGGGAAGATTTAATAAAGGCTCAGAAGCTTATACAACATATATATGTAAAAAAATAAGGAGTCTCAAAAGATTCCTTATTTTTTTTTGCAAAATACATTGTTTAAATATGTTTTAATGATAAGCCTTTGTTCTGAGTCCAACTTTAGGTATTCTTTAATAATGCATGTATCTAAGTCATCTAAATCGTATTCAATACAAAGTTCTTCAAATATGGTGTCAGGCAAATTTGCAAGCATATCACCAATACCTTCTGTGAGCCAAAGGTAGTCAATGTTAAGTTCCCTGCATATTGATTTTTTTACTGGTTCTTGGATCGCACGTTTCCCATTTTCATATAAACCGATAGCAGATTGACTGATTCCAATGATTTCGCCTAATTCTGTTTGATTAAATCCGAAATGTTCTCTAATTTTCTTTATTCGTTCACCAATTTTAGTATCTAGGTTATTCAATTTTTCACCACCTCTCTAATCAAATATAACATAGATAATATTACAATGCAATAAAAAAACAAAAATGTATTGACTAAAATATGACTTTGTAATAATATAATAGTACAGAGTCATAAAAGGGAGGTGTAAAATATGACAACAGAACAATCTAATTTATTAAAGCAAGATACCAAAGAGTTAATAGAATTGTTAGAGAGTTTGTCTGAAGAAGATAGAAGAGAGATAAGAGGAATTATAGTTGGAATGAATTTGAAGATAGATGGGGTAAAATCAAGAAAAGAGAAAAGGTAAGTAAAAGATAGTAGAAGAAGGTGTAATATGGTACAAACCATGATACATAAGGTGTACAAAGATATTTAGTAAAAAGGGAGAGGGTGATATAGTGCAGGAAGTAGAGAGAGCAGAAAATAGTGTTACTTTTATAAGCGGAAATTGTAAGATTAAGTTTTTGACAGGTCATCTTGATAAAAGTCCAGAAGGGAGAAAGAAAGCAAAGGAGAAAATGTTTAAAGATGTAACAGAAGTGTATATGCGGAATGCAGAATATATCATAAAAGCATATAATGAAGAATTGAAAGAAAAAGGAACACTTTGATTGGTTTAAAATATTAATCAGATCATAGCCTGTGAACACAGTTGTTTTAGGACAGGCAATAATCTATGTCGAGTTTTAAAATTAAATGGAGGTGATTAATCTATGAAAGTGGTAAATGAAAAAAATAAGAGAGATTGCTGAGTTGGTGTTTGAAAGACACCAAAAAGCATACGAGGAGTGGCCACATGGAAATATTGTAGAAGCATGGAACGATGATTTAGGATTCTTATGTGTTAAGTATGAAAATGGACAATGGTGGTAGAAATAAGATTTAAATTTCAATAAGTTAAATATATTGAAGGAGGATTGAATAATGGAAATACATACAGAACAAACAGTAAATATAATAGAATCAGAAATGAACAGATTTAGTGAATGTAAAAACAAAATGACTACAATAAATCACTATGAGTTTGTTGTAGGGATGATAGATATGGCAAGAAAATTAGGTGCTATTGACAGTAAGACAAGCATAGAGCTATCTAAGAATGCTAAAAGTTTTAAAGTGAATAAGCTTAATAGTATTTAAGTGTACATTTGAGGAGGTTTAAGGTGGTGGAAAATGTATAGTGATAAGCATCAAAAGCTTCATTCGGCAGCTTTTTTAAACAACCAATTAAACAATATTGCAGATGAAGAGGATATTGAAAAGAGATTAGAACTTATACAAAACAACATTTCAGATGTGTTCTATTCATCTGAAATGACCATGAATGAATTTGCAATGACAATAGATGTTTCAAGGACAACAATATCAAGAGCAGTAAATTATAATCTAAAAGTAGTTACCTTGAATTTATTATTAAAGATATCTACATATATGAATTGTTCTCTAGAAGCCTTGGTTTCGGAACTTAGTGAAGAAGAGATCAAGGTGGCAAAGCTGTATAGAGAGTTACCAGAAGAGAAAAAACAAATTGTACAGACTTTAATTAGTTTGTGCTTAAATGAAAATAATGAAAAAGAGAGTTAACGGAAAATAGATGAATAAGATGAAATATAGATTAATACATCGCATATATGACGATGTAAGTCTAACAAGTGATGAACTTAATATGATCTTATGGCTTTCAAAGAATGCAGACGATTCTGGAACAGTGCGAGGGGTATACTACCGAGCATACGCAAAGGAATTGTCTATTTGTAATTCACAGTTTTATAATTTACTAAAATCCCTTAAAGAAAAAGGTTACATCTTTTGCGAGAAAGAATACAAAGATGACATAGATATAACCTTATTAGATAATTGCTTTCTTACTTCAGGTGAAGATGACGAACCTCTTCCAGATTATAGAGATTATCTAAATTTGAATATGGAAATATTTAGTGACATGGATTTTTATAGTAAAAGAGTGTACGCTAAAAAGCTAATATTAGCAATAATAGTTAAGACTATTAATGATAAGGCACGTAGAAAGAAATTTTATAGAAAAACATATAGTAAGACATTTTACGTACCAGCTAATGAATTTAAAGTATATAAAGACAAGCTCCATGTGTCTATGCGTATGATAAAAAAGTATTTTAAGGAAATAGAAAAGTGGGTAAGTTCATATAATGATTCTGTATATACAGAAAAAGATATATTGTCAATAAGGGAAAAGGATTTATCAAGACCATATGTATATCTATCTAGCCGGCATGGCATGGAACACAAACAGAAACCAGATAGATTTGATAGTGATGTGACATATATTAAGATGTTGTGTCGAAGAGGAAACATAGATTATGATAATGTATCTATTGATGATGCAGCAATACTTATAACTCAGTATAATAATAGAGCTACAGCTCTAAAGAAAAACATCAGGAGCATATTTGAAAAAGCGTTAGGCGCAATAGGTAACATTCTGAATGCAGCTGGACTAAATAAGTACATAAGTAATTACCTGGCAAATAATTCAAATACAATTTTTCCGATGGCATAAATGCAGAGATCTACGAAAGTAGGTCTGTTTTGGATTTTGTGAATAAGTAATTAAGTAAGGAATTTAAAGTAAATAGTAGTAATAAATAAGTAAGATACTCTCCATGAGCATGAAAAGCCAGGAAGAGGCATTTTTTTGAAGATTTTTATTCTATTTTTGTGTATGAAGTTCTAAAAAGATGCTCTTGATTCTAAAAGCAGTAGTTTTTCAGTCTATTTTTGTGTTTATCCAGAATAGAAGTTTTTCTAGTGTTTATCAATTGGGACAGTGTTTTCAAAAGATGTTATATATACCTTTAAGAGACTACACATATGTGTTTTTATAACCTAACAGAAATTTCTTTAGGAAATTATATGTATCTGGCAATGCTTGTTATGGTTTATTTACCGTTGTTCATTGCCGAAGATATAAGAGTTATAGTGTCTAGTATGAGAAATACGATTAAAAAATAAATATGATTAATTTTAAATTCCTCGGTACGAGGGTTATATGCTTTAACGATAAAAGACAACAAATTTTAAATAAGATGTACGTGGTTCGAATTTTCGATATCTCACTAAAGTCGTGACTTTGAGGTACCAAAAAAGTTGCTATTTTTTAGTTTTAAACTATATAAAACAAACGTTAAGTGGCAAAACCTGACAATAAAAGCTGTTTTTCGGACGTTGGGGGTCTGAATCGCACCGTTGGGGAAAATTTTTGGGAAAAGTATTGATTTGGATGTTGCATTATGTTATAAACAGATATACAAAAAAACTAGTAAGAAAATATTATCTTTAGTCATGTGTTTGACGTTGATAATATAAAAAAGTTCAATAAAAATTATGACTGGAGCATATTCTGAAAAAGAAATTACCCATATAGTTTGTATTGATGTTACAGTAGGAGATTGAGATAAGGAGGATTTTAGTAAAAAAATACTATATCAGTATTTGGTTTTCGTTGTTTTTATAATTAGTTTTAGAAATGCAAACAAATAGAAATCAGTTTTTATAGTTACAATTGATGAGTTGTTGGAACAAGTAAAGTTATAATTCTTAAGTGACAAGGAGACATGAGAGTGAAAAGAAAAGATAGAAAAAAGTGTATGTATAAACTTGGTAAGGAAACATTTGATTTTGATCATATTAAAGAATTAAGCATTTATAATTATGTAGTTGGAGAAAGTATGACTAAAAATCAATGGAAGTCTGTTAGTAAAAAGATTAAATTTGAATCATATGAAGCATGGAGAAATCACATAGTTAAAAAATACGAAGTATATAGTGTTGAGTCATTGCATGAGTTTAGCAGGTATTTAAAGGTGTTAATTGAGGATTCGGAGGGAATAAGTGGATTAAGTAAAATTGTTTGTGCTACTTTACTAACTTTTTTAGTTACAAAATTATTTGATAATTTTGTAACTAATGAAGCGATAACAGTTGCTTCTTTAGGAGATAAAATCACACTTTTGTTTATATGTATATTTGGAGCAATGATATCATCAGTAATAATATTATTAGGAGCTAAAAGTATTTTTAGTATGTATGTAAAGGATAATAAAGCATGTTATTTTTACCAAGACTATAAAACGGTTATAGATGAATTGATTGAGCAAAAAAAGAAATAAACACAATATTTGTATATTATCTGGGATATAAGTGACGTGTTTAGCTATTACATAAGAGGAGGTAAGTATGAAAGAATATGTAAAGCCAATATTAATAAGTGTATCATTAATTCTAATAGTAAGTATATATTTTATTATACTATTTTACGGAGATGTATTAATTCGATTAGCAACAAAAGGTTATCCAAAGTTGGGAGATTATTATATTAGTTTTAATACAGATGATGAGAATGTAATTATTGGAAATGTTTTTTATAAGCAAAAAATATATGAAGAAACAATAGATTTGCATAACTTGTTTTTAAAGGTAAATGCTGGAACAGGATATATAATAAGTGAAGAGATAATATATGATGATACAGAGATAAGGAAAATGTTACTAGAAAAGGGGTTAGCTGAAATAGAAAATAAAGATTTAGCAACAAAGGAAGAGATAATCCTTGAAAAAAACGCAATAGAAAATAAAGTTGGAATATGGAAAGATTCTGTATCTAGTTCTGAAGTTACATCACATTCATTGATAAACAATTTTTTAAATATTATTGAAAATAATATGTTTAAGATAATTAAATGGATTTTATGTTCTGTCATAGGGGTAGGAACAATTATAACTGGAATTAAAAAGATAGTTAATAGGAAAAAGATAGATGTAATTTTTTTCGGAGAAAAAAATTCAGGAAAGACGACTTTAGTCAAACGACTGAATAAATCGCATATGACAGAGGCGGAGCTATCAGTTGAGTCAACATCTACAAAAGGTCAAGAAGTTTTAAAAATTGATAGAGTAGCACATGGAAAAAAAGATATAATTCCAATACTATATGATAACCCAGGAGATGACATTGGCCAAATGGTTGATGCAATAAATAAATATAAATTCTCCAAGAGTGAAAATAAAATTGTAGTTATAGTTATATCAAATCCATATAATAATGATGCAAATAAGCAATTGACTAATTTAGAAGTATGTAGAGCAGAAATGTTTGCAAAAGCAGTAAAAGAAAGCAAATCCTTAAAAAAAGTAAAAAAGGTTATTGTTTATATTAATAAGTGTGATTTGATATACGCGGATGAAGAACAGTTTTTAAGAAATAAAGTTCAAATAGATTTGATTTATAGAAGAACATATAATTATTACAATAAGCTTTGCCTTATAGCAGATGAAGTTATATTTGGAAGTGCATTAAAAGGCTGGGAAGTGCAGGGATTAAAAGAAGCAATTACGAAGTTAGGAGAAAGGAAAAATGTATGAATGATATCGAACCATTTATTATTTCAACAGTAAAAGATAATCAAGATATTATATTTTTTGCTAATAAGGCAGTAAAACAAGACTTCAATGATTTGAAGAGTGTAGTATACAAAGAAATTCCTAACAAAATAGTGCAGGATAATCTCGTTAAAATTGTAAGATGTAAAAAAAAGATAATAATAGTTCACATTTATCCAACTAATTTTAAAGAATATATAAGCAATAGAAAAGGGCAAAATCTAGTTATTGGTTATATAATAAATGATAAGATATTAATTAAAAAATTTGATAACCTATTAAAAGCAGTAAAGATTTTTTTTGATGCGGTACATTATTGTAGTTACATCGAAAACAGTACAGAAAGTGTTCCTACTAACTTTTTAACAAAGATAAATAAAGAACACTATAATGATTATATAATTAATGTTTTAACTGAAAAAAGAATTGAAATGAATAATATATTGAAAGTTAGCAATAAAGAATATTCCATCATTAGCGATATTGCAATGAACAGATTAAGAACAATGTATAAGTTTATAGAACAAAAGAAGTTAATATATAATAGTTATTGGATATTGGTTAACAAAGATAATTATCAATATTATAAAGAATTATCTCAAGTTTATAAACTTGAACTATAGTATTCTAATTAATTACTGTACATAGGTTAAAATGTAATTTGTATAAATACTAAAAATATACATAGGAGAAATAATAATGGGTAAGAAGGATGATCTTATAGAAAAAAACTATATTGTGTTTGAAGAGAAGAAACTTTCAATTTGTGGTAAAGATATTGTAATAAATAATTATATAATTCTTGGAATTATAAATAATGGAGCAAATGCTGTTATATTGAAAGCGAAAGGTACTATAGCTAATGAAATTGTAGCAATAAAAATATGGATACCAAGTGATAAATCAAATAGTGAAGAACAGAGTAAAAATGAGATTACTAAGATGGCAGAAATAAATTCTATAGAATACACTCCTAATTTAATTAGATATTATGGAAGTGGCACTATTAATGGTTATTTTTATTGCATAATGGAGTTTTTGGACGATAGTTGCTATGTGACGCTTAGAGAAAAACTAGAAGGTTATATGACTTTAAATGAAAGATATCATATATTAATGGATATTATAAGCGGATTACGACACACACAGGAAAAACAGATTTTTCATGGTGATTTGCATGCAGATAATATCCTTATTAACAAGCTAAATAGCACCGCGAAAATCATTGATTTTGGTACAAGTTTTAGAAATAGAGAGTATTCAAAACGACGTGATAATAAAATGACACTAGAGATAGCGCGAAGTCTCTTATCGGAGGACTTAGATGATGGTTTAATAATATATTATGATGTTGAACCAGAAATGTTACCTCAAAATGCAGTTAGGCTTATTATAAAAGCAACTGCTAAAATAGTTGTGCTTCTTGATTTTTGGAAAGTAGGTAATGTAGAAGCAGTGATTGAAGATATTGCACTATTTGCTACATTGGTTCCTTTTTTTAATTTAAAATTATTAGTTAATATTTTGTTTGCGAGTAGAGAAGTGCCAGAACGATTCAAAGAGTTGTTTAAAGAGAAAATTATTATTGAATTATTTCAAGATACATCGGATAAGGATTTTGATGAGTTAGAAGAAATGTATATTGAGAAGCAAAAACGATTTATAAAGTTTTGTGAAAGTGAACCACATGAAAAAAATATATATAGAAATGTTCGTCAAGCTAGTCTTTTTAATGGTCCATTGTTTGCGAAAAGAAATGTTGAAAACAATGCTATTTTTGAAAGACACGAAATTGAGCAGATTATCGAATAACAAGTAATAAAAGGTGGGAACGTGGTTATTTGAAGTAGTAGATCATTATACGGATATAAATATTATACAAAAGACTTAATTAAAGGATGGGTATTGATAAATTATTACATATGTTTTATATGGGAATATAAGTTACATAGGTGGAAAAAAAAAGAAGGCTGATAATCAAGGCGACAGCATAAAAAAAACTATAAAAAAGTAAATAAAGGAGTGATGTTATGGACTATGAAACATCGAAAGTAATTGATAAAATTATAGATGCAACACAACAAAGCAAAGAAGATAAAGATGCTATTGAATCTCAAAGAATTTGTTATTTCCGAGGGCACTATGATGAATCATGGCTTCTCTTACCTTCAATTTTTAGAAATATTTTAAAAAGGGATTCAGTTGTAAATTATGAGAATAGAATGTATAAAGACGTAACCACAATGCATCATGATTCATTTAAAAATTGTAAAACAACTTTTGAAAAATTGTGTATTATGCAACATATGGGCATTCCAACACGACTCTTAGATATTACAAGTAATCCTTTGATAGCCTTATATTTTGCAACACATATATCTGAGCCAATAGAAAATAGTAAAGAAGATAAAGAAGAGGTTAATGGCAAAATACATGTTTTTAAAATAAAACCAGATAATGTAAAAACTTATGATAGTGATACTGTTAGTATATTGTCAAATCTTGCTAGAATGAGTAAGTTAGAGATCAATAAAGATGATTCAGAAGAAATAAAACGATTTCTTCATTTCATTCGTGTTGAAAAAAGCTATTTTAAGAATGCAATTCAATATAAGCATTTAAATAACCATTGTGAGTTTGTAGAACCTATTAAAAACACAAATAGAATTATTGCTCAAAGTGGTGCGTTTATACTGTTTGGTTCTAAAAAAATAAAAAATGAAAATAAATATTCATTAAAAGACATCGATGATAATTATTTTTTTGAGTTTATAAAAAATAAAAAGATTGTTGAACATGAATCCATTATCATTGAAGGAGGCTTGAAGGAGAAAATACGCGAAGAATTACATAAAATGAACATAACTGAAGCATCTATATATAATGACCTTCAGGGATATGCAAAATATTTAAAATATTACCCAGAACTAGCATTACATAAATAAATTACTTCAATTATAATCTTTATAATGTATAAATATACTACTTATTTCTGATTGAGTAAATAATCAACAAGTGTGATAAATAGATAAACAAATTCGATTATTCGTTTCTGCACGATTATAGTATATAAGTTACTTATAATAGATTTATGAAAAATTTGCTTATTGCCTAGATTTCTTTTTTACAGTCTTTTCTAAATCTTTAATTGTATCAAGATATGATTGCTCCACAGGAGTAGTTGATGTACCTTGATATTTTTGATATTCTTCTTTTGCTTTTTTAAGGCTTGGACATGGCTTATGTATCCTGAATCTTCTAATAGCTTTTCGCCAGTAGAAGATAGAGTATGGTCTAGATGCTTGATGTAATCGTTCATGTACATTGGCGTTTTTCGAATAGCTGTATTTCTGCAAAATCAAAATATCTAGAAACGAGGTTTTTATTTAATTATGTAAAAATACAGATAAAATTATTGAAAATTATAACATAAAATGGCATATAGGTAGGACATTTACTGTAGCTTCACAAGTTGCAGATATAAAGGCAGCTGCAGTGTTGAATGTTTCAGACAATGTTATACAAAATAAAACGATTTTTAAAGGACGAACAGCTGAAGAAACGGACTCTAGAAAGAGAATCAGAGAAGAAATATACCTGATGATAATAAAAACTATTTCTTTTGGAAAGGAAAAAATATGAATAGAAAAAATCAAATGATTGTGTTATCGATAATAAGTGTATTGTTGTTAATTATTGCGTTTTTTATAAGGGATCAAGGTACTACTATAAAATCATTCATCTACATGTTAATGACGAATGTTTCATTTGTAATTATCACAATAGTATTAGTCAATTTTATATGGGGATTGCTTGGAGGAGAGCCAACTGAAAACCTACTTATCAAACTAAGATCATCTATTTCACTGCTATCTGATAGTGAAAAGAGTGGCATTGTTAGAGTTATACCGACAAGTGGTGACTTTGGAACACATCGAGACTGGCTTGAACGCCTTGAAATGGCCAGATCGAATATAGATTTATTGGGGTTTACCCTACATGTTTGGACTAGGTGTGATGGTTTCGAAGATGCTTTGTTTAAATTGATTTGCTCAGGAGTAAAAGTAAGAATACTTTTGATGGATGAAAACAATCCGCACTTCGATGCATTGATTAATACTTCACAGATTAAATCTTTGAGTATAGAATCCGTAAAAAGTGAAATCACAATTGTCACAGAATTACTAAATGCTTTAATTACAAGAATAAGCCACACTACGAACGTCAAAGGATCTCTAGAATATATAAAAGTTTCTAACGGTCTTGTAATGTGTCAAATATGCAGGATAGATACGACGATGTCCGTTATTCAATATATGTATTCAGTAAACACGCCACAAAACCCATTAATTGTTATAAATGATGCAAATAGTAAAATGTTTATGAAGTTTTCATATGAATTTGATTCGCTATGGGAACTCAATATGAATGGAGACGAACATGATGACAATTGACATAAAGTTAACCGGAAAATGCAACATGAATTGTGAATATTGTTGGGATGCTTCTAAAAATGTCACTTCTAGTAGCCTTAGCGAAGTTATAATAACGTTGGAAAAATTACGTAAAGCAAAAGTCAATATACTATCCATTACAGGGGGAGAACCATTGTTGTATCCACATTTTGTTGATGTTCTTAAAGTAGCAAATGAATTAGGTTTTCGTATATATCTATCAACAAACGGATTATTATTAAACAAATTTATAAATGAAATAAAAGACTACATACATTTAATAGGTATCCCATTAGATTCAGTGAGTCCTGACAATAATATTGCGATGGGACGAAATGCTGATATGCACAAAATAACGAGCGAAAATATTAAAATAATAAAAGAAAGCAATGATAAAATATTAGTTAAAGTAGGAACTGTGCTTTCTAGTAAGAACTATCAGTCGATTAATGATATAGGCAATTTTCTCTTTGATATGGGTAATTTAATTCCTGATTATTGGAGGATTTATCAGTTTGCACCTCTAGGAAGCGGAAAAAATCATGCTGATAAATATCTACTTGCTGATGATGTATGCTTAAAAATTATCAATAATTTATATTCAAAATATGGCAAAGAAAAAGTAAGCTATTTGTGTTCAAACCACGTATCGAATTCATACTTACTACTAAATCCAAATATGGATTTAGTTTTATTAAAGGATAAATACTATTATTTGGGCAATGTTATTACAATGCCGCAAGCTGATATAGACAATGTTATTTGGAAAAATAGTAAGGTTGCAACGAATAGCAAGAGAAACAGAGCGTTTCTTGAGCACATATAAATGATATATGGTCAACTCAAAGTTACATTCGCATTCTTTGTAGAAATAATAATAATACAAAAATTAAACAATGTAAGTTAGTCATAATAGAAAAAATTTCATTATAATGAAACACATAATGTCATCGATACAATCAATGATGCCATAAGAGGTTCCCCCTTGAAAAGGGAAACTGATTTTAAGATATAATGAAAGAAGAGAAAGACTTAATATATTTTATTGAAGAGTTAGTTGGATTAGAAGAATTTTGGAAAATTAATTATTATTTGAGAACATTAAAAAAGCTCCTCATGGTGGCGTGATTAGAATTTTTCAATCTAATGCCTATCTTAAATACTATTCCATTCAGCCGTGGACTTTTGTTTGTCATAAGCTAGAAAAAATACCTTACTTTATGGAAGGAATCATAGATAAGGCAATTGAATTATATGTTGTTTGTAAAGATATTAATTTTGAAGAATTATTACAGTATTGTTTCGATAATGATAATTGGTATGTGGGGTTTCGACTTCTGCATGTTAAACCTGAATTTGAGAAACTAAATAAAGAATTAGAGGGAATTCTATTATGGAGTGTTCTTGATAAACAGCAAAAGATTACGGATTATTTTTATATTAAATTAAAATATGCTATTTATGCACTGATTTTATGCCTCACACAAGAAAAAATGATATCTATTAATAGTGTTGATGAGATATTAAATCATGAAAATTTAAGAAAACCACATAACAAATATGCTTTAACAAAATTAGATGATGCAGATTTTTTTAGGCAAGGATTTAGAGTTGAGAATACATATTATTTATATAATATTTTTTTAGATACTGCAATTGGAAGTCCTTTAGATGAGGTCCCGTATATTTTACGTATTATAATTGATGAGATTCCCAATGCAAATATTTATATGAGATGTGATTGTAATTTAGGAGTGCCATATGATAGCAGAACATCTACAGCAACTATAGATGCACAAAAATATCGTGGAATAAATATAAACTTTGCAAATATTGAGTCCTTAATATATAATAAAGAAATTATTGTCCACATACATTCTGAGTTGCTTCATAAAATTGTTTTAATTATAAAACCAGATAAAGAATATAGTGAATCTTTTTATCATATTGAGGTTGAACAAATTTGGTATCCAGAAAAATTAATGATGATTTTATTCTGTCAAATTATTTACATGCTAAATACTATCCAAACAGTCAGCATTTTAAACACATTGACTTTTCAGTTAACCAATATGAAAACCAAATTTATAAATTAAAGTATAACGATATGGTTGGTAATACAGGAATACCTATAGATAAATATGGAGATCAACTTTATAAAATATGGTGTGTTGAGTCGGACGATATCAGTATAAATACGTGGAGTAAGTTAGTATGTGCAACATTGGATGAACCATTTCGTGATATATTTTTGGAAATATTTAAATAGAGGAATTTTTAAATATTATATGATATGTGCTGGTTACAATCTTGTTTACTGAGAGTACTTCAGAGTAAATTGTTCGATTTATTGTCAGATGAAAAATACAGCTAAAAGGAGACTTAAATGTAAAAAACATGAAGATTACATTATAAATAAAATGATATAAAGGAAAAGCATTCAGATTGGATGTCTTTTTATATTTGGAAATAGAAAGAAATTCTTCCAGCTAGTTGTAATGTAAGTGCTTAATAACATAGTGTCTTATTTCTTGTTAAGATCCATAAGATAAAATAAAGTATTGTAATTGACTATGTAAACATTTGTGGTGCTTTTTATGAACACCATTTCTATTTTCTAAATTTATTTATTTTAGAAAATAGCATATATCCAATATCGATATTTCAATGACTATGTTGCAATATTATTTTAAATGGGTGACAATTCTTGATTTGTAAAATATATGATAGATAATCTGAACTCAACATCTGGATGTATGTACATTGGGATGATGACACCGATAAATCCAAACATAATAAACATACTTATAATTATTATATATTACCTATATCTCATACGGGGATATAAATTCGGTCCACCTTTGCCTGTTGCACCAATAAATAGTGTAAGAAAAGTTGTAGAGTATGCAGTTACAGAAATAGACCCTAAAAAACTTAATCTTGGAATACCTAATTATGGATACGATTGGCCTTTACCATTTGAAAGAGGTGTAACAGTTGCAAGAACAATAGGTAATATAGAAGCAGTTCAAATTGCAATAGATAACGATGTTGCAATACAATATGATGAATTAGCACAATCTCCATTTTTTACATATGTAGAGAATGGCATTGATCATATTGTATGGTTTGAAGATATAAGAAGCCTTAACGCAAAGTTTAATTTAATAGAAGAATTTAATCTAATGGGAGCAGGTTATTGGACTATCATGCAGTGGTTTAGACCTAATTGGGAACTGATAAGCTATAGATTTAAAATACAAAAAAAGTTAAGCTAAGGAGGTAAAACCCATAATTGTAAACATTATGTTTAGTATAATAAATAAAGTTAAAAAAGAAATATAATTAACTTAAATCCCTTGTCACGAGGGTTATTTTACTTTTATATAGTTATTTAATACATGATTTAATACAAAATTCTTCTTTTTTATGATACTTATACACTCAATAGACTTTAGTGTATAATAAGCCTAATCAACTAGAAGAAAGGATTAAATCTATGCAATTTAATGAAGAATTAGAAGCTCTAAAAAATCGAGTGCTAACGAATAAGAGTACCTCGACTTATGATGAAACTTCTATTGTTTTGGAAAATAGCATACTCAAGAGGTTCAATAACACCTGCCATTTGTGCTGCTTCAGCTAATGATTTATTATGTATTTTCATTTCATTGCGAATAGCAAGTCTCTTTTGGTTTTCATTTAAGTTCCCGTAATCGTCAATAAGTTCTTGCTGTATAGTTTTAATAGCAAAATAGGTTTGTCCTAATGCAATTATTTCTTTTCTTGCATCGGCATTCATTACAATTAAGTAGCAAGCGTATCTTGATAACTCATACCCATCAAATTCTCTTGAGACTCCACTTCCTATCTGTACCATCTCGCTCACATGGGCGAAATGGTTTGTAACCTCATTTCCGCTTTTCTCACAAGCCAACATTGCTTTTTTTATAACGGGTATCATTTTATTAAATTCGGTATAACCCAAGACTTTTTGTAATTCTCGTCCGTACCAGAATTCCTGGCCGTTTTCATTAATATGTTTTATCGACTCGAAAACAGCTTCACTATATGTAGCCTTATCTTCATTCGAAGCTTCAGGTTTTAGAACTCGATTTTTTAAAGCTTCTAATTCTTTATTAAATTCCATAAGTTTTCTCCTTTCTTAAGTTAGTTAAATCAATTATACAATGAAGTATATTGATGTGTCAAAGATATAAAAATAAAGCATCTCTGAAAACAGAGATGCTAATATATGTTATTTTGTAGCTATAAATTTAATTGCTTTTCCCCAATAATCAGGAGTGAAGTTGATTTCTATTTTATTCCAGTCTTTAGACACTTCATAACCAATTACACCATTCATTTTTTTACCAGCGGCTACAGTTCCATCAAGTTGTTTTCCTGCTGTGGCAACCGCACCAAGTGATTGATTAACACTATAATCATCACAATATGCATCAAAGGATATCATAGAGCTAACTATTATGTCTTCATTTGAATTATTTTCAATATTAAATTCACACATAAGATATACGTTTCCATCATCAGGTTTCAAATATTCAGTTCCTTGAGATTCTGTTACAGAAACTAGAGTAGCTCTCACATTCTTTAATTCAACAGTTTCACCGACTTTGAATAAGTCTTGTGATGTGTTGCTACCAGAATTTGTGTTGCCATCTGAATCAACTTTTTTCGGTCCATTGTTTGCTTGACTAATTGCTACACCTACAATTATCACGAGAATAATTATTATTACAGGTAATTTTGAGCCTTGTTTCTTTCTACAGTTCGGACATACCTTTGCACCCTTTGGGATTTCTGTTTTGCAATGTTTGCAAGTTTTTGTTAATTCTTTCTTTTCTTCTGTCATTTTCTTTCCTCGTTTCTTATTTTTTTATTTATATTAACAGACAGAACCTGCTATATATAACATTATCATAATTGTAATACCAATTATATTGTTTGTTATTATACAACAGTTTCCATTATTTGTCAAAATGTACATACATAAAAAGAAATATATTACCAGTACTTTTTAAAACACTAAAACATTATAATTATTGTATAAAATTACAAAAGAGGTAAACAATATATGATTATGTCAGAGGAATTGATTTGGAAGTTTTACAAATATCTCTTGTAGCAGCAAGAGTAAATGCAGGATTAACACAAGAAGATGTTAGAAGCCTTAACGCAAAGTTTAGTTTAATAGAAGAATTTAATCTAATGGGAGCAGGTTATTGGACTATCATGCAGTGGTTTAGACCTAATTGGGAACTGATAAGCTATAGATTCAAAATACTAAAAAAGTTATAATAATGTTTTTTTACATATATCCAGCAGCTTGTTAATTGCATCTTCACAAGTATCAGCATGCAAGCCTGAATAGTTTACAATAATAGTATGCTGTTTTACTATATCTCTATTATGGTAAAATTGTGATAAACATGAAATACGAACACCATTATCATTTGCTAGCTTAATAAGCTCACCATCAGATATATTAGTTTGCAAGTACATCAAAAAGTGAAGCCCTGAATTTTCTTCTTTAATAGAGAGTTTATCAGCAATTTCACTAGATGTTATAAGCCTTAAAATAAAGTTACGTTGGTTTTTATAATAATTTCTCATTCTATTTATGTGTTTTTCAAAATATCCATCTTGAATAAACTTGGCAAGTGTATATTGCTCAAAATTCGATACAGTATTTGAAAAGAACCCAAGCTTATTATTAAATTCATTTATTAGCTGCATCGGAAGAACCATATAGCTGATTCGAATTGTTGAAGTAAGACTTTTCGTAAATGTATTCATGTAAATAACCTTACCTACAGTATCTATGCTTTGCATTGTAGGTATTGGTTTTCCGAGAAGTCTAAATTCACAGTCATAATCATCTTCAATAATATATCTGTCGGTAGATTGAATTGCCCAATTCAATAATTCATATCTCTTACTTATAGGGGTAACAATCCCTGTAGGAAAGTGATGAGAAGGCGAAATATGGACAATATCTACATCGCTATCTTTTAGTAAATTAATATCCATTCCATCATTATTTATAGGAATATATCTACAGTCAACGTCATTGCTCAAATAAATCTGAGCAATTTTTTTATAGCCTGGATCTTCAATACCAAATACATTATCGCGGCCCAGTAACTGTATCAAAAGACCATATAAATATTCAGTACCAGCACCAATAATAACTTGTTCGGGAGAAACATTCATGCCACGAAATTGATATAAATGCATTGCGATAGCTTGGCGTAACTCAACGACACCAGCACTGGGCGATTTTTCCACTAATGCAGAACTTTTTGAAGACATAATTTCACGAATTAATTTTGCCCAAGTATTAAAAGGAAAACTTTGCGAATTAGTATTACTGCTAAAATCAAATTCATATTTCGATGATAAAAGTTCGGTACTTGAATTCATTGGCATAGGTAATGGAGATATGTTTTTTGCACTATTTGAAATTTCAGATACATAATATCCCTTTTTAGGAAGTGCATAAATATAACCCTCAGCAACAAGCTGAGCGTAAGCATTTTCTACAGTAATATTACTAATATTAAGATTCTTCGAAAAATTACGTTTAGAAGGAAGTTTATCATGCGGTAATAGCTTTCCGCTAAGAATATCATCCTTTATACATTTATAAAGGTATTCATATAAACTGAGTTTTTCGGTATTATTATCAAAAGAATAAGTAAGCATATAACCTCCATAAGTCTACACAAAAGTATTGACTATATTATATTGTGGTAATAATATTTTGTCAATATTAATATATATCAAATAAACTGATTAATATTAATCCTTTTCAAATTTAAAAATAGATGATATTATAAATTAACAATATTCAATAATATTGATTTATATTAATATATGAAAGGAGAATGGCAATGAAAAATTATAATAAGTATGTAAGACAATATTTTATGCCGCCAGTAGTTACAAATGATTGGGTAAAGAAGGATTATATCGATAAGCCGCCTATATGGTGCAGTGTCGATTTGAGAGATGGTAATCAAGCACTCATCGAGCCAATGAGCCTTGAAGAAAAAATAGAATTTTTTAAGTTACTTGTAGATATAGGATTTAAAGAGATAGAAGTGGGGTTTCCAGCAGCTTCAGAAACAGAATATGAGTTTATGAGGGCTCTTATTGAAAGAAAGATGATTCCTGATGATGTTACTATTCAAGTTTTAACTCAAGCAAGAGAGCATATTATAAGAAAGACTTTTGAATCACTTAGAGGGGTGCCGCATGCAGTAATACATCTTTATAACTCCACATCTGTAGCTCAAAGAGAACAGGTATTTAGAAAAGGAAAGGAAGAAGTTAAAAAGATTGCAGTGAATGGTGCAAAATTACTTAAAAAATTAGCTAAAGAAACAGAAGGAAATTTTATGTTTCAGTATAGCCCAGAAAGCTTTCCTGGTACAGAAGTTGATTATGCCATAGAGGTGTGTAATGCAGTGCTTGATATTTGGAAACCAAGTAAAGATAATAAAGCAATTATAAATATGCCTACAACCGTAGAAAATTCTATGCCTCATGTTTTTGCAAGTCAGGTAGAATATTTTCACAAAAATATTAATTACAGAGACAGTGTTATTTTATCAATACATCCACACAATGATAGAGGCAGTGGTGTGTCAGATGCTGAATTTGGAATACTTGCAGGAGCAGATAGAGTTGAAGGAACTTTATTTGGAAATGGAGAACGTACAGGAAATGTAGATATTATCACTGTTGCAATGAATATGTATTCACATGGCGTAAATCCACAGTTAGATTTTAGCGATATGCCTATGATTTGCAAAAAGTACGAAGAGTATACAAGGATGAAAGTGTCACCTAGACAGCCATATGCAGGAGGTTTGGTTTTTACAGCATTTTCAGGATCCCATCAAGATGCTATTGCTAAAGGAATGAAATATCGTGGGGACAATAACTGTGAGCATTGGACGGTTCCTTATTTACCGATTGATCCATTAGATGTAGGCAGAACATATGAAACAGATGTAATTCGTATTAATAGCCAATCTGGTAAAGGTGGTGTGAGCTACGTATTAAAAGAAAAATACGGTTTATCAATTCCAGAAAGTATGAAGGAGGATGTAGGCTATACAGTCAAAAGTGTTTCAGATAGAGAACACAAGGAATTATCTCCTTCAGACATTCACAATATCTTTGAAGACAAATATGTAAACAATAATGATATATTCCAAATCATAGATTGTCACTTCAAACAAGTAGATGGAATAGCAGCAGAAGTTGCAATACATCACAATGGACAGATTACACGCGTAAAAGCTAATGGAAATGGAAGACTTGATGCAGTAAGTAATGTTATAAAACAATACTTTGGTATTGAATACGAATTAATTGTTTATGAAGAGCATTCCTTATCAACAGGTTCATCTGCAAAAGCGGTATCATATGTGGGGATAGAGTGCGAAGGCGTGCGAAAATTCGGCGTTGGTATTGATGAAGACATTATAAAATCATCGATAGATGCACTTGTTTCAGCAACAAATCAAATAGATATTATAAAAAATAAGCAAAAGGGACTTGATGAACGCCTTAATGAAATGTTAAACTATATTCAAGACAACTATACTACAGTAACACTTGATTCACTTGCTGACAATATGCACTTATCAAAGCAATATGTTTCAAAGTATATAAAAGAAAAGTCAGGAGAAAATTTTGGCGAAATAGTCAAGGTAATCCGCATGAAAAAGGCATGTACTCTTCTTAAAAACACAAGTGTGACAGTTGAAAATATTGCTAGAACCGTTGGTTATGAGAACGTAGAACACTTCAACAGACTTTTTAAGAAAAAGTACAACATGACACCTGTGCAGTATAGAAATAAACCAAACAAATAAGAAAGAAGGCATAAATTAATGTATTCATTTGACAGCAGAGTAAGATATAGTGAAATTAATAGGATGGGAAAACTAGATATAATAGCTATTATTAACTATTTTCAGGATTGTAGTACTTTTCAATCAGAAATGTTGGACCTAGGAGTAGACCAACTTAAAGAATTAAAAAAGGCATGGGTGCTAAATTTATGGCAGATAGAGATAAATAGATACCCTGAACTAGCGCAGGATATAAGCATAGGTACGTGGTCATATGGAAGTAAAGGAATTTATGGCTACAGAAATTTCATTATAAACGATGCAAATGAATACAGATGTGTGAATGCAGATTCATTGTGGGTATTAATTGATGTTGAAACAGGAAAACCAATCAGAGTCATGCCAGAAGACATTGAAAAGTATCCAAAAGAAGAAGCGATTCCTATGAAAGATTATGGAAGAAAAATAAGTTTTTTTGGTGAAGGTGCTAAAGAAAAAGATTTTACTGTTAGGAAGTATCACATAGATACAAATGGACATGTAAACAATGGATGGTATGTGAGATTTGCATTAGAATACTTAGGGGATACATTTTGTGTGGAAACTCTAAGGGCTGAATACAAAAAGTCAGCAGTATATGAGGATGCAATATATCCTATAGTGTATAAATATACTGCTGACGATGGTAGAAAGTCTGTAGGTGTTTCACTTGAAGATGGCGAAGGAAATCCTTATGCAAAAATTGAATTTAGAGGAAGTGAGGAGGAAAAGGTTGGAGAATAAAACAGTATTAGTTACAGGAGCCTCAAGAGGCATAGGAAAAGCTTGCGCAATAGAATTTGCAAGAAGAGGATACAATTTAGCAATTACTTCCTATAAGAATGATAAATTACTATGCGAAGTAAAAGAACAGATTTTAGAGATGGGAGTAAAGTGTTATCTTCTGCCTAATGTTGATATAGGAAATTATCAAGCTTGCGAAGAAAAAATATATAATGAATTAAATAAAGAAGGAATTCATATAGATATATTAGTGAATAATGCTGGTATATCGCATATAGGATTGCTGCAAGACATGACTTTTGATGAATGGAATCAAATAATAAATACTAATCTTACATCGATTTTTAATACTTGCAAATTATTTGTGCCAAACATGGTCAATAAACAAAAGGGAAGGATAATAAACGTATCCTCTGTCTGGGGAAATGTAGGTGCATCGTGTGAAGTAGCATATTCGGCAACAAAGGGCGGAATAAATAGTTTTACAAAGTCTTTAGCAAAAGAACTTGCACCAAGTGGGATACAAGTAAATGCAATCGCATTTGGAACGATAGATACCGAGATGAATAATTTCTTATCTGAAGAAGATAAAAATGCATTATGTGATGAAATACCAATGGGAAGATTCGGTCAGGTGGAAGAAGCCGCAAAGTTATTATGTGATATAGCGGAAGGTCCTAAGTATCTTACGGGTCAAATAATAACTATGGATGGAGCTTGGCTATAAATGCTTTGTCAAGAGAAAATATGAAATTTTGTAATACTTTGTACACATTAACAAAACATAAGTTCGCACTTGACTGATAAATCCGCACTGGAAAGACAGAAAAACTGTGGATAATGTGGATAACTCTGTGGAATAGTCGTTTTTGTTGTAAATGCGTTATAATGAATGTGGATAACTTATGTTTAAATATTTCGAAAATTTAACATTAAAAAAACAAAAAAACAGTTTATAAGTTTTTGATAGCAATTCATTGTGCATTATGTACAAAAAACATAAGGTTTTAAAAATTGGTATAAGTTATTATGTATAGTTTGAAATGAAAATGCTAACAATAGTATTTGGCTAGCCAAATGGGGAGTTATCAAATAAATGAAAAGAAAATGAAAAAGGTTAGTATTTAAACTAAAATCCGCTTTTTTAGATTAAGTTCCATTGTGAATGAAGAAAATTAAAAAAGTGGATGTTTTTTTGTTTAAAAAGGTGTATAATTATTATAAATCCGTGGAAATTACAGTAAAAAGGGTA
>JAVBRI010000008.1:0-94435 GCA_031548165.1 Lachnospiraceae bacterium
TATCGGATATAGACGAGATAAAGCGCAAGGTATCGTATATAGATGAGATAAAGCAAAAGGAATCGGATATATACGAGATAAATCAAAAGGTTTCAAATATTGATACAGAATTACGGAATGTATCAAGTAAAGTATCTAATCTTGAAAAAGATGTAGTAGGGCTTAAAGATGATATGAGTTATGTAAAAAAGGACTTAGAACGCTTACATAACGATGATAAATTAATTCTTGATGAAGTTCAAAGGGTTCATTCTATTTTGGATAAACATAAAGAAAACAAGAGAGCGCATTATGGCATAGTATAATCTATTTTTATATTTTAGCAATTTGTTCATGAGTCATAATGACATTATTATAAAAGCCTTCCTTGCAAGGAAAGCTTTTATTAATGTTATAATAGCAATAAATGCTATTTGATTATAGTTCCAATTTTTTGTGCAATACCTTCTTTTGATTTGTTAAGAGAAGTTATGATAGCAATTCTTTCTTCTCCAGCAGCAACAAAGTTTGTAGCTGCTTCAATTTTAGGAAGAGTAGTAAGTGGGTCTAATTTTCCGCTATCAATAAGCTGTGTAGCTTCATTAATAGTAAGTAAACCAAGTGATTCCTCGTTACTTGTTCCTTTGTTAAGTATAACATTATCACTTGCAGTAAGAATCAATAGAGTAGAAGCACCTATCATATCAGCAAGTTTTGCAGCTGTATAGTCTTTTTCAATAATAGCACTAGCACCTTTAAGAGCAGGCTTTTGATCAAGAACTGGAATACCACCTCCACCAGCAGCAATAACTACTTGACCAGCATTTACTAAAACTTTAATTGCATCAATTTCATATATATCTATTGGCTTTGGGGAAGCAATAATACGTCTATATCCACCATCTTCTTCGGTAACATAATTACCTTTCTTTTCTTCATTTTCAGCCTCTTCTTTTGTCATATATCGACCAATAATCTTTGATGGATTGTGGAATGCTGAATCAAATGGGTCTACACGAACTTGAGTTATAATAGTAGAAACGGATTTGTAAATACCACGATTAATCAATTCACTTCTAAGAGAATTCTGAAGATCATAACCTATGTAACCTTGACTCATGGCAGAACATACAGACATTGGCGCAACGGTATGGTTGTTATCAAGACGGCTATACTCTGTCATGGCAGTTTGAATCATACCAATCTGTGGACCATTACTATGAGTTATAACTACATCATAATCGGCCTCAACTAAATCAGCTACAGCTTTTGCAGCAATTTTAATATTATTTTGTTGTTCTGGGAAAGTAGCACCAAAAGCATTTCTACCAAGAGCAACAACTACTTTATTGTTTTTCATATATTTTAATCCTTTCATGAAATTGTTTTGAGAATCTTCTTTGTTTAGATAATTATACAATATGAAGCGTTAAAATTCAATCATTTAATAAAAAGTTAGTTAAAATTTGGAATGATAAAATAAAGACAAAATAAATGATGTGAGAAAAAAAGAAAACAGTTATTTGGGTGCAAAAAGATAAATTGTGTAAAACTATGTGGAAAATGTGGATAAAGTTATATGAATAAGATATTGACAATACATTTATATACACGTATAATTGTATACAATCATGGCAACGATTTACCTTGCTAAAGGATAGACTAATGGAGGAATACACTATGGACGATAGAGTAGTTAAATTTAATAAGAATAAAAACCTTCTTCAGTTAGAAGAGCATTTCTACCATTTGGTAGATACAGAAACACCAAATACATTTCGTAATTTATTTCCGTATAGTGAAGTACCTAAAATTGCGTTTAATGATAGAATAGTACCTCATGATATGCCAGATGAGATATGGATTACTGATACTACATTTAGAGATGGTCAGCAGTCAAGGGCACCTTATTCGACGCAGCAGATTGTAAGGATGTATGATTATTTTAAGGAGTTAGGTGGACCTAAGGGGAAAATTAGACAGTGTGAGTTTTTCTTATATAGTAAGAAGGATAGAGATGCTGTATATAAATGCCTTGAAAGAGGCTATAAGTTTCCAGAAATTACGAGCTGGATTAGAGCAAGTAAAAAAGATTTTGAACTTGTTAAGGAAATAGGACTTAAAGAGACAGGTATTTTGGTAAGTTGTTCAGATTATCATATATTTTATAAAATGAAAATGACAAGAAGAGAATGTATGGAACATTATTTAAGTGTTGTTAGGGAATGCCTTGAAACAGGTATAAGTCCAAGATGTCACTTAGAAGATATAACACGTTCAGATATATATGGATTTGTAATTCCATTTTGTCTAGAACTTATGAAATTGCAAGAAGAGTATAAGATTCCTGTAAAAATTAGGGCATGTGATACTATGGGATATGGTGTTAATTTTTCGGGTGCAGTGATTCCACGTTCTGTACAAGGTATTATTTATGGACTTAAAACACATGCTGGTGTTCCAAGCGAACAAATAGAATGGCATGGTCATAATGATTTTTATAAAGCAGTTTCAAATTCAACAACAGTATGGTTATATGGTGCAAGTGGAATAAACTGTTCATTATTTGGTATTGGTGAAAGAACAGGTAATACGCCATTGGAAGCAATGGTGTTTGAATATGCACAGCTTCGTGGTACATTTGATGGAATGGAGCCAACTGTAATAACTGAGATGGCTGAGTATTACGAAAAAGAAGTAGGTTATAAGGTTCCTTCAAGAACACCATTTGTAGGCTCGAATTTCAATGTTACAAGAGCAGGTATTCATGCAGATGGTTTGTTGAAAAATGAAGAGATTTATAATATATTTGATACAGATAAAATTCTTAATAGACCAGTACTTGTAGCTGTTTCAAATACATCAGGTCTAGCAGGTATTGCACATTGGATTAATACGTATTATAAATTAAAAGGTGATAAGCAAGTGGATAAGCAGTCACAATTAGTGTCAAACGTAAGAAATTGGGTGGATGAACAGTATGAAACAGGGCGTGTTACATCTATGACAGATGCCGAGTTGGTAGAAATTATTGATAAGCAATGTGCTGAATTAGGAATATCAATACTATAGTTTGAAGCTGTATTTAAGAAATGAGGGAAAAGGTGAGCAATAAACAACATGATCAAGGAAACAGACATTCATTAACAGGTTTTGTATTTAATAAGCTAAGAGAAGAAATTTTAGATGGAAAATATAAAGAAAATGATGAATTAAAAGAAGTTGCGATAGCAAAAGAGTTGGATATCAGTAGAACACCTGTAAGAGAAGCTATTCGTCAGCTTGAATTAGAGGGATTAGTTTATAGTATACCAAACAAAGCAACTTATGTAATAGGAATAAGTGATAAGGATATTAAGGATATTTATGAAATTAGAGCATTATTGGAACGTTTATGTGTGAAGATGGCAATTGAAAACATTACAGATGAAGAACTTGATAAACTTGAAAGTATAATAGATCTTTCAGAGTTTTATACTAGCAAGGGGAGCATGGAAAATGTATTAGAACTTGATAATCAATATCATGAACTTATTTATAATGCAGCAGGTAGCAAGATGCTTAAACATACGCTTTCGGATTTTCATCATTATGTTCAGAGAATTCGTCATAAGACATTAGCAGATAAAGACAGAGCTGAAAGTGCAACAATGGAGCATAAAGCAATTGTAAGAGCAATCAAGGATAGAAATGTAGATGAGGCTATGGATTTAGCGCAAGCGCATATTATAAATGCAGTAAAAAATATAGAAAAACATGGTTTTTGGAACTAGAAAAAAAATCTTCGCTTGACTGCGAAGATTTTTTTGTGAGCTCTAGGTTTAGATGTAATCCCCAGTATATTCAATTAACATAGCTGAGTCTACGCCAGGTATATCTGATATTTTCTTTACAAAGCTTGTATGATCTTTTTTTACTTTTACTTGAACAGTTAATTCAGTTTTCCCTTTATAAAGACTCTTGCTTTTTAATGTATTTGGGATATTTCTAAGTTCATCTCTAACAGCATCATCACAATGGTCAAAGTATTTAACTACAAGTAAGAAAGTATGTACTCCAGAAGTAAGCGTTGTGAATATAATGTATACTGAAGCAAGTATAATACTTGTTATTATTGCAAATGGATATAGTCCAGCACCAGCAGTGATACCAGCAGCTATTGACCAAAATAAAAATCCAATATCAAGAGGATCTTTAATTGCTGAACGAAAACGTACAATAGATAGCGCACCAACCATACCGAGTGATAAGACAAGATTAGAACTAATTGTTGTAATGATAAATGAAGTGATTAAGCAAAGCATAACATTTAAAATGTTGAAATTTTCGCTGTATACAGCACCTCTATAAAACTTCTTATATACAAAATAGATAATAAGTGAACAAAGAAATGCAACAACCATAGTTACTAAAATATGTGATGCTGATAAATTGTCTCCTTGATTCATGCTTTCTGAAATAATTTCTTTAAAACTCATAAATTTTTACCTCCAGTAATTTTTCTTTACATATACAATATTTTGATAATGACATCTCAAATCCATTTACGCTGGAGATGATAGCAGCGATGTGTGCGGGTAAGAAGTTATCATATTTAATCTCAAAGATAACACTGCCGTTTGGAAAAGTAGGAAGAGAAACTAAGTCTTCATCATACATATCAAAGGAATTAATTCCAGCACGTAAATTCTTATCAAAGGTTAATCGTGTATTTGATAAGCGGTGTAAATATGCTTCCCTGTCGTAATCAACAATTACAGAAGGGGAGAGCTGTTTATATGTAACAAGTCCATAAATTTCTTTAGCAAGAGGATGATCAATTTCTAAAAGAAAATCGTACTCCTTGTTCATAAATAATTGATATTGTTCGTAAGTAATGCTAAAAGATACTTTGTGAATACGATTATTATATTTGTACTTACATTCAAATTTTATAACATCTTTTGAATTATTATAGCAACGAATTCTGTACTTTTTACGATGATTTACACCGTCAATTTTTTCATTATACGAACTGTTGTATACATCATCGAGATAAAGACTTCTAATAAAATAGTCACCATTTTCTTGTGTGTATTTATCAAGAAAGGTTACGCATTTTAATTTCTGTGCTAAAGCTATATAGTCAGCATAAGACAGAAGGAGTTTAATCTCATGACGCATTACGTTAAGGCTGTTTGACATCTTTATACCCATCTGCGCGCTGCGTGCGCACTTAAATCAATAGTTGAACACGCTTTTTTGTTCAACATTTGTCCATTTCTTGAATTAGTATTTATTTCTTTGTATCTTTCTATAATTTAAAATAAAGCCTAAAGATAATATGACTAATACAGTGGCAATAAGCGTTGCAATATCAGAATAAATATTAGTAGTTTTTTCAACACCTTGTTCTGAAAGAGGAGTAATGTTTAATGTATTAAGGTGATCGTTATTACCAATAACACGTCCTTGTTCGATTTCAGGATAATCATCTGTTACGCTACCACCATTGTTGTGCCAACCGCCGTTATTATTGCCATCATCAGGATCATCAGGTATGATAAGAGTTGGCATCTCTACAGAGTTTTCATTACCATTTAACGAAATGAATAAATCTTTAACTTCGTCAGGTGAAAGAGAATAATCATAAAAATACAATTCATCAAGATAGCCAGAATATAAGTCATCCCATATATTTATACCGAACCAAAAACTAGTAGAATCAATACATAAATCTTTTGGAACAGTTCCATTAGCAACAACGGTTCCGTTTAAATATAGAAAAACAGGAACAACGGGTTCGTTAGTGTAAGTTGGATCACTACCATCTACTACGAATGTTACAAATGTCCATTCACCAGGGGTAAGTCCGCCCCAAACTCCAGTAGAGGTACGTTCATCGTAAGGTTCCATCATATGTGTCCATACATTAGGTGACATTCCGTCCACTTCAAGGGTCACATTGATGAATTTTTCAGCTTGAAAACCATTTGGAGTAATCATAACGGTCGGAGTACAGGGGATTATCCAATCAGGGTTTAACCAATATGAAACAGAGTATGTCTCAGTGTTAGAGATTGGAACATTTAATCGTAAACCTTCGCTGCCGTTTAAACGAATACAGTTATTTACCATTCCGGTGTAGTATTCAAAAGAATCACCTTCACTATTAATTATTCCTTCATCACGATGATAATTTTGGCGAGTTACAGGAGTGGCATCATCATATGAAGATTCAAATGAATATTTTGCTACAGGTTCAGCCGCATAGATTGTAGTTAAACATCCTAAAGACAATATTGTTGTAGCAATAAATATAATTTTCTTTCGCATATATGCTTCCTCCTAAAATACTTTATAGTTTGAAACTGGAACAATGCTATCAGCAGTACCACTAAAATTGTCTGTATTTTCGCTAATGTAACTGCCATCATTTTTTATAGCTCTAATTTGAACAATATTATTATCCACTAAGATAGAGGTGTCAATAGTAATAGTAGCAGTACCGTCTGATGAAATATCAGCAGTTTTAATTGTAGTACCATTAATTTGGAATGATATCTTAGTAGCATCTTTTAAAGAAGTAGAAGCAGTAATGGTTGTAGTACTTTTATCAGAAGTTATATTTGTTACTTCTAATTTATTTGATGGAGAGTAATAGCCAAGTGAAGATATTAATGTTTCAAGTGAAGAAAATTGATTATCAAGCCAATCAACTCTTGTTTCTATAAAAGTCCTTAAGTTCTTCATGGACTGCTCGTATCCAACACTGTTATATTCTCGGTAAGTATAGTTCCAGAGAGCATCGTTTGCAATACCAGCTTCTTTCAATAAGCTATAGTTTTTATCAAGTGTACCGCCATCTTTTATAATATTTTCTATAAGAGTTGGTCTGATTTCCAAATACTTGTTGTAAATTTGAAGAAGGAAATAAGGATCTCTTATTAAAAATCTGTTCCATTGTACTGATTGATAATATTGTTCATTTGTAAAGTAATCATTTGTAGTGTGCCAATCAGTAGGATAATATGTATCAATACTAAACATATTTTGATTTCCGAAAGCCCAATCAAAATCCCATACAGGGTTAAGTTCAGCTAATTTATCAATATCTTTTGTTATAAATACACTGTTTTTCATAGAATCCCAATTCATAGTAAACTCGCAAACCATAAAGTTATTTACTAGAGAGTTTAAGTCAAATAACTGCGAATAATGTTTTCCATTATTTAGGTCATCAGTATATTCGGTAGCAGTAGTTTCTCCAACCCAACCATCTGACCACCAATCAAAGTATTTACCTTTTCCAGTATAGTGAGGATCACTATTTTTAAAGAAAAAATCATCACTATGTAGAGCGTATTCAAAAGATTGAATATAGTTTGAAGCATACTTTTTCAACTCAGGATTAGTAAAGGCATATTCAGGAGTATTAAAATAAAATGGTTGTTGGAATTTTGTCAATAAACTATAAGGTTGAGAACCTTGATTATGATAAAAGTCCATCTCAAGTACAAAACCACCTGTTAAAGCTGGAATCTTTACATAATCAGTCATTTTAAATACTTCATTTTTAAAAGTAAAAGTATAAGGGGCACTTAACCATGAAAAATCATTTACTAGTGCATATTCTAATTCTTTTTTAAAAGCATCTAATTCAGTTCCTTTTAGATTTTCAGTTTCCTTTTTTACATTTCCAACGGTTTTAGCAGCAGTAGAAGCTAATTCCTCCCAATCATAAATGTCAATACGTTCTTTATCAACACGTACTTGTTCAGCTAATTGATATACACCTTGATATTCGTTATTTAATATAAGTACAGTATTTATTGATTCAGAAGCATAACTAGCACCTAAATCTGCTGAAAAATCATATGTTAGTTTATTTCTTATAAATGTATGATCGATATCGTTTGCAAGTAGAACCCAATGCTTACTTGAACCCATGTTAAAAAGGTCAGATGCTTTATCAAGTTTTATTTTATAAGGGCGTTTGTCACGATATCTAGTTGAGTTACCACGTAGTTTTAAATATGCATCACCATAGTAAAAATCAGTATTGGCAGTAGTATATTCAGCTGAACCTTGCATAGCAATAGTGGCATAGACATAATCATTGCCAATTTCAGCTAAATCATAAGTATTTACATATATAACGGGAAGTTTACTGCAATAAAGAGTAGAAGAAATTATTTCATCATCATATCTTACTCTGGCAGTAATGAATTTTTCATAGTCATCGCTTGTTGGCAAATAACTGTTTGAGGTGTTACTGATAACACTGCCACCTACAATCCATTCATAGACTATGTCGCTATCTGAAACATTAGCATTGTTTAGTGAAACAGTAAGTTTAGAACCAACATTTACATAATTGGTATTAAAGCTAAGAAAGGGCTTATCCTTCATGTCAATGTTTGTAGAAACATATTTCAGGTCCTTGAAAAAAGTAAAAGAACCAATAAATAAAATAATTGCCACACAAAATGATAATGCCGCAAAAATGAGCCATTTTGAGTAATGATCTCGTTTTAAGTTCATAATATATACACGTTCTCCTTTTTAAGTATTTTTTTGTAATAATTCCTAAAAAACCATAGATAATTATAACATTACAGGTAAAAATGCACAAGTACAATTATATAACATAAAATTTACATAAATTTAACTTTATGTATTACACAAGTGGTAGTTTGCTTTTGTTCCGTTGTACAGGAATAAGAGATTCTAAGTATCCTTGTGAAGTATGTCTAAAGTTTACGCAAACGTCATAAAGTCGCCATCCATGGCTCCGTTATGACTTGTACAGACATCGTGTCTGTACATTGCTAGTTTTTCTAAGGATACTAAGAATCTCTAATTCCTTTCCAAAGTCACAAAAGCAAACTACCACTTGTGTAATATCTCGAACTCAATTTACATTATCTCCTTTAAAACCGTTATATGTTATTGAATTAGAATTTCCCAGCTTTCATATAGAATAGTCAATTGTTCATTTATTTCGGTTTGTCTGTTGTGAATTTCCATGCAGCTAGAGACAGAAGTGGCAATTTCGGGTTTTTCCATTTCTGCATTAAGTTTGCTTAATTCTTCTTCAAGTTTGGCGATTTCAGATTCTGTTTTTTCTAAGTCATTTTTTCTTTTACGTTCTTTTGCTTGTTCAGCTTTCATTGTTAACCAATCGGTTTTGGTTTCCGCAACTAAGTCAGAAGAATCAGTAGTTTCTATGGCGTTAGGTGAGTTTTGTTGTTTGGCAATGGCAGAAAGAGCATCATGTTTTTCAAGATAATAGTCGTAGTTACCTATGTAGTTGACAAGTAATCCGTCTTCTAAATCTAGTATTCTAGTTGCAGTTTTGTTGATAAAATATCTGTCGTGTGAAACAAAGAGTATAGTACCAGTGTAGCTGCTGAGTGCTTGCTCAAGAATTTCTTTCGAGTCCATATCTAGATGATTTGTAGGTTCATCTAGAATAATGAAATTGGCTTCTGAAAGCATTAGTTTAGCAAGTGATAAACGACCACGTTCACCACCACTTAAATCAGAAATTAATTTAAAAACATCATCACCTGTAAATAGAAAGGCAGCGAGCATATTTCGGATTTCTGTATTAGTAAGAGTAGGATACTCATCGGATATTTCTTCAAAAATAGTTTTATCTACATTAAGTACATGGTGTTCTTGGTCATAATAGCCTATATTAACTCTTGAACCTAGGATAACTTCACCATTATCAGGCTTTAAAACATTATTGATAATTTTTAATATAGTAGTTTTTCCAGTTCCATTTTGACCAATAATAGCAACACGTTCGCCTTTTTTAACTTCAAAGGAGAGGTTTTTAAAAAGAGTGTGATCATTAAAAACTTTACTTATATTATCAATGGTTAAAACATCGTTACCACTTTCTATTTTAGGTTCAAGACTAAATCTCATGGTTTTATTGTCACCAAGAGGTTTGTCCAACATATCAATTTTATTAAGAAGTTTTTCACGACTTTCAGCACGTTTAATTGATTTTTCTCTATTAAAAGAGCGAAGTTTTTCGATAACTTCTTCTTGGTGCTTGATTTCGCGTTGTTGATTTAAAAATGCTTTAACCTCGCTATCATAAAGAGCTTTCTTTTTTGTAGCATAATCGCTGTAGTTACCAGTAAAAGCGGTTACTTTAGTACGATCAATTTCGACAACTTTAGTAACGATTTTGTCAAGAAAATATCTATCATGGGCAACTATTACAACTGAGCCATTATAATTAGATAAATAGCCTTCAAGCCAAGTGATAGATGTAATATCTAAGTGGTTTGTAGGTTCATCTAAAAGTATGAGATCTGGTTTAGATAAGAGCATCTTAGCTAAAGCAACTCTGGTTTTTTGACCACCTGATAAAGTGGATATAGTTCTTTTGAAAAATGTATCATCAAACCCTAATCCTTTTAAAACGCCAATGATTTCACTTTCATATGCGTAGCCATTGTTGAGTTCAAAGGTATATGTAAGTCTATTATAAGTGGAAAGCATGCTTTCTAATTCGTCACCAGAAGCATTTTTCATAGATACTTCTAAGGCACGAATTTGTTTTTCCATATCGATAATTTCTTTTTTTGCTTCTAACATTTCACTATATATAGTATTATTGCTAGAAATATCCTGGTATTGTGAAAGATAACCGATAGTTTTGTCTCTAGCAATAAAGACATTTCCTTCGTCTTGGGATAGTTCTTTCATAATAATTTTTAATAACGTAGATTTGCCAGCTCCATTTATGCCTACAATAGCTACTTTTTCGTGTTCTTCTATTACAAATGAACAATTTTTAAATATCAAATTGTCATCAAAGCTTTTTGATAAATTGTTGCAAGATAAAATCATTTTAATACTTGTCCTCTCTTTTAATCAACTAAAAATATATTTTAGCATAGGAAGTATAAAAATGAAACAAAAAGTGGCGTTAAAAATTGACAATAATTAAATTATTCTTTATAATAGATTGATAGAATGACAAATAAATAACGTGTAGGAGGAGTTTTTGTGACAGAAAGTAGGATATCAAGTGCAGTTATAAAGAGATTACCAAGGTATTATAGGCATTTAGGTGAATTGATAGCAATGGATGTTGAAAGAATTTCATCAAATGAATTAAGTGTAAGAATGAAGGTGACTGCATCTCAGATAAGACAAGATTTAAACCATTTCGGGGGATTTGGACAACAAGGATATGGTTATAATGTAAAATATTTATATACAGAAATAGCAAAGATATTAGGTCTTGATAAGAAGCATAATGTAATAATTATTGGTGCGGGAAATTTGGGAAGAGCGATTGCGAACTATGCTAACTTTGAAAAAAGAGGTTTTGTTGTATCTGCGATTTTTGATATAAATAAAGAATTAAAGGGTCAGAAGGTACGAGATATAAGCATAAGACATTTAGAAGAACTAGATGAATTTGCAAAGAATAATATTATTGATATAGCAGCACTAGCTATTCCAAAAGAGGAAGCAGTTAAAGTAGCAGATAGACTTGTAAAGTTAGGAATAAAGGCGTTTTGGAATTTTGCACACACAGATTTAAGCGTTCCAGATGATGTTATAGTTGAGAGCGTGCATTTATCAGAGAGTTTGATGAGAATATCATATAAATTACTCAATAGAGAATAATAAAAGATTTGACTAAAGTCAAACTTTGCAAGAATTGCATAGCAATTCTTGATTTCAGATTCTTAGAGGAATGGAGATATAATGGCTAAAAAAGTAGACAATGACATTATAGATTATAATGCATTATGTAATGAACTTAAAAGGACAAGACTACCTATATTAACACTTGATAAAAAGTGGTTAGATCTTTTTGAAGAAGGAAAAACAAAGGAAATTATGAGACTTGAAAAAGAGTTGAATAATGTGGTTAAGGTACAAGGGAGAATAAATTCTGAAAGAGAAGATTTAAAAAACTTAAAGAGAAACTTGATGAGTGAAATAGTAGTGAATATGGATGCTGTGGGAAATTCAAGAATTGCAAAGAAAATGGAGAAAAGTAAACAGTTAATAGAAGAAATAAATGACAAGTTAATTTTGATAGAGGATAATGAGTTGTCTCTTCCTACACAAGTACGAGATGCTAATGTAAATTTAGCAGCAGAAGGTGTTAAAGAGATTTGCAAGAAAAGCATTAAAAATGATGAAGACATTTCATATCTTGAAGAATGGATAGAAGAAACACGAATAGAACTTAAGAAAAAGATATTATTGAGACAAAAGAAACTTGAAGAAAATGAGAGGATAAATAATTATCTTGATGGTACAATTGGAAGAGATTTAATTAATAAATATAAAAATCATCTTAAGTCCCAAGATTAGAATGAAGATTGTATATGATAGTAGGAATTGGAACAGACTTAATAGAAATAGAACGTATAAAAAAAGCTTGCGAAAAAGAGGCATTTATTAATAGATACTTTTCAAAACGTGAGATAGAGGCTTCAAAAGGAGATTTTTCGAAACTTGCAAATAATTTTGCAGCTAAAGAAGCGGTATCAAAATGCTTTGGAACAGGATTTAGAGGTTTTTCACCTATTGATATAGAAGTACTTCGTGATGAATATGGGAAACCATATGTGAAAATATATCGTGAAGCAAAGAAAATAGCGGATAAAATGGGTATAAATAATATTTTATTAAGTATTTCTGATACTAAAGATTATTCACAAGCATTTGCAGTTGTCGAAAAAAACGAATAAGTTCATTTGTAGGAATAAGGGAGGGAAAATACATGGAAAGAATTTTATCTGGAAGTCAAATGAAGGAAGTAGATGCATATACTATTAATACAATAGGAATGCCATCAATGGTACTAATGGAAAGAGCGTCAATGGGTGTAGTTGACGAAGTATTAAAAGTAGCAAAACCTGATGACAGAATTCTTGTGGTGTGTGGAACTGGCAATAATGGTGCAGATGGCGTTGCTGTATTTAGAATGTTATTGACAAAAGGTCATAGAGCAGAATGTGCTATTATTGGAGAAAGTCAAAATGGCACAGCACAGTTTAAGAGCCAAGTTGACATAGTCAAGAATTCCGGTTATAAGTATATGGTTCAAAAAGATGAAACAGAAGTGCTAGATATTGATTTTGGTAATTATAATATAATAGTAGATGCTTTACTTGGAATAGGAATTTCTAGAGATGTAGAAGGCATATACAATGATATTATCTCTCAGATAAATTCAGCAAGGCAAGAAAAATCAAGTATAAAGGTGATTTGCGTTGATGTGCCTTCAGGAGTAAATGCAGATACAGCAAAGATAATGGGAAATGCAGTAAAAGCAGATATTACAGTTACATTTGCTAAGACAAAAATAGGAATTGTTATGTATCCTGGTGCATCATATGCAGGTAAAGTAGTTATTCATGATATAGGAATACCTTTTAGAGCATATGGAAATGTGTTATATTCAAACAGAATATTGCCATATGCAAGTGATGAAATACTAGAATTTGAAAAATCTGATGTGAGTGAGTATTTAAAACCAAGAAATCCATATTCGCATAAAGGTACTTATGGAAAAGTGCTTGTTATAGCAGGTTCAAATCAATATAGTGGGGCGGCATATCTTTGCGAAAGTGCAGCATATAAATCGGGCTGTGGTTTAGTAAAGGTAGTTACCTCTATTGAAAACAAATCAATGCTTACAGTTATGGTACCAGAAGGATTGTATGAGTTTTATGATGATAATGGTATAGATGAAACTTTATTAAGAGATGATATTGAATGGGCAGATGCAATAGTAATAGGTCCAGGACTTGGTCAAGGAGATAATGCACTTGAGATGCTTAAAATAGTACTGGAAGAAAAAGAAAAACCGATTATAATAGATGCTGATGGTATTAATCTTCTTAGCTGTAATAGAGAATTGTTACTTGAGCTTGATGATAATATGGTGATAACACCACATTTAAGAGAAATGTCAAGACTTATGGAAAGTGCAGTACGAGATATTAGAGATGATATGCTTGGAGCAGTTAGTAGCTTTAGAAAAAAATATAAGGGAACAATAGTGCTTAAAGATGCAAGAACAGTAATTTTGGGTGCAAAAAAAGAGTTAAGCATTAATACATCAGGTAATTCGGGAATGGCGACAGGCGGTTCAGGTGATGTACTTTCTGGTATACTTGGAGGACTAATTGCACAAGAACCTAATTATGATATAACACTTAAAACTATGGTGGGTGTATTTTTACATGGTCTTGCAGGTGATAAAGCAGCACAAAAGTACGGAGAATACTCAATGACAGCTTCTAATATTATTGAAGGTTTGTCAGAGGTTCTTAAAGAGTATGAAAACTCCGATGAGATTCATATTGAAAAGTATATTTGAAAAGAGGAAAAAAAGTAATGTTGGAAGAGTATTACAGAGCGTATGCTAAAGTTGACCTTGATTGTATTAGATATAATATGCAAAAATTGAAGTGCAATGTAAGAGAAGATGCTAAGATGGTTGCAGTTATAAAAACAGATGGATATGGTCATGGTGCAATACCTATAGCGAAAGTGATTAGTGATTTAGTGGAAGCATACGCAGTGGCAACGGTAGATGAAGCAATGAATCTTCGTAGACATGGTATAGAAAAGCCAATTTATTTATTAGGTTTTATACATGAAGGTGGAATAAAATGTGCTATCGAAAATGAAATAAGACCTGCCGTGTTTGAATATAAAACAGCAGAGATTATTTCAAATATGGCAGTTGAATTAAATAAGACAGCCAAAATACATATTAAAATTGATACAGGAATGAGTAGACTTGGTTTTAAGACGAATGATGAATCGTTAGATATTATATGTAAGATTAAAAAGTTACCTAATATAGAAATAGAAGGAATATTCACTCATTTTGCAGCATCTGATGAAAAGGATAAAACCTCTGCAAAGAAACAATTAGAAAAATATAATGTTTTTGTTTCAAAACTTAAGGATAAAGGTGTGGATATAAAGATAAAGCATTGTTCAAACAGTGCGGGTATTGTAGATATGCCAGAAGCTAATATGAATGAAGTTCGAGCTGGAATAGCATTATATGGATTGTATCCATCGCAAGATGTTAATAAAGAGGCAGTTCCATTAAAGCCAGCTTTAGAACTTAAAAGTCATATTGTATTTTTAAAGGATGTAGAGGAAGGTGTTGGAGTTAGCTATGGTTCAACCTTTGTTACAAACAAAAAAACCAAAATAGCTACAATACCAATTGGTTATGGAGATGGTTATCCAAGAAATTTATCTAATAAAGGATGTGTTTTAATTAGAGGAAAAAGAGCACCTATTATTGGAAGGGTTTGTATGGATCAATTTATGGTAGATGTTACAAATATTGAAAATGTAGCATCTGGTGATGAGGTAACGCTGATAGGGAAAGACAAAAGTGAAATGATTTCAGTTGAAGAAATTGCAGATTTGGCTGGAACATTTAACTATGAGCTAGTATGTAATTTAGGCAAAAGAATACCAAGGGTTTATATTGAGGATGGGAATGTAGTATGTAAAAAAGATTATTTTTTTGATACATATAATTTTTCAATATAAGATTATTTGAATATACTCACATAAAATGGAAATACTAAAATTGTTAGTAAAAACGAAACAAATTAATGTGGGAGTGAATTTAAATGCTTATTAAAAGAGGAGATATTTATTATGCCGACTTACGTCCAGTAGTAGGATCAGAGCAAGGGGGCATAAGACCAGTTTTGGTTATTCAAAATGATACAGGAAACAGGCATAGTCCAACTGTTATATGTGCAGCAATTACATCAAGAATGAATAAGGCTAAATTGCCTACTCATGTGGAGCTTGATAGTAATAAATGCGAAATTGTAAAGGACTCAGTAATATTGTTAGAACAACTTAGAACAATAGACAAGAAAAGACTTAAGGATAAGGTATGTCATCTTGAAACAGATGTACTAGAAAAGGTAGATAGAGCATTGCTTGTAAGCTTGGAACTAAATACATAATTATTGACGAATATGCTCTAATATGGTAAAATCGACACTGTTAGTGTATTATATTAACAGTGTTTGCACTAACAGTGTCAATGAAAATAGAAATGAAGAAATAAAAAGGAGTATTTACTAAATGGAAGAGAGTCCCTTATATGGGTTATTATTATTTGTAATATTTATTATTATTAATGCACTGATGTATGCTTTCGGAGAAGCAAATAGACGAATTAATGAATCAGAAGTTGAAAAAAAAGTGACTGAAGGCGTTAGGAAGGCAATTAAACTTAAAAAGATAATTGATAAACCAGAAAGATTTATTAATACAACGCATATAATAACTGCAACAACAACAGTTATAGTTGGTTTTTTTCAGGTTAAGGCATATGGAAATTCATTGAGATATTTTTTAGCAGATCATGCAGGAGCATATTTGACAGATTCGGTGCTTAATATCGCAGCATATCTACTGATAGCTATTTACTTGATGTTTATAATAGTTGGTCTTGGCGTTATTGTGCCAAAGAAGATAGGTGCTAAGTATAGTGAAAGATGTTCTTATAGATTGGTCGGCTTGATATCACTAATTGTTGTTGTTTTTAGACCTTTTACAGGATTGGCAACGATACTGGCAAACTTGGTTTTAAGAGTATTTGGTATAGACCCTAATGAAGATTTTCAAAAGGTAACAGAAGAAGAAATTATTTCTATTGTGAATGAGGGGCAAGAAACAGGAGTCCTAGAAGAAAGTGAAGCAGAAATGATATCAAACATCATTGAACTTGATGGAACAACAGCTTCAGACATTATGGTACATAGAAAAAATATTTTAGCAGTAGATGGTAATTGGACACTAGAGGAAGCAGTTAAGTATATACTGAGTGAGAATAATTCAAGATTTCCAGTATATATAGATGATATAGATAATATAATAGGTGTTTTACATCTTAGGGATGCAATGGTCAATTATTGTGGAAATGCTAATATTGATAAGAAGATAAAAGATATTGATGGCTTAATAAGACAAATACATTTTACACCAGAAACACGTAGTATTGACTTGATTTTTGAGGATATGCAGAGAAATAAGAGTCATATGGTAGTAGTAGTTGATGAATATGGTCAAACAGCAGGAATTATTGCTATGGAAGATATATTGGAAGAAATCGTTGGAAATATAATGGATGAGTACGATGAGGAAGAAAACAATATTATTTCAGAAGCAGAGGGTGTATACCTTGTGAAAGGAATGACAACTCTTGATGAATTAGGCGAAATACTAGAGTTAAGCTTTGAAGAAGAGCAGTATGATACACTTAATGGCTATTTGATTTCTAAGTTAGAGAGAATCCCATCGGAGGATGAGATGCCAGAACTTAAAATAGAGGATTATATTTTTAAGATATTATCAGTAAAAAATAAGATGATAGAGCTTGTTAGAGTTAAGTTGGAAAAGGAAATGTAACTGTAGGAAGAAAAATAAGATAGTAGATAGGAGTATTAATGTCAGGACATTCAAAATTTGCAAATATTAAACATAAAAAAGAGAAAAACGATGCTGCAAAGGGAAAGATTTTTACAATTATCGGAAGAGAAATTGCAGTAGCAGTAAAAGAGGGGGGAGCAGACCCAGCAAATAACAATAAACTTAGAGATATTATTGCGAAAGCTAAAGCAAATAATATGCCAAATGATACTATTGAAAGAGGTATTAAGAAGGCAGCAGGTGATGCAAATAGTGTAAACTACGAAGTTGTTACATATGAAGGATATGGACCAAATGGTACAGCTATTATAGTGGATGCACTTACAGATAATAAAAATAGAACAGCTGCAAATGTAAGAAATGCTTTTACAAAAGGTGGCGGAAATGTAGGAACACAAGGCTGTGTGTCTTATATGTTTGATAAAAAAGGTCAGATTATTATTGATAAAGAAGAGTATGATGGTGACGCAGATGAGCTTATGATGTTAGCTTTAGATTCGGGTGCAGGTGATTTTAATGAAGAAGAAGATAGCTTTGAAATTTTAACCGAGCCAGATGATTTTAGTGCGGTAAGAGAAGCTTTAGAAGCTAGTAAAATAGCTATGGCACAAGCTGAGATTACTATGGTTCCTCAGAATTATGTAGAACTTACATCAGATGAGGATATTAAGAAGATAACAAAAACACTTGATTTGCTTGATGAAGATGATGATGTTCAGGCAGTGTATCATAATTGGAATGAACAATAGTTCAGCTAAAGCTGAACTATGCAAGAATCCCAGATTATTTGCGAAAGCGCAAACAATCTGGGATTCTTGTGTGGTGGATTGTTACTTGGTTTGCTTAAAGTATGAAAACACATTGTGTTTTCATACTTCTGTGTAGTATAATAGATTTGGTTGGTATGGTTGATATACAAATAGAAAAGAATGGAGATTATATTATGGTAAAGCAAACAAAAAAAAGGGGAAAGAATTTGCTTAATAGTAAGCACTATTTAAAAAGTATTATAACATTATTGATGGTAGTAATACTTGTTTTTGGTGGAATAGTAGGTTGTAAAAAGGATGATTCACAAGAGAATGATGTTACAACAGTAAGTGAGAATGATAATAAAGATAAGAATGATACAAGTGATACAGATAAATCAGATGATTCAACAAAATCAGATGAAACATCTGAAGGTGATACAACATTAGAAGGTGATACAACAGAAAATGGTTCAACAGAAGATGGAAGCACTAAAGATGGAACAAATAATAATACAACAGAAAATAATGAGACAAATAGTAATAGTATAAATAGTAATACGACAAATAATAATGGTATAAATAGTAATACAACACAAGCAACAACAACTAAGGCAGCATCTAATAATACAGATAGTACCATAAAAGGAACAGCAATAACAAAGAGAGTAAGTGTTCATGACCCTTCTATCGTAGTAGGAACAGATAGTAGTGGAAAAAAGTGTTATTACATATTTGGTTCACATTTAGATTGGGCGAAGTCATATGATTTACAGAACTGGACAAAGTTTACTAACAATTTAAATACAGATTTTAGAAATGTATTTAAAACAGCATTTGATTGGTCTGATAATGGAGATAGCCAATATGATCCAGCAGGTAATATGTGGGCACCAGATGTTATATATAATACAACTATGAAAAAATGGTGTATGTATATGAGTATCAATGGACGTTCATGGAATTCATCAATAGTATTACTTACAGCAGATTCACTCGAAGGGAAATGGACTTACGTAGGTCCAGTAGTATATTCAGGATTTACAGATTCAGATACATATTCATATACACAGACGGATTATGTTAAGGCAACAGGAGATACAAGCTTTGCAAAGAAATCAAGATATAATAAGACAACAGGGGAGCAGTTTATAAGAAATGTGACAGTAATAAGTACATGGAATTCATCAACAGGGCCTCATGCAATAGATCCTTCTGTAACATATGATGCAAGCGGAAAGTTATGGATGTGCTATGGTTCATGGTCTGGTGGAATATGGATTTTTGAATTAGACGAGTCAACTGGGTTAAGAGATTATAGTGTTAAATATGCAGAATCAGATTTAACAAATGCAACGACAGATCCTTATTTTGGAAAGAAGATATCTGGAACAACAGGTGCACAAGGTGAAGGTGCTTACATAGTATATGATAAAGATGCTGGATATTACTATTTATATGTATCATATGGATGGTTAGGTGTTGATGGAGGATATCAAATAAGATTATTCCGTTCTAAATCAATAGATGGAACTTATGAGGATTGGGATGGTACAAGAGCAAATGCAAGAGGTTCAAATAGAGATGGAATAGGTATAAAGTTAATGGGTAATTATAATTTTTCAAGCCTATCTACAAATACAGCAAATGCAACAAAGGGATATAAGTCGCCAGGACATAATTCAGCATTTATAGATAGTGATGGAAGTAGATATTTAATATATCATACAAGATTTAATCTTGGAAATGAATGGCATGCAGTAAGAGTACATCAGCAGTTTTTAAATGAAGATGGTTGGCTTGTTACAGCGGTATATGAAAATCTTGGTAGTAAAATTTCTACAACTGGATATACTATGAATGAAATGGCTGGAAAATATGAGATGGTAAATATGGGAACAAGCTCATTAACGGCGAATGTAGGAATGTTATCAACACAGTCATTAACATTGAATGCAGATGGAACTATGTCAGGCTCAATGACAGGAACTTGGACTTATAATAAACAATATGTAACATTAAAGACTAGTGCAGGTACATATAAAGGTGTATTCTTTAAACAGTTTAATGAATCGAAAAATCATGAAGAAGTTATGACATTTACTGTAATTGGTCTTGATACATCAATATGGGGAACGAAATAAAAATTATATAAATAAAATATATAAGATTGTTTAAAAATGCTTACAAGTGCCGGAATTTGGCATTTGTAAGCATTTTGGATTCTCTATCTATTTGCGAATCAGATAAAGTGTATTCGTAGCAGGAACTTTGCGAAAAATGGTTTTACAAAAAGAAACATTAAACTCTGCTATAAATAATTTGATTAATATAGATATGCGTAAAGACATTTAGTCCAAATTGTAGTATAATAATAGTTGATTTAAAATCATTTTGGATTGAAAGGAAGCGTGTGATATGAAGTATGATGTAGTTATAGTAGGTGCAGGACCAGCAGGTATTTTTACCGCAATGGAGATGATAAAGAATAAAAGTAATAAAAAGATACTTATGATTGAAAAGGGAAAGGCAATTGAAAAAAGAAGTTGTCCAAAGAGTAAGACAAATAAATGTGTTAATTGTAAGCCTTGTAATATTACTACGGGATTTTCAGGAGCGGGCGCGTTTTCTGATGGAAAACTGTCTCTAAGTTACGAAGTAGGTGGGGAATTTCCTGAATTAGTAGGTGAAGAATTTGCACAGGAATTGATTAATTATACTGATAATATATATTTAGAGTTCGGAGCTGATGAAAAGATAGAGGGAGTTTCAGCTGATGAAAAAGTTAAGGATATACGAAAAAGGGCTATTCATTCAGGACTTAAATTAGTTGATTGTCCTATAAGACATTTGGGAACAGAAAAGGCACAAGAAATATATCAGTCTATTGAAAATTATTTAATGGGTAATGGTGTAGAGATTATGTTTGGCTATAATTGTTCAGACATAATATTACAGAAGGATAGGTGTGTTGGCGTAATAGTTGAAAAGGGCCAAAAGGAAGAAATATTTGCAGATGAGATAGTTATTGCAGCAGGTAGAAGAGGTGCTGATTGGCTTGAAAAGATATGTGCAAAGTACGATATTGCTCATAAACCGGGAACAGTTGATATAGGCGTAAGAGTAGAAGTTAGAAATGAAATTATGGAGGATGTTAATAATGTTTTGTATGAATCTAAGCTTATTGGATATCCGAAGCCATTTAAGAATAAGGTACGTACATTTTGTCAGAATCCAGGAGGCTTTGTAAGTCAGGAAAATTACGATAATGATTTGGCGGTTGTAAATGGACATTCATACAAAGAGAGAAAATCGAATAATACAAATCTTGCTATATTGTGTTCACATAATTTTACAGAACCTTTTAATCAACCTATTGAATATGCTCAAAAGATTGGTGAACTTACGAATATGCTTGGTTCAGGTCAGATATTAGTTCAACGTTATGGTGATATCTTAGATGGAAAACGTACATGGGAAAAGGAGCTTAGTCGTTCTAATGTAAAACCCTCATTGCCAGATGCGGTACCTGGAGATATAACAGCAGCTATGCCATATAGAGCAATGACTAATATTATTAATTTTATACAGGCAGTTGACCATGTTGTTCCTGGATTTGCTTCGACAGAAACATTGTTATACTCGCCAGAGCTTAAGTTTTATAGTAATAAAGTAAAAATGGATACAGAACTTAATACCAATGTTAAAGGACTTCATTGCTTAGGAGATGCAAGTGGATGGACTAGAGGACTTATGATGGCATCAGCAATGGGTGTATTGATGGGAAGGAAGTTAATATGATTTGTGATTTTCATGTACATACAAGGATATCAAAGGACAGTGAAGCTGATATTGATGAGGTAATAAATGCTGCAATAGATAAGAATATGTCTCATCTTGCGATAACAGATCACCATGATATTGATTATGAAGATGGAACTTTTGAAATTGATCCTTTTGAATATTTTAAAATAATTTCTGAATATAAGGATAAATATAAAAATAAGATAAACTTGCAAGTAGGAATAGAAATGGGATTAGAGGCTTCTAAGGCGTCAAGAGTAAAAGAATTCTTAAAACTTGTAGATTTTGATTTTGTAATAGGTTCATCACATGTGGCAAATGGTTTAGACCCTTACCTAGAAGAATTTTGGCAAGGAAGAAGCACAAAAGAGGGTATGGATGTATATTTCTTATCTATAATTGAAAATTTAAAGATTTTTAATGAATTTGATGTGTATGGACATCTTGATTATGCGGTAAGGTATTCTGTTGATAAATGTTATAAATACAATGATTGTGCAGATTATATAGATGAGGCCTTGGAAAATATTATTAACATGGGAAAAGGTATAGAAATTAATACAGGTGGGTTAAGAAAGGGAGCTAAAACAAACCCTATGGAAGAAGTAATTAGAAGATATAAAGAGTTGGGTGGAGAAATAATAACAGTAGGTTCAGATGCACACTTTTCAAAGGATGTAGGAGCTGGATTTGATATTGCAAGACAAATACTTTTAGATAGTGGATTTAAGTACTATAGTGTGTTTGAAGGGCGAAAAGCGAAATTTTTATGCCTCTAGGTTAAATATCATAAAAATTTTATATTAGTTTACGAAAAAAGTAGTTGATATTTTGGTACAAATTAGGTAAACTAGACATAGTTTGATTATTAACAATCTTACAAATATTATATATTTATTATAGGAGGAACACAAATAATGTCAGTAAAAGTTGCAATTAATGGTTTTGGACGTATTGGACGTCTTGCATTTAGACAAATGTTCGGAGCAGAAGGATATGATGTTGTTGCTATCAACGACTTAACAGATCCTAAGATGTTAGCTCACTTATTAAAATATGACTCATCACAGGGTAGATATGATGGACATACAGTAGAAGCTGGTGAAGGTTGTATCACAGTTGATGGTAAGAAGATTACTATTTACAAAGAGCCAAAAGCTTCAGATCTTCCATGGGGAGAAATCGGAGTAGATGTAGTACTTGAGTGTACAGGTTTCTACTGCTCAAAAGAAAAATCACAGGCTCATATCGATGCAGGTGCTAAGAAAGTAGTTATTTCAGCTCCAGCTGGAAATGACCTTAAGACTATCGTATTTAGCGTAAATGAAAAAGAATTAACAGCAGATGATGCAATTATTTCAGCTGCTTCATGTACAACAAACTGTTTAGCTCCTATGGCTAACACTCTTAATAACTATGCTGAAATCCAATCAGGTATTATGTCAACAATTCATGCTTACACAGGTGATCAGATGATTCTTGATGGACCACATAGAGGCGGTGACTTAAGAAGAGCTAGAGCTGGTGCGGTAAATATCGTTCCTAACTCAACAGGTGCTGCTAAAGCTATCGGTTTAGTTATCCCAGCTTTAAATGGTAAGTTAATTGGTTCAGCACAAAGAGTTCCAGTTCCAACAGGTTCAACAACAATCTTAACAGCAGTTGTTAAGGGTGCTGATGTAACTGTAGACGGAATCAATGCTGCTATGAAGGCTGCTGCTTCTGAATCATTTGGTTACAATACAGATGAAATCGTATCATCAGATATCGTTGGTATTAAATATGGTTCATTATTTGATGCAACACAGACAATGGTATCAAAAATCGGTGATGATTTATACCAAGTACAAGTTGTTTCATGGTATGACAATGAAAACTCATACACAAGCCAGATGGTTAGAACAATTAAGTACTTCGCTGAATTAAACTAGTTTAGGCTTTTTAAGGGTCTGGTCTTATGGACCAGACCCTTTTTTGAAAATTTATAAGTAACCACAAATATGTGGGAGAATGGAGGATATACATGCTTAATAAAAAATCAGTAGATGATATTAATGTAAAAGGGAAAAAGGTTTTAGTTCGTTGTGACTTTAACGTGCCATTACAGGAAGGAAAGATTACAGATGAAAACCGTCTTGTAGCAGCTCTTCCTACAATTAAGAAGTTAATAGCAGATGGAGGAAAGGTAATTCTTTGTTCACATCTTGGTAAGCCAAAGGGTGAACCAAAGCCAGAATTATCACTTGCACCAGTTGCTGAGAGACTTACACAGTTATTAGGACAGGAAGTTAAGTTTGCAGCAGATCCAGAAGTAGTTGGCGAAAATGCTAAGGCAGCAGTAGCAGCTATGAATGATGGAGATGTTGTTTTAATTGAAAATACACGTTACAGAGCAGAAGAAACAAAGAATGGTGAAGAATTCAGTAAAGAATTAGCTTCTCTTTGTGAAGTATTTGTAAATGATGCATTTGGTACAGCTCATAGAGCACATTGCTCAAATGTTGGTGTAACAAAATTTGTTGATACAGCAGTAGTTGGTTACTTAATGCAAAAAGAAATTGATTTCTTAGGAAATGCAGTTAATAATCCAGAAAGACCATTCGTAGCTATACTTGGTGGTTCAAAAGTATCTTCAAAGATTTCAGTTATTGAAAATCTTTTAGATAAGGTTGATACACTTGTTATTGGTGGTGGTATGGCATTTACATTCCTTGCAGCGATGGGCGAAGAAATCGGAAAATCATTATATGAAGATGATTTCAAGGAATATGCAGGTAAGATGATAAAGTTAGCGCAGGAAAAAGGAGTTAAATTAATGATTCCTGTTGATTCAGTAGCAGCAGATGCATTTTCAAATGATGCAAATATTCAAGTTTGTGAAGGTGGAATTCCAGCAGATTATATGGGACTTGATATAGGACCAAAGACAGCAAAAATGTATGCTGATGCAGTTAAAGAAGCTAAGACAGTAGTATGGAACGGACCAATGGGATGTTTTGAAATGTCTAACTTTGCAGATGGTACAGTAGCAGTGGCTAAGGCTTTAGCTGAAATTGATGCTACAACAATTATTGGTGGTGGAGATTCAGCAGCAGCTGTAAATATTTTAGGATTTGGTGATAAGATGACACATATCTCAACAGGTGGTGGAGCTTCACTTGAATTCTTAGAAGGTAAAGAATTACCAGGCGTAGCAGCAGCTAACAATAAGTAGCACGTTGGCAATGAGCCGTGTCAAAAATCAAAAGATTCCTAAAACATATGCTCGCATAATGTTTTAGGAAGTCTTTTGATTTTTAATAGGGCGAAGCCCGTGTGAAAATAGGCTCTGCCTATTTTCGCAGACACAGCGGAATAGATGTTATTAGACGTATGGTTTATAGGAAAGGTAATAGGGTGAAATAAATGGCAAGAAGGAAAATAATAGCAGGAAACTGGAAAATGAATAAGACTCCAAGCGAAGCAGTGGATTTAATTAATCAATTAAAACCATTAGTAGCAACGCAGGATGCAGATGTAGTATTTTGTGTACCTGCAATAAGTATTATTCCAGCAATTGAAGCAGCAAAGGGCAGCAATATAGAAATTGGTGCTCAGAATATGTATTTTGAAGAGAGCGGTGCTTACACAGGTGAGATTGCTCCTAATATGCTTACAAATGTTGGTGTTAAGTATGTAATCATTGGACATTCTGAAAGAAGAGAGTATTTTGCTGAAACAGACCAGACCGTTAATAAAAAGGTTTTGAAGGCTTTTGAGCATAACATTACTCCTATAGTATGTTGTGGAGAAACACTTACACAGCGTGAAGAAGGAATAACAATTGATTGGGTACGTCAACAGATAAAGATAGCTTTTTTGAATGTAACAGCGGAGCAAGCAAAGACAGCAGTTATAGCATACGAGCCAATATGGGCAATAGGAACAGGTAAGGTTGCTACTACTCAGCAGGCAGAAGAAGTATGTAAAGCAATTAGAGAATGTATTGGAGAAGTATATGATGAAGCAACAGCTCAAGCTATACGTATTCAGTATGGTGGAAGCGTAACAGCAGACAGCGCATCAGAATTATTTGCACAGGCAAACATTGATGGTGGTTTAGTTGGAGGAGCTTCATTAAAAGCAGATTTTGGTAAGATTGTTAATTATTAAAAATCTAATTGAATAGTTAAAGATAGTTTAGTAGAGGCGTCACTTCGATTTGGGAGTGACGTCTTTTAAATGAAAAAAATAAAAAAATAGCTAAATATATTGTTATAAACGTACGAATGATATATAATAATAGTACGAAGAAAGGATGTGATTTTATGTCTATTACAGCAACAGAATTAAAAAATAATTTAGGAAAGTATTTACTTTTGTCTGCTACAGAAGATATATTTATAACAAAAAACGGTAAAATAGTAGCAAAGTTAATAAATCCGTATCAAGACAAGGTGGAAACAGCTAAATCATTGTTTGGAATTTTGCCAAAAGATGCAGATATAACTGAATCTAAAGAAGAGAGGTTAAATGATAAATAAATGCAAATATTAATTGATACAAACGTTATTATTGATGCATTAACATCAAGGACTCCTTGGAATGAGAGTGCAGAAAAAATATTTATAATGGCTGCAAATAACATAGTCGATATGTATATTACAGCTAGTTCAGCAACAGACATTTATTATATAATAAGAAAATATAAACAAAATGCAGATGTTGCAAAACAAATAATGGAAAAGTTATATTCGTTAGTTGGAATTTTAGAAGTTAAAGAAGAAGATTGTATAGATGCATTAGCATCACCAATAAGTGATTATGAGGATGCTGTTATCGAACAGGTAGCAAGAAGAAAAAATATTGAATGTATTGTAACACGAAATATAAAGGATTATGAGGCTGGACAGACTAAATTGTATTTACCAGATGATTTTGTGAAATTGATGGAGAAATTATAGTTGAATTTCTACCTGAGGTTTGTTTGCTTTGGAGTAATAGAAATAGTAATTATGCAGGAGTGTAAATTCATTTATTGCAGCCGTTGTATCATATAAGTTGGATGATGGAAAAGGAAATGAAAAGTTTGCAGCTACTCGTTCTTTAAAATATATGACGGAAAGGAAATAGTTTATGTCAAAGGAAAAATGTATTCCAATAAAAAAAGGTCTTGTATCGTATATGGCTTCAAATTTTTCGGATTTTGTTTTTAAAGGTAGTGTTGGTACATTTTATGCTTTTCAAAAATCAAATGAAGATGGGATTTATGATTATATTATTATTCAACGTGATTTTTATGAAAGTATGGTAGTACTTGTAATTACAGAAGTTACATCTTGTTATAATTGTAATTGGAGAGGGATTCCATGGTTTACTGTTGGACTTGGAACAGATATTGGGGTACTTATAACAGGCAAGAACTCATATAAGCCTGATGTTGGATGGCATAAATGTAATAACAAAGTAGAAGAATTGGATTTTGTTTTTTCAGGAATCGGTAGTGATATTAACACTTTTGTTTATCCATATTTTTCAAAATGTCATGAAAAAATCAAGCTGGACAAGCTTCTGACAACAACTGCTGTATATATGAAAGAACAATTGACATTATTGAATGAAGAAGAAATTTACTTGATAAAACAGTATTTGGTAGATGTTAATAAGGCATATTCAAGTTATGGAAAAATGTGTAGAAAAAGCAATCAGAAGGAAACTCTTGATTATTGGGATGTGATTCCTTTGCATAGGAAAATCGAACAATGGTTAGAAGATATAAAGAATCAGTTGAAATATTCATACCTGTCGGATGATATCCGTATTAAGATTATAAAGTATACAACGGTACTTTTCCGTGATTATTTTGATTTCTATAACTTGAAATAATTACAAAATGGATATACAACAAGTCCATTAGTATAAATTAAGGAAAAGTTATAATGAAAAGGGAGTAAATATATGAACATAAAATGGAATGCAAATAAGTATACAGAAGATTTTTCATTTGTACATAAATATGGCAATAGTGTTACTGAATTAATTGATGCAGATGTAAACAGTACAGTATTAGATTTAGGATGTGGAAATGGAGCATTATCAAAGGCTTTGCAAGATAAAGGCTTTCGTGTAAAGGGTATGGATGCATCAAAAGAGTTATTGGATATTGCAAGAGAGAACTATCCAGAAATTGAATTTATACAAGCTGATGCAACAGAGTTTGTATTAGACGAACAAGTGGATGTTGTTTTTTCTAATGCAGTACTTCATTGGATTGATAAAGAAAAACAAGCTGATTTGATTGCATGTGTGTATCGTGCGTTAAAAGAAAGCGGACAGTTTGTATTTGAATTTGGTGGGTATGGAAATAATGAATTGATTCATGAATCAATTGAAAAGGAGTTTATAAAGCGCGGATATAAATATGAATCATCATTTTATTTTCCAACGATAGGAGAGTATTCTAAACTTTTAGAAGAAGCAGGTTTTAAGGTTACATATGCAACTTTGTTTGACAGACCTACAGAGTTAAAGGGTGGTGATGGATTAAAGGATTGGATAAATATGTTTGTAAAAACACCATTTAGTATTATTGATAGTGAAGAAGAAAAAGAAGCAATTATTGATAAAGCGGTAGCTAATTTAAAGAACGTTTTATATAAAGATGATAAATGGTATGCAGATTATGTTAGAATAAGAATGAAAGCAGTAAAGATGTAATAATATTAAAATAGAGCCAAATTAAGGAGGAAATAAATGAGGGTTTTAATGCTAAATGGTAGCTCAAATCAAAAAGGAAATACATATAGGTCATTATTAGAGATAGGAAAGCAATTGGAAAAGGAAGGAATAGAATACGAAATTTTTCAATTAGGTGGAGTGCCTATTAGAGATTGTATTGGATGCGGTAAATGTTCAGAAGATGGTTGTATATTTAAAGATGATAAAGTAAATGAATTTGTAGCAAAGGCAAAGCAGTCAGATGGATTTGTGTTTGGAACACCAGTTTATTATGCACATCCAAGTGGAAGGGTGTTATCATTTTTAGATAGAGTCTTTTATAGTAGTGGAAGAACATTTGCATTTAAGCCAGGTGCGGCTGTTGCAGTTGCAAGAAGAGGTGGAACAACAGCTTCATTTGATGTAATGAATAAGTATTTTGGAATTTCACAAATGCCAGTTGTAGGTTCAACTTATTGGAATCTAGTGCATGGATGTGTCGAAGGAGAAGCACAGCAAGACGGCGAGGGCTTACAGACTATGAGGAACCTTGCTAGAAATATGGCATGGATGTTAAAGTGCTTTCAAAAAGGAAAAGAAGAGGGAATAGCACTACCTGAAACTGAGAGAGAATATAGAACTAATTTTATTAGATAGAAAATAAATTGAGAAATATCGCGAAGGAACAACATAATTAAAGAAAGGAAGAACAGGTATAAATATGGAAACACTAAAAGCAATAGCTACTCGTAAGAGCGTACGAGAGTTTACAAATCAAAAAGTCTCACAAGATGATATAAAGAAAATTTTATCGGCAGGTATGAGTGGACCTAGCTGTGTTAATACAAGACAGTGGTCATTTGTGGTTGTAACAGATAAAGATATGTTAAATAAGATGGCTGATGCAAATGGAAGACCAGCGCAGCCACTAAGAAATGCAGCATTTGGTATTCTTGTATGTGGTGATTTAGAGCGAACTTTTGATCAAGCTCCAGATTATTGGATTATTGATGCATCAATTGCTTGTCAAAATATGATTCTAGCTGCTCATGATATGGGTATTGGTTCTGTATGGCTTGGAACATATCCACAAGAAAGTAGAGTAAAAGCACAATCTACATTATTTGAATTACCAGATACAATTATTCCTCATTCAATAATTGCATTCGGATACGCTACGAATGAACAATTGGAAGAGAGAGATTTATACGAGGAAAATAGAGTACATTTTGAAAAATGGTAAAGTATTTAGCTAATAGATACCAATAGTTTTATAAGAAATGAATTATTGGTATCTATATTATTAGTTAAATGTGGTCATGTGACCATATAATAGAGCGTTGATAGAAGACAATAAATAATATAAAATAAAAATACAGGCATGTATGGAGTGTTGTATGAAGAAAAAAATTACAAGAAGAGATATTGCCAATTTGGCAGGCACATCTGTTTCAGTAGTGTCCAGAGCATTAAACAGAAGTGGATATGTTGAAGAGGAAAAAAGGCATAATATATTAAAGATTGCTAAGGAGTTAAATTACATTCCTAATTCTGTAATAATGACATTACAAGAAACGAAAACTAAACAAATAGTATTCTTTTGTAATGATTTTAAGAATCCATTCTATATTCAAATGTATCAAGGAATGTTAGAGGAGGCTAAGGAAAAAGGATATAGAATTTTACTTGATGGGAATGTTGAATTTGATGATATCAAGAGTGTTATGACAGATGGTATCATTGTTCCGAATCAAAAGATTGCTGAATACTATACAGAAAATTATGGTAAAAACTATGATATTCCTGTGGTTTGTGCAGCTTATAGCGATATTGTACAAACATCTAAGTCAATAACTATGATAGAAGTAGATATGTTTAAAACTATGCAAAAGGGACTTAACTACTTTTGGAGCAAGGGGCATCGTAGTATTGCTTATGCTACGCCTTATGATAATGGTGACTCTTCAAGAGAAGTTGCGTATGTAGAGTGGATGCAGAAAAACGGACTTAATCCAAATGACTATTTATTTAAAATACCTTATGTGAAATCAAAAGATATTCCACAGTTTGATTTTCATGCATTAGGTAGATTGGCAGCTTATGAGTATTCTAAAAGAGAGCTTAAGCCGACAGGAATTATTGCATTTAATGATGAATATGCCTATGGGATGATAGAAGGCTTTTTGGAGCAAAAAATATCTATACCTGATACAGTATCAATTATGGGGATAGATGGAACATATACCAGACAATATATGAATCCAAAGCTTACTACATTATCATTGTCACCAGAAAAGCAAGGAGCATTGTGCGTAGATGTCTTGATAGATATAATTGAACATAGAAAGCATAAGTATGTTACAAGAATTACACCTAGAATTATAGAAGGAGAAACTGTATTATGAGAGAAGAAATGAATTTTAATACTGAGTGGTTATTTACACCACATGATTGTGAGAATGGAGAAGATTTTGTAAAGGTATGTATACCTCATTCAAATAAGATACTTGAAACTCACAAAGGAGAAGATTTTCAAGAACAAATAGATTCATATAGGTTTATTTCATGGTATAAAAAGTATTTTAGACTTGATAATTCATATGAGGACAAAAATATTTTTATAGAGTTTGAAGGTGTAGCAACAATTGCATCAGTGTATGTAAATGGAGAATTTGTGGGTACACATAAAGGTGCATATACAGGATTTATATATGATATAACCTCATTTGTAAAAACAGATGGAAGTGAAAATATTTTAGCTGTACAAGTAGATTCAACAAAGCAAAGTGAAGTGCCACCAGAGGGTGGAGATGTAGATTATTGCTTATTTGGGGGAATCGTTCGTAATGTCAACATGATAGTGACAGAAAAGATATACATAGATGATGTATTTATTACTACTCCTAATATTAAGTTAGGAGATGGTACGGTACATATAGAAGCAATAGTTAAAAATGAAAGTGAAGAGGATAAACAGATAATCCTTGAGGCAGATATAAAAGATAAAAAGGGAGAAACAGTAGCTACGTTAATATCAAAGCAGATAGTTAAAAGTGGAGATACAGTTATGTATAGTGAGAATACTAGCAAAGTAGATGATGTAAAGTTTTGGAATATAGATGAGCCTAATTTATATACAGCAGAACTTAAAATAAAGTATGATGATGTATATACGGATATGATTGCTACAAGCTTTGGGTTTAGATGGTTTGAGTTTACTTCAAACATTATTAATAAAATTAATAACGATGAATCAGCATTTTACCTTAATGGAAAGAAGACAGTTATTAGGGGAATAAACAGACATGAACAATGGCCATGGATAGGACGTGCTGCAAATGATAAGTTACAAAGAGCAGATGCTGATATGGTAAAGAATCTTGGAATGAATTTAGTTAGATGCTCACATTACCCACAAAGTAAGGCTTTTCTTGACAGATGTGATGAAATAGGTCTTATGGTATTTGAAGAAGCACCTGGATGGCAACATGTAGGAAATGAAGAGTGGAAGAGCGTATTTATAGAAAATATCAAAGAAATGATAAAAAGAGACAAGAATCATCCATCTATTATTAGCTGGGGTACAAGAGCAAATGAGTCTTTTGATAGTCATGATTTATATGAGAAAACAAATGAACTTGCTCACACCATGGATGCGACCAGACCGACACATGGTGTAAGAAGAATGGAAAGTTATAATGATAGTGAGTTTCAAGAGGATATATTCTGTGTGAATTATACATATCCTGAAATACCAAGGGAAACACCGTTTATTATTACAGAGCATACAATGGACTGGTTTAATGGCAATGGATTACCAGGAACTACAGATAAACAAGCAGTGGAATTTATCAAAAATTTTGCAGAGCCAATGAATTATTATTATGGTAATAAGTACTGTGCTGGTGGAGTTGCTTGGAGTATGTTTGATTATAATAATGAGGTTAATTATACAAAGACTGGAAATGTATTTTATAGTGGAATGTATGATTTGTTTAGATATGAAAAACCAGTTGCTAATTTATATAAATCTCAGAAAGATACATCAGAGGAAGTAGTTCTTTATATAGCAAATTATTGGACGCAGGATTCACCAAATGAGGTTATGGTTTTAAGTAATTGTGATGAGGTAGAGCTGTTTGTAAATGGAAAATCTAAAGGTAAAATAAAACCTAATGCATATGAAAATATTCCGCATCCCGTTTATATTTTTAAGAATATAGATTTTGAAGTAGGTGAGTTAAAAGCAGTTGGATACATAGATGGCAAGCAAGCTACTACATCAGTTAGACATACGCCTAAAGAAGCCGTTAAATTAGTAGCATATGTAGATTATGATGTGTTGAAAGCTGATGGTTCTGACTTTACAAATGTAACTATTGAATTAGTTGATGAAAATGGTACAGTATTACCATATGATACTTCAAAGGTTAAAATATCTGTGTCAGGAGCAGGAAGATTTATAGGTGAAGAAGAGATAAATCTTGAAGGCGGACATACTGGATTTATAGCTCAGTCCAAATACATGGAGACTGGAAAGATTACTTGTAAAGTAACAGTAGTGGGTAATGATAGTATAGAAGATGCAATTTGCGAGATTGATGTGGTGGATTTAGTTTTATAAAATATTTCTTGACCCTTACCTTATGTAAGACATTATAATTGTAATACAATAAAAATTCAATTAGGAGGAAAAGTCTATGAGTTTAGCAGAATGTAGTGTGATTTCAAATCAATTACAGCAAACAGTAGTTGGTAAAAAAATTGCAAATGTTATAGCAAATCAAAATCCACATACATTTGTATGGTTTGCGATGGAACCTAAATATGCTTTTTGTGGAGATAAAGAATTAAATGATATAAATGCTAAGCAATATGGTGAATATCTTATTGGACAAGAAATAGAAAAATCTGTTGTATATGGTGGTTGGAATTATCTTTATATTGGCAAGCGTATATTACTATTTGTTATTCCTGCAAGGTATTATTTAAAGGATGAAGCATTACCAAAGCGTCATCAATTATTACTTACATTTGAAGATGGAACATCTCTTGCATTTTGCGGTTCATTAGGAGGGCCTGTGTTTCTTTTTGAAAAGGACAAGGATGATTATCCTATTGATTTTAAACCATCATCATTTCCATCAGTTCTTTCAGAAGATTTTTCAGAAAGCTTTTTTATGGATTTTATAAAGAATACAGAACTTAGAAGCCTTTGCGCAAAAGCATTTTTAGCAACTAAGAATCGTATTCCTGGAATTGATAATTATATTCTTCATGAAATATTATGGGAAGCAAAAGTAAATCCTAAAAGTAAGATGGTGAATCTTTCAGAAACAGACTATAAAAATATGTATTATGCAATTAAGAAGGTATTTCCAGAAGTTATAGATGCAGATGGACTTGATACACAAAAAGATTTATTTGGTAATATGGGTAAATTTATAACTAAAGCAAGTAAAAATACTCTTGGAAAGCCATGTTCTCATTGTGGGGATTTAATAGTAAAAGAATCATATCTAGGTGGAGTAATATATTATTGTCCAGAGTGTCAACCTTTTAAGAAAAATTAAGAATATAAAATATGCTTGACTGCGCCCCTAGGGCATGGTTTATATTAAGAGTATAAAATATTAAGGAGGATACAGAATGTATACATCAGGACAATTTGCAGGAATGTTTCGTGTATCAAAAAAGCTATTAAGACATTATCAGGAAACAGGTCTGTTAAAGCCAGCAGAAATAGATTCAAATAATGGATACGCTTATTATGATGAAAATTCATGTAAAAGAATGAAGAAAATACTATATTTACGTTCTCTGCATATTCCATTGAGCATTATTAATCAATTAATTGAATTGCCAGAGGATGAATGGACAGAAAAAATTCATCAGCAATTGGTAGATATTCGTAGAGAACAAAGAAGTTTAGAAAGAATTGAAAAAGAAATTATCATATTAGAAGAAAGATTAGCTAGTAAGAGAGATATATTTGAAAGAATTGAATTTGAAACAAAATTTGAAATAAGTGTTTTTCATTTAGATAATCCGATTTATGTAATAGGACGTGCAGCTCGTATAATACATGGTTCACCAGAGCATCAACCTACAATTAAGTCTCTTATAAGTGATTTTTATGGAGATGATGTTCCTTCAATGATACCAAACAGAAGAGAGCCAGGTAAGAGATTTGGTATCTGTGCAGAACTTAATATTGAAATAGCAGAATTTACGTATATGATGGGAGATCAAACATTATCAAGTATAGAAGAAGTGGAATTACCTACATCAACAAGAAGTTACGTAATTCCAGCAGGAGATTATGCATGTGTTACATTTTCAGCATCGGATATTGAAACATTGACTACTCAAACATTAGGTAGAGGATATGACGAATTATTTGGTTGGCTTGGAAGCTCTAACGAGTGGGAAAGTTCGGTTATGGGAGTAGCGTATGAGGTATACGATGATGAGCGTTTTGAAATTCCATCGTGGCCAGAAATGGATATTTGGACACCTATATGTCACAAGTAGAAACCCTTTTAAGGATGATAATTGAAAATGAAAATCCAAAGTTTACAAGTGAAACTTTGGATGTTCGTTTTTTTTATGCACTATGAGATTTCCAGTGCTGTCAACATAAGCAAAAAGAACCTCAGAATATCTTTCTATATTTTGTTTTGCAAGCTCAGTATCTAGCCAATTCGTATTTAAGTTTATCATTTCGAGATAATCAGATAATACTTTTCCATCAATGATTACGCTAGTACTAAATCCTTGATAATCAACAGGTAGATTCATATCATTAGGAGTTAATGGCTGTTTTGAAGCCTTTAGTAAAATACTAAGTCTTCCATTTGTTTCTAAAATAGCAAATTCAATATCTGAAATATCAAAGACATCTTTTTGTCTACATTCTTCAAGCAAGTCATTAACATTTATTTTGTTTTTCTTTAATCCACTTTCAATAATTCTTCCATTTTCAATAATTACAGTGGGTGTACCTTCAAGAAATTTACTAGCTGCATAGCTCTTCATACTAATTATAGATAATAATAATGCAAATGCAGTGAAAACAATAAGTCCTACAATACACTCAATTAAACTGATATCTTTATCAATAGTTCCTTGAGCCGCGATAGAACCGATTGATATGCCAATGGCATAATCAAAAAATGAAAGCTGTGCTACTTGCTTTTTTCCCATAATTCGTGTAAGAACAAACAATACACTTACAGAAATAATGGCGTGTATCGCAGTTCTATAAAGTTCTTCAAGCATATAACCCTCCAAAATCTAGTATTAGTAAGAGTATGAGGGCTAAAATGCAAAGTTATTCATTAAATTTAGTCTAGTCTTTTTTATTTATTGTTGCAGGATTTACATGTACCATACAATGTTTAACTTTAGGAAATTTATTTTCAATTGCATCGTGTACACACTGTGCAGTATTGTGAGCTTCATCTAATGTGGCGGAGCCATCTGCACTTATTTCTACATCTACATAGATTTTATCTCCAAATAGACGAGTTTTTAGCTGATCAATAGCAATAACGTATTCTTGTTCAAGAATAGTAGCGCACATTTCTTGAATTAGTAAATCATCACAAGCTTTATCAGTCATTTTTCCAACGGCATCTTTAAAAATATCAACAGATGCTTTAATGATAAATAAGCAGATTACGATACATGCAACAGGATCAAGTATAGGAAAACCAAGTCGTGCACCAAGTATACCAATAAAACTGCCAATAGATGATAATGCATCTGAACGATGATGCCATGCGTCAGCTTTAAGTGCACTTGAATCAATTTTTTTAGCGGCTATGTATGTATACCAATACATGGCTTCTTTTACAACAATAGAAGTAATAGCAGCGATAAGTGCGAGTAGTCCAGGTATTAATAATTCATCATAATTTCCAGCAATTATTTTTTGAAGTCCAGTCCAGCCAATTCCAATACCTGTAGCAAACAAGATAGCAGCTAAAACAATAGCAGCGACACATTCAAAACGTTCATGACCGTAAGGATGGTCTTTATCAGCTTCTTTATTTGCAAGTTTTACACCAATCATTACAATAATAGTACTGAATACATCAGACATTGAATGTACTGAATCGGAAATCATGGCAGCAGAATGTGCAAATATTCCTGCAAATAACTTAAAAACTGATAGAATTACATTTCCAATAATACTGTTGCGAGAGACTTCCATAGCAATCTCTTCGTTCGTCTTTTTCATAATAATATCCTCCAAAAGATTTTTATAACTCTATGTCACGACTAATCACTCCGCAATAGATAAAAAAAGCGTATCTGCGGAACATACACTGTCCCACAGATACGCGTAAACGCCATCTGCTGCCACATTGTGGCCCGGCCCCACAAACCCCTAAAAGGTTTATCGCCTGCTCAGTTTGTACTGTTGATTGAACGCCTGTTAAATACAAGACGTAATGCAGTGCAAAGAATTATTAATAATATAACATATGCTGACATTATCGTCAATATTCTTTTAACCGAAAAAAATATTGAAATTATCCAAACATCACATCAAGCAGCATCATTATAGCAAATCCAGTAACAATACCCATTGTAGCAAAATATGGATTATCTTTTTGGTTTTGTTGACATTCTGGAATTAATTCATGAACTGCTACTAGAATCATTGCTCCAGCAGCAAAGGCAAGTGCAAATGGTAGAAAGGTTTCAATATGAACAACCAGCATTGCACCAATAACGCCAGCCACAGGTTCAACCATACCAGAAGCCTGCCCTATGAAAAAGCATTTTCTTCTGGAACAACCCTCACGCCTAAGGGGTAGAGAAACAGCAGCACCCTCAGGAAAGTTTTGCAAGGCAATTCCGCCTGCAATAGTGATTGCTCCCATAAGAGATTCTGGTGTATAACCGCAATGTAAGGCTCCAAAAGCAACTCCAACAGCAAGACCTTCTGGAATATTATGGAGTGTAATTGATAAAACAAGTAAAATGATTCTGTTTAACCTTTCATTAGAACTTACCTGCTCACTATTTGCTTTACAACGTGTATAGTTAACGATTTTGTCGGACATCCACATAAAAATAGCACCACATAAAAAGCCAGAGGTAGCAACTAACCATGCAGGAGTACTTAAGTATTGTTTGGCACGCTCTATTGCAGGTTGGAGTAAAGACCAAAAGCTAGCAGCAATCATAACTCCAGCAGCAAAGCCAAGCATAAGATTTAATGCCTTTTGATTGGTGTTTTTAAAGAAGATAACAGTAGCAGCACCTAAAGCAGTAACAAACCATGTACCTAGTGTTGCGATAAGCGCCATAATAACGACATTATCCATAAATATGTTCTCACAATAACGCATTAATTCCGTTTATTATATGCTGATAATTATGTTATGGTGAGGACATATGATATACTAAATATTATTGACATTTTATTAGGACTATTTTAAAATAAACTTTAGAAATTCAAGTGAGATCGGAAGGTGGATATGGTATGAATAAAGCTGATTATATTAATGAACATATGCACAACCTTTTTCGATATATAGAAAACAATTTATCGGCTGATTTGGATACCACTCTTCTTTCAAGTGTTGGTTATGTCTCTCGAGACAAACTATATCACGATTTTTATAATATAAGTGGTCATTCTGTAAAGGAATATATTCGTAAGCGAAGACTTTCAAATGCTTTGGCTTTATTAAAAACATCCGATATGGGAATTACCGATATTGCTTTTCAATGCGGTTATTCATCACATCAGGCATTATGTCGAGCTGTTAAGCAAAATCTTGGTTTAACGCCATCGGAATACAAAATGGGGGATATATATTATTTCTTTCCGTCATTTGCCAGCAAACCCTTACAATCTATTACTGTTTCAAATTATATCATTCCATCCACACTGCGTATTTTGTATTATAGTTCAAAATTATTGAATATTGAAAATATAGCAATAAGTACATTTTTGAATAATATGCCGAATTATTCAGGACGGATTTTTGGTAGAAATGGAAAACAGGATGGAAACAAATTCTGCTATGAACTTTATCTTACAGATACAAAATGTGATTATTCTGCTTTAAATTCATGCGGATTTAAAATAGAGCATGAAGTTCCTTGCATTAACGCAATGTTTGCCACATCCCTCGTTCTTAATAACGAACAGAAGATAAACATTGCATGGAATTATTTATACTCTGAATGGCTTCAAAACAGTATGTTTGAATATACAGGTGAACCATATTATGAAGAATATATGTTTAAAAACGGAAAATCTACTAAACTTAAATTATATCTTCCCATTCGAGAGCGCACTGAGATTACAAAAATCAGCTTAATAAGGAATCCCGAGCTTCATTTTATTACTGCAAATGCCAAAGGGTATAATGCAGAAGAAACCGCCTCTGAAATAGTAATGAAATATTTAACTTCTAATTATCCATATATTATAAGTACTTCAAAAGAACTATATTTGCATAAAGGGATAAATTCTTGTAATTGCGGCGTTAGAATTAATTCTGAACTACGTCTCGTAAAAGATAAAAACATAATAAGTTTTACCACCAATTCAAATAATTATCTTGTATTAGAAAGTAATGTCATGGGTGATTATGATTACTACGCAGAAATGTTATTTGCGTTTGCTTTTGATAATGGTATGGATGCTGATAAAAAAGAAATATTTGCAGTATATGAAGCAAAAGAAAGCTTTAGAAATCTTAAAATAAAAATGTATTGTCCAATAAAAATTCGTACAAATTGATAAGTCAAGCCAAAATATTTTTGATATATTAAAGAAAAACGAAAACGAGGAGATATAATCATGAGCCAACCAATTAAAAAAACGAATCAATTGAACACAGAGAGTTATTCGCCAAAAACACCAAAACTTGCAAATATGATGGAACAAGCAGGAATTGATAATTCATATCCTATGGAATTTGTTTTGCCTGATAAAAGTACACAAATTCCACCTGAAATTAAACATTACGGACCTGCCTATGTGAGTTTTGCTAATGAATTTTCGCATTTTCTTGATTATATAGGACAAGGCTATGGCTTTATCTTTGAAGGAGACTGGTGTAAAGACAGGAGTTATACAATTGCGGATATTATTTCAGGTAACGCTACTCAACCTGCAGATTTTATACTTAAGGAAGATATTGAATATTTATGGGAAACTGCTGGTTTTTCACTATACCATACTTTTTATGCTGACCCTTCGCACAGTGACTATCTAAACAAAACAGATATGATAAAAGTGATAAAGTATACACTTTGTACTCTGGGACAACCTGTAATTATACCACAAGATGAATACTTTTGCGGAAGCATAATTGTCGGATATAAAGATAATGGAAATACACTTCTTGCTTATTATTACTTACCGTATTTTATGGATATGGAAAATAATGCAGAGCCTAAAATAAGCGAAGTTTCAAATTGGTATAACGAAAACACTTCCTTATTTATTGCTGGAAAACGTGAAGAGACATTTTCAATTGAAGATATATACCGTAAAGGGATACAACGAATTTATGATTGTCTTAGAATAAACATCAATGGCGAAAAACGTCATTACTATGATGAATGGGAAGCATTCCTGCGCATGGATAAAAACGAAATGCTCACTGAAGTAAGGCGCATTGGAATAGTTCCAGGTGGAGAAAAAGGCGAAGTGGATAAAGGCAAAACTGATGAAGAATTATGGGATTTTATATGTTCTTCATACAACACCACATGGTGCAATATGGCTGAGCGACGTTTTTATGTTATGAATTTCTTCCGTCAAGCAAAAGAATATTTTCCAGAAATGCAAGAAGGATTACAAGCACTTGACGTTCATTTTTGGTATGCGAATGATATCATGGGTAATAAAGAAACAGGATATAACAGTGAAATTGGTGACCCTGCAAAAATAGAAATTTTTGAAAATCCTGATGTTAGAATCAGAATGGCAGATTGCGTAAAAAAATTCCGTGAAGCGGATGAATTAGGACTTGAGAAAATGAAAACATTATTGAAAAAGGAAATATTATGATTACGCACAGTATAAGCACTAAGCAAATTGATTGATAAAACGATATGCCGAAAATAAAAGCTAAAAAAGCGTCACAATGACGCTTTTTTATTTAGCTTATTTTTAAATACCCAATATGCTATTGTTGCTAATATTATAATTATTAATCCACCAAATATATATAAAGAATTATAAGTTTCTTCTGAAACAGGATATGCAACACTAGAGATAGAGCTTTCTGCTTCATTCATGATTTGGGTAATTTCACTTGATCCACTAGAATAATAAGTAATACTTTGGCTTGAAAAAAGCATAACAACTGCTAAAGTATATAATATATTTCTAATACCTAAACTAAGTATATATAGTCTTGCCGTTTTATCCTCTGCTTTTATAGAAAAGAAAATGATAATTATTAGTAAAAATATTAATGGTGCAAAAAATATTGCATTCAAGATATATAAATTAGTATTTGAGCTATTAAGTCCTAAAATTTCTGAAGTAGGAATAATAAAGGTAGCAAGTATAAATATACATTGTAAAAAATATATAAGACGAATATTCTTTATTTTAGAAAATGAATATCCATTATATTGTTTAAGGATTAACTTGTTACGTAGTGCATAATAAATACAAGCGATAATAGCAACTGTTAAGAGAACCATATAAGGTAGAAGTAATGAATATGATTCTAAATCAATTACACTATTTGTAAAAACATTATCTCTTGCAAAAATAAATGGCAATGATAAAGTGAAAGCAACAGTATTCACTGATAAAATGATAAAAAAGTATTTATAGATATTAACTCTTTGTAATTTAAAAATATCCTTATTTTCTTCAGTAAATTCTTCGGAATTTAACATTAAGTTTGATTTATTTACTTGTATAACAGAAATAATAATACTTGAAATGATAGTAATTAAGTTTATTCCAAATCCTAATACAGGTAAATAAAAGGCATATGATATAGAGTATAGAAGAACTATGCCTACTATAGTAATAAGTAATGAAATATAAAATATATTTTTAAACTTTGTTTCAATGCTGTCTGCGAGCCACTTTAGCTGTTTATCAGCCCTATTAGCCTTAGTGGACGGCATTTCTGATTTTATTATGCGTTCACCAAGTAAAATTTCATCACAAGTTGTTCCAAAAAGTTCTGCTATAGCTGGAATTAATGCAATATCAGGATAACTTTCATCTCTTTCCCATTTACTTACAGTCTTATTTGATACATTTAGTTTGTCAGCAACCTCTTGCTGAGTTAATCCATTGGATTTTCTTAAAACAGCTATGAAACTTCCAATTGTTTTCTTTTCCATTGTAATACCTCTTTCTATGTTATTTTGTTTGATTTCATTCTACGAAGTATGGATAGAAAAAGCTACCTACAGGTCGGAGATTTTGTCTCCGATTTGGAGAATTGTGATTTTTCAATCTATTATAACACATAAAAATCAGAAATAAAATTGATTAATAAATGGAAAGATTATGGTTAACATAAGATTAAAAAGGGAGGTTTGAAATGATAGAGCAATATTTAATAAAGTATTGTGCACCAACATTAGCATCAATAAAAACAGCAAGCTTATTTAGTATTGCATATGAAACCGAAGCGCAACTTGATTCATATATAGAAGAATATAATAAAGATTTTAAAAGAAAAGGTATAAAAATCGTAGCTTTAAAGAAAAGGGGAAGAGCACTAATTTATGTTTATCGAATAAAAAAATTGGAAAAAGATTTGAGCAAAAAGCATATTATTGAATTTTTGAAGCAATTGAATTATAGCTTTAACAATGTAGAAGAAGCAATAGAATGTCTAAAAAATCGTATTTCTACATCAGAAAAATTTCCACACGAAATAGGTTTGTTTTTAGGATATCCATATGAGGATGTAGTTGGGTTTATAGAGAATAAGGGGAAGAATAGTAAGTGTACAGGGGAGTGGAAAGTTTATTTTGACGAAAAGGAGGCTATAAAAAAATTTAAGAAGTATGAAAGATGTAAACAAATTTATTGGGAGTTTTGGTGTAATGGTAGAAGTGTATTGCAACTAACTGTAGCTGAAAATTACAGCTAAAAAACCTTGCAGAAAAAATCAACATCTGCAAGGTTAGTATAAACAATTTTTATTTTACAACAATAGGAATGAAAAAATCTGTTAAGTGATATCCCATCTTTTCTTTGAATATTTTGGGAGTACAAACATGAGTAAGAGTGTACCTAGTATAAGAGTCATTATTTTTATTAGATTCCTCAAAACAACCACTATCTTTAATCCACTTTTTAATAGATGCTTTTGTATTATCCATATCTACACCATCACCATCTTTAGCAGAACAAACAGCATATAGTCCGCCAGGGAAATCAATTACTTTATATCTGCTCGTATTTATGTAGTTTTCAGGTGGAGCAAATAGCCACATCATGCAATCATTTTCTTCGTCAAAGTACATAAAGTCTCTTGGAGTAATAAAATTTTTTACATCAATCCCATTTATAAATCTATCAAACTCTTCAAACTCCTTCATATCTTTTATTGGTTCTGAGGTTATCATTTGCATAGCAGGAAAGTTGATAACCCTAATATCAGAACCTTTATTTAATTTTTCAGTTACCTCTAGTAATCTGTTTACATTTGAGCTGTTTCCATTATAATCTACATTTACAATTTGTTGCTCTATATCCTTTGCTTTTTCATAAAGTAATTTAACATCATTTTCTTTATGAAAATCAAAGTCTTTAATCTGCTTTACAAAATCAAGTACAATTGTTTTTAGCTCGTGAAGTAATGCAACTTCATCATCAATATCGACCACTTTCTGATTAAGAACTTCAAGAACAACGTCTGAATTCTCGGATTGAAAAATCCTTTTTATATCTTTAATCTTAATATTTAGTTTTCTTAAAATAAGTATTTGTTCTAGACGCTTGATAGCAGTTTCGTCGTATAGTCTGTAAGCATAATCATCACTTTTAGTGCTTGTAAGAAGCCCCATTTCTTCATAATAAGTTAAAGCTCTTGATGATATATCATATTTTAATGATACCTCACGGATTTTAATAAGTTCGTTCATTTTTCTTGTTCCTTTCGTGATTTGATAAGATTATGATACAGTACTACGCAACGTAGTAGTCAAGAACTATCTGATTATTTATAATAATAAACTCCAAAACTCTTTAAGTAAAGATAATTCAAGCTCTCTTGATTCATTTAATATATTTATAATTTCTAAATGTGTATTATCAGAAGAATTATTTGTTTTATTGAATATCGCAATAATATCTCTGGCATTTTCACATATTTTATTATATCCATCAATTAATCTTGAAACAATATCTTTCTCAAAATCATCAATTTCATAAATATATTGTTCTAAGAATTCGCATAAACGCAATTTACTTTCATAATAGATAAAGATATAGGGAAAAAGGGTGTCTAAATCTTTTAAGTGTTTTTGGTTTGAGAGCATACTATAGCCTGTTTTTAATGCATTTAGGCAAGCTTGATGTAAGTTTAATTTACTTGAAGTAGTTTTTATAATAATTAAATCAACTTCATTGTTAAACCAATCTGGATATTTATTTAATTTTGTAAAATCGAAAGAAGAATTCTTCTTATCATCACCATCAATAAAGCCTAAACCTCTTAATATTTTTCCTTCAGAATTAAAACCAGTAGCTAATATAAGTTCAGAATATTCTTTAGGTTCAATGATAACAGGAAAACCATTTTTAATGTTATCTGTTGCTAAGGATATAAATTCATTTATAGAATAATCAGCCTTTTTATGGCGTTCATAATCTAAACCATATATAAAAAAACAATCTTTTGAAAGTTCATCAGGTGTATATGAGTAACCGAAGGCTTGAGTGGATATTACAGATTGCAATGTATATTCTTTATCATCATTAATTTGTCTGTTCATATTATTTAGTCTTGTTTCCAATCCCATAAATAATTTCAAAGCAGCAAATAGTGAAGGATAAGCCATACTGTGAGGCCAACTAGAACCTGTATATTTTCCAACTGGCTTATAAGGCATTAATGTAATTTCGAAATTTTCACTTTTCTTTTTTACAGGAAAATCTCTTGATAATAAAATATAGTCAATAGAACAATCCAGTAATTCAGAAAGCGTTGGCAATAGTATTGTTTCTGGTAATGTATGCCCATTTTCCCATTTGCTTATGGCTTGAGGACTGACACCAAGCTTTTGGGCTAAATATTCTTGCGTAAAGCCTTTTTCTTTTCGTAGGAAGGCTATTTGTTTACCAACCTTAATATTATCAAACATAATTTATCTCCTTTACAATTCTTTTCTTAATTATAATATTTGATATTCTATTTTTCTATTCTATTTGGGTTGTATTTTAGATAGGAAAATCAACTTACAGTTAAGTTTATATAAAGCAAAACCGTCAACATAATCGACGGTTCTGCAATAGAGTTAAAAATTAATCTTTTAACTGTATAGTATTTTCATTTACCCATTCAGCACGTTCTTTTTTTACAAGACCTTTTGCACGACGAAGGTAAGTGGAATTTTTAACAATACTGTTTTTATCAATAACAGTAATAACACGAGTATCTCTAGGAGCATATAAACTATCTAAAACACTTTTAATATTATCAGCAGCTTTCTTATCAAGCGTTTTACAATACTTAGCAATTTCAACTATGGTATCTCTTGTTGAACGAGCTAGTGGTTTAGTCTTACTATGACCATTAACAAGATTGTGAATTTTCCACATATTGTTATGTATTTCATCAAAAGCATCAGAAGCATCTTTTAGAAAAATGGAATATTCTTCAGCTTCCTTGAAGAAATATATTGTATATGCTCTGCGTTCAGCCATATCAAACTTTTCAGGTGAAATATATTTTAAAATGTTAGATTTATAAATACGATCATTATTAAGACGAGAAATCCATTTATCCCACATGTATTCACCGTATCCATATTCACCATAAGTTTCATTTGTTTCTGTTAGCATTTCATATGCAATCTTTAAAGTTCGTAAAATAACATCTTTTCTATCAAGAGGTTCGCATATTCCATCTATAAATATAACAGCATAAAAACTATCAACCCAATCATGATAAGGTGTGCTGTTAGCACTGATCATAATGCCAGTATGACCATCATGTGTTAATAAAGTATCTCCATTGTCCTCATATCCTACAACTAATTTAAGGGGAGAGTAGTTACCACCTTTTTTTCTAATCAGAATGACAGGTAAATCAGATGCTAAGTGAAGTAATATTTCATCCCTTATAGTATCAGAATTAAGAACTTCATCTTTTATGGCGACACTGTCATCAGCAACTAATCGGAAATTAATTCCTTCTGACAAAAAGCAATCTTCTAGTGGCTGGGAATTCCATTTACCAAGCATTAAGGATTCTCTCTCATAATGTTGAAAAAGTCCAAAGCCTTCAGTAGATACCGCCATTTGAAAAAAGTAATCGTAATCATTCATATAACCGTTATATTCAGATACTCTTGATTCAAGTCCTAAAAAAGTTTTAAGAGCACTCATCATAGCAGGAAATGCCATATTATGAGGGCAATGATTAGCAGGCTGCCTTACTCCGCGTTCAGTAAGCATAAAGCTTTCTGGTATATTATTCATTGTAATTCCTCCGTTAGATTAAACGGCAAGACACATTTTAATAGAAACCCTGTGTCTGCCGTTATATATACGACAAAGACACTTGAGTCTTTGCATTAAGTCAATTATTAAAATACATACTCTGTTTGTTTTGATGGGTGCCGTCCCCACAAATGTATATAATAATTATATCTACAAAATGAGAAAAGTCAACTTTTATTGTGTAAGTGCAATTCTTGTGCATGGTATAACACCTGAAATTAAATCAGATACTCTATGCCTTGAATGTCCGATAATTACAGTAGTACCACATCTTGCGGCTGGAATAATATACTCGAGTTTTGCTCTAGCGCCTTGTGCACCTGCACGACTTGCACCTACGCATGATTCTTGTAATGCACGAATATTTTCTTCAAGTTCATCGGCAGTAGTACCACTAACAGATTCAACTAATGTGCTAGGATTTGTTGCATCACGATATATTCCTTCCGCTGAAGTTAAGATAACAAGTGTGTTAGCACCAACTAAATCCGCAATGACAGCAGCAGTTTCATCATTATCGATACATTCAACTACAGTATCTGTATTTTCACGTAATACAGAAAGTTCTAATTTACGGTTTTCTTCAGCAGAAACAGGGTCATTATAGTTTATAATAGATACTGCGCCTTGCTTCGCAGAGCGAAGTAATAATTGTCTTATATGCTCACGTTTAGAAGGGTCATTAAAATGAGTATGTTCAACTAAAACTTGTCGAAGAGAGTATTCAGGTCTTATAAATTCTCTATATTGCGACATGAGTATGGCTTGTCCCTGTGCAGCATAATCACTAAGAATATCTTCTTTTTCACCCTTTAGTTCATTGCCTGTACGTTTAATATAGTCTAAATGACCAATTTCAGTTGCTCCAGAACTGATTAACGCAACACCAGGTTTAAGTTCAGAGCTTAAGCGAGAGAGTATATTGTAGTCAATATCATTATCTTCTTTACGAATGAGTGCCATTGAGCCAATTTTTATAACGAGGTCTAGTTTATCCATGTAGACACGTCCTTTCCTTTGTTAAATTATTATAATTATATTTGTATTAATAAAAAAGTCAACTGTTTTTAATGACATTTGTTTTTGATTTATATATTGATTTTTATATGATAAAATAAAAATATTATTTTTAAGGAGATATAAACAATGGAATTTAAAAATTATGAAACTCTTTCTGCATCAGTTAAAGAGCAAATAAATAAAATGGCTAACATATGGGTTGACAGTTTAGGAGATTCATTAATAGGAATATATTTACATGGTTCAATTGCATTAAATTGTTTTGTAGAGGGAAGTAGTGATATAGATATTCTTATTGTAAGCGATAGAAAAATATCACGTGATGAAAGACTGGCTATTGCTAAAAGAATAATTGAAATAGATTATAAGCCATCACCGCTTGAAATGTCTGCAATTTGGATAAATGATTTAAAACCGTGGAAATATCCAACTCCTTGCCAGTTTCATTATAGTGATTATTGGACTGAAAAATATAATAAGATGCTAAGTGGTGAAATAAAAGAAAGTTTTATAATTGATGAAGATTTTACAGATGAAGATATAGCATGTCATGTTAACTTAATAAACCAAAGTGGTATCTGTATATATGGAAAAGAGGTAAAAGATGTTTTTCCTTTGGTTCCTGAAAAAGATTTTTGGAATTCTATATCTTCTGATATAGAAATGGATTTTAATGCACTAAATCCTAGATATTTTGTTAGTAATATACTTTCTTTAGGCCGAGTTTTATCATATAAGTATGAAAAGAAAATTCTATCAAAATATGATGCTGGAATATGGACATTAAACCATGTACCAGAAAGATTTAAATATATTATCGATAATTCTATTAAATCATGGTATTTAGACGAAGGCGATATTGATTTTAAGGAAGAAGATCTGAATGATTTAAAAGAATTATTGATAAATGAAATACAATCAAATCTCTTCCCAAAAGATATCATTTAAGGTTTTGCCTAAAACATTACAAATAGCAATACAAAGGTTAATAGTAGGGTTATAATCACCTTTTTCGATAGCATTAATAGTCTGTCTTGATACTCCAACTAAGTCTGCTAGTTGTTGCTGTGATAAGTCTTTAGCGGCTCTTGCTGATTTTAATTTTAAATTTTTCATACTAATCTTCCTCTGACTTAGTAGAAATCTTTTTAATAACTAAAGCAACAAAGATAACTGCTGTAAAGAGAAAACAAGGAAGACTTACGCTTTTGTAAGTTAATATACCATCTGATATAAATAATCCATGTTTATAAGCGCTATAAGATGAAAAACCATTTGACAATGATATAAGTCCAAATACAAGGATCATCATGTTGATATTATCATTGATTGCAAGGTATGCGTCTTTCCAAATGCAATATACAGCAAAAACACAAACGGAAATAGCAATACCAAAAACTCCTGATACTAAAGGGTCAGCTAAAGTTTTATCTATAAAAATTGAAAAGCAGCCATATAAAGCATTATAGGCTAAAAGAGTATAGAAACCATATGCATATCCTTTACCCTGTATGATTTTTTGTCGTTCATCATATTTATCTATTTTTGTGTTAGAATTTACTTTTTTTTTAATTAAACTAATTAGTAAAGTTAATAATATAAAAGTGGCTATAAATATAATAAGTGGAATCATGTTATTTTCTGAGTTCATTTTTAATGTATCTCCTTTGATATTTATTTTATAAATTAATAATATCATTTAGCTTACAAAATGTCAAATATAATTTACATTAAGTCGTATAAATCTTATTGCGATAGGCAGCAGGTGTAATACCATAATACTTTTTATATTCTTTTTCAAAGGAGCTACGCTGAACATAACCGATGTGCTCTGCAATTTGCTCTATTGATTGGTTAGTTCCTGAAAGAAGTTTATTTGCAGTTTTCATTTTGAATTGCCTTAAATACTCTGTAAAAGTCATACCGACATGACTGGAAATAAATGAAGAAAGATATACCTGCGTGTAATGAAAATGCTCAGCAATTGATTTTAATGAGACAGTAGCATAATTATCACTTATGTAGGATATGATTTGTGCTATTTGAAGCTCATTTTTTCTATCGTGAATAGTATATGAAGATTTAAGTGAACGAGATAATTCTATAAGTAATGCTGAAAATAAAATCATCATCATGTCTTTATTATGTTTATCATTATTATAATGTTCTTTAATTATAGAAAGAAGGTAATATTGGGCGGGACTACCTTCTTTTATTTGAAAATCAAGAGTTTCAGGTCGTTTATTATTTCCATAAATTGAATCAATAAAAAAATCCATAAACAAGTCATTGTCTGGAAGCATATGGACTAGAGAATTAGAAAATAAATTTTTTCTCACAAGGATGTTTACAAGGATACTGCCATCACTTGGAACAAGAACGGCATGCTTAATATTTGTATTAAATATCCATGTAGAGCCTTCTGGTAAAGTGTAATAATTAGAATCAAGCCTACCATAGCAGGTTCCTCTAAGAATAAAAAATAGCTCAAAGAATTCGTGACTGTGCATATTGGCATTTTGCAAGATATTTATATCTGATGGAACATGACCAAATCTATAGGGAAAGTCAATATAGACCTTAATATCCTCGCTAGGGTCAAAAACAAAGTCTTCGGTGTATTGCTCTAAATGTGATTTTAATTTATTTGGCTCAAGTAATAATTTGCTTTCTTTGTCCTGCCATTCTATAATATGTATAGGATTTTGAATTACTTGATCAACAAGTTGATTTACTTCATCTTTTAACATGGCTTTTACTCCTGTTTTTGTAATATTAAAATTGAACATAAAACTAAGTACCTTAAGACATATATTAACGTAAATATGTATGTTATCATCTTATCATAGGACATAGGTAAAGTCAATTTTATAGGAGGTAACGATGTGAAAAAGAAGAAAATCAAAATAATATGTGCAGCAGTTGTATTGCTAGGAATTGTAACAGGAGTGATAATTATGAGTAAAGAAAAGAAAGATATTGATGATGGAGTATTAGATGAGACAACGAAGATTACTAATCTTACAGTAGGCTATATGGAAAATCCTTTAGGAATATCATCAGATGGAGTTTCATTTTCATGGAAAATGGCATCAAAATTAGTTGGACAATCTCAGAAAGCATATGAGATAAGTGTGACAAAAGAAGATGGTACACAAGTATGGAATAGTGGGAAAGTAAACACAGATAAATCAGTAGGGATAGGATATGCTGGAAATGAACTTGAAGCATCCACAAGATATAATTGGGAAGTAAAGGTTTGGGCAACTAAAGGTGGATATTGTACTTCAGAAAAAATGTTTTTTGAAACAGGCATTACAGGAGAGGAAGTATGGGAAGAAACACCATTTATCTCACTAAGTTCAGCTACTGATATAGCACCAATATTTAGAACTGAGCAGGCAATGCAGGGTGATAAGAAAGTAAAACAAGCAAGGCTTTATATTACATCTATTGGTGTATACAAGGCTTATGTTAATGGCGAAACAGTAGGTAAAGAGGATTATATGACACCTGGTTATGGAGATGGTTCACGTTCTATTGCATACCAGACTTATGATGTAACAGATATGTTGACAAATCAAACAGATATTGCAATTACTGTAGTGGTTGGAACTGGATGGAGTAATAGTCAGGGTAGTGATGTGGCTGGCGGTACTACAAATAAGGTAGCAGTAAAGGCACTTATGATAGTTGAATATGAAGATGGAAGTGTACAAAATATTACCACAGATACCCAAAATTGGTGGGCTACACTTAGTGGACCAGTAACAGCAAGTGGTATATTTTATGGGGAAGATTACGATGCAGGAAGAGAAATTTTGTTAGGAGATTACAAGCAAGTCGGTTATACATATAATGAACTTTGGATAAATAGCAAAGAAAAAACTGGCGGCAGTCAAGTGTATATGATATCAAATGAATTTGATTTAGTGAAAACAAAACACTTAAGAATATCAGTTAAACAGACAGGCCCAGCTACTGCAGACGATAGAGAAAATAGACTGCAAATCATGGAATTAATAGGATATAATGATGCAGGAGAAAATGTATTAAGTGAAAAAAAGGCAAGGATTAGTAACAATAATGAGCTTGCAAATTATGGCTGGTCTGCTAATCATTTGACAGATGGAGATACAGGGGAGGTAAGTGGAAAAGGCTATACATCTGAAATACTTGGAACAGATGGAAAAGAAGAGTTTGATTTAGATAAACCAATTACTATAGATTTTGCATTTGAAAAAGAAACCTCATTAAAAGAACTTGTATTTTACGGAAGAACAGGAAAAACATCTGTTGTATCGGGAGTGTGTCCGAATTATCCTAAAATATATTCTATTCAAATATCAGATGATGGAAATAACTGGACTGATATTGTAAGTGATTATGAAGTTGGATTATTAGAAAATGGAAACGATGATATAAGCAGTATGTATCTTACTACTATTAATTATGTGGGTAAAATAAAAGAAGATCCAGCTTCAACAGGAAAAATAATAGATGGGTTTTCAAAAGATGCAGTTAATGTTGTGACATATTCTGGATATAAAGAAAATTCTGAATATGTAGGTGGAGAGATAGAAGTAGATAATGAATATAGCGGACGGGATATATTTAGAGATGGTATAGCATTAAAAAGTGGTCAAACAATGATTATAAACATGGGTCAAAATATGACAGCAATTCCATATATAAAGATATCAGGAGCAAAGGGAGAAAGCGTAACAATAAGATTTGGTGAAATGCTAAATGATGGAAGTAGTGTAACGAAAGAATTTGTAAGTGGTTCACATAATGCCAGTGGTCCAAAAGGAACATTATATACTCATAGCTTGAGAACAGCTAGGTCATCAGTTTGTTATACATTTGGTTCTGATGATATAGAAGAGTATCAGACAACAATGTCATTTTTTGGATATCAATATATAGAGATTACAGCTACAACAGATATTGTTATCTATGACATTTGCTCTAAGGCGGTATCATCACTTACGCAGCAATCAGGCTATATAGAAACTAATAATAGTGATGTAAATAAATTATTTAGTAATGTGCTATATGGTCAGCTTAGTAATTATTTTACTATGATCACAGATTGCCCACAAAGAGATGAGAGAAAAGGCTGGACAGGAGATGCGCAAGTTTTTGCCCAGACTGGACTTTATAATTTCAATGCACTTGCATTTCAAAATAGTTATCAGAATAAGTTATCAGCATCAACAAAGTCAAAGGGTTATGCATCAGCAGTTTTATCAGGATGGGATTTCTTTAGTAATTGGGCATCAGGTTGGAGTGATGTAGAGATAATAAATGTCTGGACGATGTATAAGCAAACAGGTGATATATCTATAGTAAAAACCAATTGGGAAGCCATGAATACGTATATGGAATATCTAAAAAAACATGAGAGAAAAGACTACATGGCTCCAAGGCAAGATACAACAGGATATGGAGATTGGTTAGCATTCCAAGGAACAGGATATGAAGTAATTGCAGATTATTATTATGGTTATGTAAATATGTTGATGGGCAAAATGGCAGAAATAGTAGATGATGGAGATAAAGAGACATATTATAATGATTATTTTGAAAAACTAAAGGAGACATTTTTAGATACTCATGTGGTATATAATGGGGATAAAAATTTGCTCATTAAGTCAGGAACAGGTTCATCAGTAATGCAAAATAAAGGTGGAGTGAAAGAAGATAACTCCCAGACAGCATTATTATGGATGTTAAAGCTTGGATATTATACAGATGATAATATGAGAGATGAAGCGATTAGGCTTCTTGTAGAAAACATTAAAAATGTAAATCCATCAGAAACTAGTATTCGTTCAAAGTATGGTGAGAATAGTCTTTCAGTAGGATTTCTAGGAGTAAATGTTATTGCTCCAGTGTTATCAGATAATGGATATAGTGATGTGGCATATGATTTGTTATTAAATACGCAGTGTCCATCTTGGCTTTTTGAAGTAAAGCAAGGTGCTACAACAATATGGGAAAGATGGGATTCTTATAGTGTAGAAGATGGATTCGGTGATTGTGAGATGAATTCATTTAATCATTTTTCTTATGGTGCGGTGGTGGAATGGATGTATAAATATATGGCAGGTATATGTGCAGATGAAGCAGATGCAGGATTTAAGCATATAATATTGCAGCCAACCATAGATAAGGGAATAAAGTATAATGATGAAGATAGAATTAGTAATGTAAAGGCATCTTATGAATCTTATTATGGAACGATTGTTTCAAACTGGATAGCAGAGAATGGAAAAATAAAATCATATCATGTTGAAATTCCTGCAAATACAACAGCTACAGTTTATCTTCCTGTTGAGGAAATGGAAATTCAGAATGTGGATTCTGTAGAATATATAGGTATCACAGAACATAATGGTGAGAGGGTTGCTGAGTTTAGTATTGTATCAGGTGGATATGATTTTGTAGTAGAAGATGGTAAGATGGTTGTAAAAGTAACAGAAGGTTATTATTAAATTTAAGAATATCAAAATTTGTTGACCATTAATAAATATAAAGTTATAATTATAGAGTTATAGAAACGAATGGAGATAGAGGTTAAATTATGATTGACGAAATACTAAAATACAATAAAGAATTTGTTGAAAGCAAAGGTTATGAGAAATATATTACAAGTAAATATCCAGATAAAAAAATTGCTATAGTAACTTGTATGGATACAAGATTAACAAAATTATTACCAGCAGCACTAGGTCTTAAAAATGGTGATGTTAAAATTATAAAAAATGCAGGTGGAATTATTTCACATCCGTTTGGAAGTGCGATGCGAAGTTTGCTTATAGGAATTTATGAATTAGATGTTCAAGAGATTTTAGTAATTGGTCATACTGATTGTGGAGCTAAGTACACAGATAGTGAAAAAATGATTGGAAAAATGAAGGCTAGTGGAATAAAACAACAGAACATAGATATGATAAAATATGTTGGTATTGATTTTAATTCATGGTTATCAGGATTTAAAGATTTAGATGTTTCTATAAAAAAGAGTGTAAATCTTATACGTAAACATCCATTAGTTCCTGCTGAAGTAATGATAAGTGGATTAATTATAGATTCTTTAACAGGAGAATTAAAAAAAGTAGATTAGTTAGTATAAAAAGTGTCTTAAACCGTATTAAAATGGTGTTTAAGACACTTTTTTTGTAGTAGAAAATAGTTAAGTTGATTAAGAGTAAGAATAACTAAAGTGGTTATAATATAACAAAATCAAGTATAAATGTCCACATGATGATAAAATATAACATAAATATAAAGGGCGGATGTAGGGGTTAAAAATTATTTTTCAATACTCACAAGAGGTGAAGGCAATGGTTAAAATTCATTTATCAAGACTTCTAGGTGAAAGACGGTGGACACAATCAGATTTGTCAAAAGTAACAGGGATTAGACCTTCAACAATCAATGAATGGTATCATGAGATTATACAACGTTTAAATGTGGATCATATAGACAAAATATGTGAAGCACTTAATTGTTCAGTAACAGACTTAATTGAATACATTCCCGATGAGAAGAAAAAGACTGGAAAAAACTTAATTCTTGAAGAACATGGAAATCGAAAATCGCATAGAAGCAAATAATAAAAATGAAAGTTTAAAGCAATATATTTGTTTTAAACTTTTTTTAGAATGTTCTTTGGATAATGTTCATAATAACAGAAAAAGGATAGTATTCAATTTAATATATTGACAAAAATCAATATAAAGTATATAATACCTCATATCGAAAATAATCAATATGAGGTATTATTATGCAAGATGAATACAAAGAACAAGCAAAAGTATTTAAAGCCTGTTGTGATGAAACAAGAATTATGGTTTTATCACTTTTGCAAAGTGGTGAGAAGTGTGCCTGTGTACTTCTTGAAAAAGTGAATGTAGGTCAGCCAACACTTTCACATCATATGAAGATTCTTGTTGATAGTGGTGTTGTTTCAGCGCGTAAACAAGGTAAGTGGACGTATTATTCAATTGATGAAAGTGGAAGTGAGAAAGCAAAAGAATTACTTAATTTATTAACTACCGTAAAAAAAGATTCGGCTAGTTCCGAACTTTGTGAAAGTGAGGAGGGGTGTTGTAATGAGTAAAAAATGCTGTTGTTGCTGTTCTTCGTCAGAAGAGCCTATTACAAAATACGATCTTGCTGAACATTGGATAAAGGGAGAGATTGAAACAGCTAAAGGAAAAGTTCCTGTTATATCTACAAAGCTTACATTTAAAGATAAATTAGGTGCATTTAAGGTGCGTTTTAATATAGGTCGAATGAATTATCAAATAAATCCTGGTCTTTATGCAATTGGAAGCCCAGACAGTAATTCACCAGTATTAGTTAGTGCAAACTATAAATTAACATTTGACATTGTACGAAAAGAACTAGATGGTCTTAACTGTTGGCTAATGATATTAGATACAAAAGGGATTAATGTTTGGTGTGCAGCAGGAAAAGGTACGTTTGGAACAGATGAAATTATAAATAGAATTAATAAAACTAAGCTATCAGAAATAGTATCACATAAAAGGCTGATATTGCCACAACTGGGAGCACCGGGTGTGAGCGCACATGAAATTATAAGACAAACTGGTTTTTCAGTTACATACGGTCCGGTTCGTGCCAGTGATATTAAAGAGTTTTTAAGAGCCGAATGTAAGGCAACTGATGAAATGAGAGAAGTTAAATTTACTATGAGAGATAGAATGGTGCTGACTCCAGTTGAATTTATTGCAGCAGCAAAAGTAGCATTATTTGTTTTAGGAATTGTGTTTATCTTAAATCTGTTTGTAGTAAGAACATTCGGAGCAGCTGATTTACTTGCATTTATTGCCGCAATGGTCACTGGAACTATTATAACACCAATTTTGTTACCGTTTATTCCTGGTAAGGCATTTGCTTTTAAAGGCTGGTTACTTGGTTTGATTATGACTACGTGTATTGTGTGGTTGAATGGTTGGTTTACAGTAAACTCGGTATTGCTTGTAATTGGTTATTTGCTTGCATTACCGTCTTACTCTGCATTTTTAGCAATGAATTTTACGGGTTCATCAACTTATACATCTTTTTCAGGTGTGTTAAAAGAAATGAAACTATCAATACCACCGATAATTATTTCAATAACTGTCGGATGTATAATACTCTTAGTAAAGGCTTTAATTGGATAGTATTGGAGGTTTAAATGAAACATAAATATTTAAAAGAGGTTGCTACACTTGAATTATTAACTGATAAATGTATTGGATGTGGCAGATGTAAAGAAGTTTGTCCACATGCTGTTTTAACAGTTGAAAAAAACAAAGCACAGATAATTGATAAAAATGCTTGTATGGAATGTGGTGCATGTATGAAAAACTGCCCTACACAGGCTATTAGTGTTAATGCAGGGGTTGGCTGTGTATCAGCTGTAATTCGTGGTTGGCTTACAAATAGTGAACCAAGCTGCGATTGTTCTGGTGGTAGTGATTGTTGTTAGTAGGAAGGAAGAAATATAAATGGAAAACAAAATAGATAAAGTAATGGAGCGATTTGGTACATATGATTGTTCACAGGCTATTTTAGCCGCATGGTGTGAGGATTACGGTTTGGATATAGAAACTGCACTAAAATTATCTTGTGGTTTAGCGGCTGGGATGGCGAGATTAGGACATACTTGTGGAGCTGTTACAGGAGCATATCTTGTACTTGGCTTGATACATGGAAAGAGCAAACCTGAGGATAATGAATCAAAGGAAAAAACTTTTGAATTAATACAAGAGTTTGATAGACAATTTACACAAAAGCATGGTTCCACGAATTGCCATGAACTTTTAGGTGTTGATTTAAGATATGGAGACAAATCAGCAGCAAAGGAACAAGTAGTAAAAAAATGTTCTGGCTATGTTCATGATGCGGCAGTGATTTTAGAATCTATATTGCGAGGTAAATAGTATGATGAATTGTACTAATGTTAAAGAATGTGCTTGTCCTAAAGAATCATGTGTTAATCATGGAAAGTGTTGTGAATGTGTAATAAAGCATAAAAAGACAGATAGTTTACCATTTTGCTTATTTCCACAAAATGATGGAGATAAGTCAGTTAAGCATTATTATGAGAAATTAAAAGAACGATTTGAAAAATAGAAAAAAAGGCTGATCAATTTGAGCAGCCTTTTAATTTACTTTAATATTCTTTCTAAAATACTATCTATAGAATCTATATCTTCTTGAGTGTTAAGTACTAGCCAAACAGTAGTTGCTCTTGGTTTTCCTCTTTCTTGATTATTGATAAAATGTTCAATTGAGTTAAAAAGATCTTTAGTAAGACTAATCGATTTATCGTTATAGATATCACGTGCTTGTTTTGAAGTTGGCATTAAATCAATACCAATGTGTCCAATATTAATATGTACGGAAGCTATTTTCTTTTTACCTTTATTAAATTTCAAATCCCATACAGGTCTATAAGAAGCAAATATTTCAGACCAGAGATTAACAGACGAATCAAGGTGATATTTATTTATAAATAAATCAACAAGTTTTAACCATAGTTCATTATTATTAGTAGTTCTTAAAATTCCATCACATAGAGGATTTATATCTTCTCTTTTTATACTATGTTTCAAAAGAATGCTGTTATAATCTGCAATTGCAAACATAGTAAAATTACGAGCATAAACTTCTTTATATTCGGCATTAGGCATTTGGTCAGCTAAATATTTTATTGCAGGTAAAAGGGAATTAGAGTTTTTATAGTATACATGAAATGAATCACATTTTTTATATTCACTGTATAAATCATTATTCTTAAAATATTTAAAATCAAATCCATATATTTTTAAAGCATCAAAATGATATTCTGGAAGTGCTTTAAAATACTGCTTAAAGTTTATTGGATTCACTTCTATAAAATATTCATTGTTCTTTAAAAGTAAATCACCTGCTAATCCAGATGAATACAATAATTTTATAGTATCCATCAAATTATGATAGCTTTTTGAATAATCAATTTCTTCAAAGGATTCATAATCATTATAAATAGTTTTTAAGAGTAATGGAAATTCTTTTAAACCTTCAATAATCAACTCTTTAATAGTGTCTGATATATTAGTTTCTAAATTATTTGGAACATCACAGATATTCCTTAGCCAAAATTGTGCTTGATATTCAATAAACATAGTAATAATGTATCCTTTCAAAAATTAAAATAAGTTTTTTAGTGGTATATAGATGCTCATCTCATTATATATATTTATTGCGCTAAATGTCAAGAACACAACGTGTAAATTAAAACAGTTGGATATAATATTATGTATAATAATATTATATGATGTTTAATAGGGCAAAGTATTATCACAAAAAAGGAGGCAAGTTTATTTATGAAAAAAAAGAGATTTAAATCATTATTATCGATATTGTTAGTAATATCAATGATAGTTGTAGTGTATGAGCCAATGGATCGACAGGCAGTCGCAGAATCTGGTACAAGCACCATCACAGAGGTTTCAACATTAGCAGAGTTGAAATTGGCACTTGATGATGACAAGATTACCGAAATCATTGTTTCTAATACCATTGTGTTAGAAGCGGGAGAGGATATAACCATTGATGGCAAACATAAGACCGTTCGTGTACCGGTAACCGGCACAGATGCTGTCGGTGTGGCGAACGAAAACCCCAGTGCCTTCTGTGTATTTGCGGTTAGTAAATATGCAAAAGTCAGTATCTCGAACATGACCATCCTAGGCGGTAAGGGCTATCATCCAGAGGAATCTTTCGAGTACTATGGTGGAGCAATTTATAATAAGGGAACCTTGAACCTCGAAGAAGTAAATATCAAACAGAGCGGCAGCAAACAATCACAAGGCGGAGGCTTATTTAATACTGGTTCTGGTATTATGATATTAAAGAAGTGCAACGTAATGAGAAACATAGCTAAAGTAGCCGGAGGCTTTTATAATGGTGGCGATATTCTCATTTTGGATAGCTGTTCAGTAACTGAAAACCGCAATATATCTGAAGATAATATGGGCGGCGGCGGAGGCGAAACCGCACGCAGGCTGTATGCAGTCAATACTACTTTCGCCAATAATCAGAGTACGGAGATAGGCGGTGCTTTAAATATTTGCGGTGGCAATAGTTATATATTAAACTGCAGCATTACTGGTAATCTGACAACAAAAGAAACCGCTAATTATGGCGGCGGAATCGGCATAAGTTCATTAGATGATGTTTACATTATAAATAGTGTTATAGCAGACAACTACTGCAACGCAAAAGGTGTAAATACGCAAAAAAGTGATATAGGAATATATGAAAAAGAGTATTTTGGTTATGCTGGTGAAAAAACCTATGTATATAACTCCTTATACGAAATTCTTGATAAGGGAGATTATGGGAAGATTGGCGGAAATGATAATAATTGGGTAGGGCAAAACTACATGAATAACCTCTTTACTGATTATGCAGATTCCCCACTTTTGAACTCGGATGGTATGGTGGCAGAGAATGCTCTAAGTTTCAGTCGGCCTAAGCTTATAAACGCAGCAGCGTATCTGTCAGATGATTCAAAGGCAAAAAATGGTGGTACAAATATATATTTTCATTATGACTATGAGTCAGGTGTTCGTATTGGGTATGACGCGGGTGGTACTTTTCAAAAAATAATCGGAGTGTTTGATGAGGAGAAAAAAGATGAAGACAGAATCACACTCTATCAAGACGGAGAACAGCGTGCGGATGGTGTAATCGGAGCTGTTGGGGTAAAGACCATAAAATATCACACGGTCAAGGCACTGCCATCAACAGGTGGTTCATTCACAGGAGCAACGATATTTGGCGATACGTATAAAGATACAGAATCTGTGACAATAACCGCAGAGGCTGATACGGGGTATACCTTTGTTCGATGGGAGAAGGAAGATGGTACATTATTGTCGAACAATCCCCGATTTACCTTTTCGGTAACTGAGGATGTCACTCTTAAACCAATATTTGTAAAGGTGGAGTTTTCTGTTGGTGCCGGTAAAGACTACCCTACCTTTGTCAAAGCAGTAGAAGCAGCAATGGCATCAGCAGCTTCTGACAGTACACAAAGTTACAAAATAACGATTTATGAAGATGTAACCTGGGGCGGCGGCACGCTGCCAGAATGTGAAAAGCTTACGATTCAAAGTGCTAACGGGGGTAGTGTGGACAACAACAAAATGCTTACAATAACTTCCGACGTCATCACCCAATCACCGGTAATATGGGATAATATAAAGCTTAATATTTCATCGGATGTAACAGTAAAGGGTGACTTTACGACTACAGATACGAGCAAGATAATGATTTTGGGAGGTACACTTACGATAGACGGCGAGATAAATAGACCGCTTATGATAGACTTAACAAACCGTACCTTAAATGACATTGTGTTAAAGGCTAAAAACACTTCAACCGGCGTTGTTACTCCAGTTAATCTCGGCACAGGGCTTGGATTATCAAAAACCACAAACGGTAGTAACTATGAGTGGAAAGTTATTAAAGCAGCTCTTACAGGTTCGGTAAGCATTACGGGTACAGAAAAATATGGCAGTGTACTGACTGCCGACGTAAGCGGCATTACATCAAGTAATCCTGGTACATATACCTACCAATGGAAGCGTAATGGTTTGACAGAAATAGGTACTGGTAATACGTACACACTTACAGCGGCGGATATAGGCAGCAGTATTACCGTAACAGTTACGGCAGCAAATTGCAGCGGTTCGCTTACAAGTGATGCTACAGCAGCAGTCGGTAAAGTAGAACTTACGGTTAATGTAACGGTAAATGACAAACCTTACGATGGTACCAATACCGCCACTATCAACACAGCATCTCTTGTAGGTGTTAAAACTGGAGATATAGTAACGCTTACGAATGGAACACCTACTTTTGCAAGTGTTGGCATTGGCAATAACATCGCAATTAGCTTTACTAACTTTTCCATCAGTGGTGCAAATGCGAATAATTATACCCTCGTACAGCCAGCAGGAGTAAAAGCGAATATCATAAAGGGCTTTACATCTCAAAACGGTAAGCATTACATAACAACAACCTTAACGAACGGATGGGTAAGGACAGGCTTTGTCATTTCCGCTATGTCAGGTTATAAACTTAGCGTTACGAATACAGCAGATAGTACATGGTCGAACAGTTTAACTTATTCCACTGAAACAAATAGTGGTAGTGTGAACTTCTATGTAAAGAATATAACTACTGGTGAAATCTCCGTAATGGCAACAGAAAACTACAAGATTGATAAAACTGCTCCGATAATTACAGGTGTAACAGACGGAAGCATCTATTATACAGATAAAGTAATAACTGTAACAGATACAAACCTAGACACAATTACTGTAAATGGTGATGCATTTACAAGTGGTAGTGTCCTTGCAGGTGATAAAAATGTGACATATATAATTGTTGCTACCGATAAAGCAGGCAATTCAACCAAAGTTACAGTGACAATGAAGACCATTGCAAGCTTGTCTGAAAACATCAAAGACATCACAGTTGGCAATGTAAAATCCACCGATAAAGCTAAAATCGAAGCTGTAGATGTGGCATTAAAATCTGTTGACATCACGAATGCAACACCGACACAAAAAGATCAGATTACAGTAGCAATCCAAAATTGTACTGACTTACTAAAAGTATTGTCAAATATTGGAAAAGTTCAAAAAGAGGTTATAAAGGATGGAAAAGTTCCTGAAACTTCATTTAATAATAATTTATCAAAACTTAAATCATTTATTATTACTGAAGAAGAAAAGCAGTTGGTTGAATCAGGTGTGGATATAAAAATCTATTTGCAGGTGAAGGACATTTCAGAGATTGTAAATAGTAAAGATAAAGAAATTATTAACACTAGCATATCTGATTATCAAGTAGGTGATTATATTGATATTTCATTGTTTAAGAAGGTCGGAGATAACGAAGCTGTAAAGATAAGTAATCCAAATGGATTAATTAATATCACACTTATTATTCCAGAACATTTAAAGTCAAACAAAGCGTCTGTTGAGAGAAGCTATAACATAGTAAGAGTGCATAATGGTGAAATGACAATTATAGATGGTAAGTATAATGCTCAGACAGGAGAATTTACATTTGAAACAGATAAGTTTTCAACATATGCAATTATCTATAAAGACGTGATTACCAATGTAGGGGTGGAAACAGGCGATATGACACCAATATGGTTATGGAGTACTTTAATGTTATTATCTGTAATAGTTATTACAGTGAATGAGTTTTTTTGGAAAAAGAAGAAAAAAGAAATTTTAAAGGGCTGTTCAAGTTGAACAGCCCTTATAGGCTTTAATTAAAATATTACTAGACTTTTAATTTAAAATTTGTTATAGTTTTGATAGGAGTGTTGATATCTATCAGCACTTATTTTTTAAGTAATAGTATGACATAAAGGAGATAGAATAATGAGTAAGAAACCAGTTGTTTTAATGATATTAGATGGATATGGTTTAAATGAAAAGACACAAGGAAATGCAGTTGCATTAGCTAATACACCAGTAATGGACAAGCTTATGGAGCAGTATCCATATGTAAAAGGAAATGCAAGTGGAATGGCAGTTGGACTTCCTGACGGACAGATGGGAAATTCAGAAGTTGGGCATCTTAATATGGGTGCAGGAAGAATTGTATATCAAGAACTTACAAGAATAACAAAAGAGATTAGTGATGGAGATTTCTTTGAAAATACAGCATTACTAAGTGCAATGGAAAACTGTAAAAAAAATGGCACAGCGCTTCATACATTTGGTTTATTATCAGATGGTGGTGTACATAGCCATAATACACATTTATATGGATTACTTGAAATGGCAAAAAGACAAGGCGTTGAAAAAGTATATGTACATGCATTTTTAGATGGAAGAGATACAGCACCTACATCAGGAAAAGGCTTTATGGAAGAACTTTGCGCTAAGATGAAAGAAATAGGCGTTGGAGAAGTAGCATCTGTATCAGGTCGTTACTATGCAATGGACAGAGATAATAGATGGGATAGAGTTGAACAGGCTTACAAAGCTATGGTTAAAGGAATAGGAAATGAAAGCGAAGATGCAGTAAAGGCAATTGCAGATTCATATGCAGATGGAAAGAATGACGAATTTGTTTTACCAACTGTTATTGTGAAAGATGGTAAGCCAGTAGCATCTATCAGCGACGGAGATTCAGTAGTATTCTTTAACTTTAGACCGGACAGAGCAAGAGAAATAACAAGAACATTCTGTGATGATTCATTTGATGGATTTGATAGAGGCGAAAGAGTAAAAACAACATTTGTATGTTTTAGTGAATATGATGTAACAATACCTAATAAGCAAGTTGCATTTGAAAAGGTATCTATAAATAATACATTTGGTGAATTCCTTGCAGCAAACAATATGACACAAGCTAGAATTGCTGAAACAGAGAAGTATGCACATGTTACTTTCTTCTTTAATGGTGGTGTAGAAGAGCCAAATAAGGGAGAAGATAGAATCTTAGTAAAATCACCTAAGGTTGCTACTTATGATTTACAGCCAGAAATGAGTGCATACGAAGTATGTGATAAGCTTGTAGATGCTATTAAATCAGATAAATATGATGTAATTATTATTAACTTTGCAAATCCTGATATGGTTGGTCATACAGGAATCGAAGGAGCAGCAGTTAAAGCAGTTGAAGCAGTTGATGAATGTGTAGGAAAAGCAGTAGATGCAATTAAGTCAGTAGACGGTGTAATGTTTATCTGTGCAGATCATGGAAATGCAGAACAATTAGTTGACTATGTGACAGGTGAAAGCTTTACAGCACATACAACAAATGAAGTTCCATTTATTTTAGTAAATGCCGACTCATCATATAAATTAAGAGAAGGTGGATGTTTGGCGGATATTATACCTACACTTATTGATGTTATGGGAATGGAACAACCAAAAGAAATGACAGGAAAATCATTAATTCAAAAATAGTATTATGTCGCTTGCGATATAGAATAAAAGGGTGATTAAATGAAGTTTTTAAAAAGATTAATAGGGTTATTAGTATTGGTCGTGGTGTGTTTGATTGTATACGAGATAAGAGATAGAAGCAAGGATACAAGCAAAAACATTAATGAACAAGAAACAAGTACTAAGGGTGAAAATAGTACAAACACAAATTCGCAGGACAACAGAACTATCGATAGTGATGGATTGACATTACTTGTGCTTGGTGAGAATTTCATGCATGATAGTGTAATTGCAAGTGGTAAGCAGCCAGATGGTTCATATAATTATGATTATATATTTGAAGGGATAAAGTCATATATAGATGAAGCTGATTTAGCGATTATTAATCAAGGAAGCGTTATTGGTGGAGATTCATTAGGTGTTTCGGGATATCCATCATTTAATGCACCTGAGGAAATATGCAGTGCTATACAAAAAGCGGGTATTGAAGTTACATTAATGGCTAATAGTAGAATAAATAGTATGGGAACAGATGCAATTAGTAACTGTTTAAGTATTTGGAACGAAAAAGCACCAAGTGTAAAGGTTGCAGGCATTAATGCATCAAAAGAGGCAGCAGAAGATATTTTAGTAGTAGAATCTAATGGAATAAGGGTTGCAATACTTAATTATACCTACAATGTAAACGAGGCGTTACCACTTGAAAAATCATATATGGTAAATTTTCTAAGTATAGTGAATGAATCAACAGGAGCAGTTTTAGAAAATCAATTATCATCAAAGGTTCTAGATGACATAAGTAGAGCTAAAAAGGTATCAGATTTTGTAGTGGTATTTCCATATTGGGGAGAAGAATATAGTTATGAAATCTCAAGTACACAAAAAGATATGGCAAAGCAAATGACCGAGGCAGGTGCAAATCTTATTATAGGGACACATCCACATTATCTTGAAAACGTAGAATGGGTTGAGTCGGAAAATGGAAATAAAGCACTTTGTTATTATTCTTTGGGAAATTTCATATCTTCACAGAACTATACAGGGGCAATGCTAGGGGGACTAGCAAGTGTTACCCTTAAAGTGGAAAATGGAAAGGTATTAATTGATGAAGAAAATACAGGACTAATACCAGTTGTAACACACTATACTTTTGATGGAAGTGAACCTGCACATTTGGTAGGAGTAATTCCTTACAGTGAGTATACGCAGGAGCTTGCTAATGGACATGGTATTAAAGAAAGAGGAAGTGTAAGCTTTACAAAATCAGAGTTACAGTATATTTTGAATACCTATATAGATAATAAATTTCTGAAATAGCAAAAATTTATAGTAAATTAAAAGAGTCATCTTCGGATGATTCTTTTTGATATTTTGGGCAAGAATAGATTAAAAGGGCAAAAAATTCAAATTTATATTTGAATTTCAATTATCAATTCGAGCATGGAGGTATCTTGTGAAAAAGTATTTTAGGGGCTGGTATTTTAAATGTAGCAATGCCACAGATTCAATAGCATTTATTCCAGCTATTCACAGTGATGGAACTAAGGAAAGTACGTCATTACAAATAGTAACACAGGAAGGTTCATATACAGTTAATTATGATGGGATATGTTATGAAAGACCCAACTTAAAAGTGGTAATAGGCAAAAATGTATTTTCTTCAGAAGGAATGAAAATCAATATAAAGGAAAAAGGCATAACAGCGTATGGAGAGTTAGAATTTAAAGGAATTAATAAACTAAAGTACGATATTATGGGACCTTTTAAGATAGTTCCTAGGATGGAGTGTAGACACAGTGTATTTAGTATGTCGCATATAATTAATGGTTATCTTGTTATTAATGGAAAAAGATATGAGTTTGTTAATGGTACAGGATATATAGAGGGGGATAGAGGTTGCTCATTTCCTAAAAACTATGCATGGACACAATGCCATTTTGATGGAGGTTCATTAATGCTTTCGGTTGCGGATATACCATTTATGGGAAGTACTTTTAATGGAGTTATTGGCGTGATAAGAATAAAGGATAAAGAGTATAGAATTGCAACATACCTTGGTGCAAAAATGAATTACGTTGGTGATGGGAAAATAGTGGTTAGTCAGGGGGGCTATCTTTTAGTTGTTAAACTTAAAGGGGTAAATACTCTTGAATTAAATGCGCCTAAAATGGGAGGCATGACAAGAAAAATAAAAGAAGGTATAAAATGCAAAGCAAAGTATAGATTTTCTTATAAAGGAGATAAGTTGCTTGAACTAGAAAGTGATAGAGCAAGTTTTGAATATGAGTTTAAATAAATAATAGACATTTGAATACTTCCATATCATTAGAACATAATTATAGTTGAGTGTTATATAAGGATGGAGGAATTTTAATATGCAAAAGTATTTAGAAATAACAGATGTAAGAGCGAGAGAGATAATAGATTCAAGAGGTAATCCAACTGTTGAGGTTGAAGTCCGTCTTGGAGATGGCACGGTAGGAAGAGCCGATGTGCCATCAGGGGCTTCGACTGGAGAGTTTGAGGCTTTAGAATTAAGGGATAAGGATGAGCGATATAAAGGGCTTGGTGTAAGAAGAGCTGTATCGCATATAAATGAGTGCCTTGCTGAGGAAATAATGTGCAGAAATGCAATGAATCAAAGAGAAATTGATGATTCAATGATTAAGTCAGATGGAACAAAGAATAAGGGTAAGGTAGGAGCAAATGCAATACTTGGAACATCTCTTGCTACAGCGGATGCAGCAGCAAAGGGCTTTAAGATGCCATTATATAGATATATTGGCGGTGTTTCAGCAAGCGTTATGCCAATACCTATGATGAATATAGTAAACGGAGGGGCACATAGCTCTAATTGCGTTGATGTTCAGGAGTTTATGATACTACCAGTGGGTGCGTGTTGCTTTACAGAAGGGTTAAGATGGTGTGTAGAGGTATATCATACACTTAAGAATATATTGAAAAATAGAGGTTTGTCAGTAGCAGTTGGTGACGAAGGAGGATTTGCACCTGACTTAAACTCAGATGTAGAAGTTATAGAGATTATTTTAGAGGCTATTACTCAAGCAGGATATTCATATGGAAAAGGAAAGGATTTTATGATTTCACTTGATGTAGCAGCATCTGAGTGGAAGAGTAGTAAGGGAACTGGATATTATCTATTGCCAAAGGCTGAGAAAGGGTTTACTTCAGAAGAATTAATTATACATTGGAGCCAAATGTGTGAAAAGTATCCTATTTTTTCAATAGAAGATCCGCTTGATGAAGAGGATTGGAATGGTTGGAAAAAACTTACAAGTGAGCTTGGAGATAAGGTGTTGTTAGTAGGAGATGATTTATTTGTAACAAATACAGAAAGGCTAAAAAAGGGAATAGATTTAAAAGCAGGAAATGCTATTTTGATTAAGCCAAATCAGATAGGTTCATTAAGTGAAACAATTGATGCAGTTATACTAGCAAAACAAAATGGATATAAGACTATTATGTCTCACAGAAGTGGAGAAACAGAGGATACTTTTATAGCAGATTTAGCTGTTGGATTAAATACAGGTTATATAAAAACTGGAGCTCCATGTAGAGGTGAAAGAACTGCAAAATATAATAGGTTAATAAGAATAGAGGAAGAAATTTTCGGCATGTAAAAACATTGTTAAATAATTGACAATTTGGAAAATAAATGTTATACTAGCCTATGAATAAAAACAATGTATTAGGAGGATAAAAACAATGAGTAAAACAGCAATTATAACAGGTGGTTCAAGAGGAATCGGACACGCAATGTCATTAAAGTTAGGTGAAATGGGATATAATGTAGTTATTAACTACAGAAGCGAAAGTTCAAAGTCTATTTCAGATGATTTAGCAAAAGAAATTACAGACAAGTACGGAGTAGAAACTTTAGTAGTTCGTGCAGATGTTAGTAAGTATGAAGATTGTGAAGCACTTGTAAAAGCTACAGTAGATAAATTTGGTGATAAGATTGACGTTCTTGTAAATAATGCAGGAATCACAAATAACTGTAATTTTATTGATATAACAAAAGAGCAGTACACAGCAGTTATTGAAACAAACCTTATGAGCTTAATGCATATGTGTCATTTATCACTTCCATATATGGTAGACAAGGATACATGTATCGTTAATACAACATCAATCGGAGGACTTATCGGTGTTGTAAATCAAGCTGATTATTGTGCATCAAAGAGTGGTGTAATTGGTCTTACACGTGCATTAGCATTAGAATTTGCAGGAAGAAAAGTACGTGTAAATGGTATTGCTCCTGGTATGATTATGACTGATATGTTAAGAGGAGTTAATCAGGATGAGCTTAATGCTCTTGCTAGTGGAATACCACAAGGACGTATCGGAGATGTTTCAGATATAGCTGGATGTATGGAATATATTATTAATGCTCCATATGTAACAGGACAGACAATTTCACCAAACGGTGGATTTGTAATGAACTAAAAAAACATTCGACTTCGTCGAAGTTTGCAAGAATACAGATTCGATGTGATAGCGCAACGAATCTGTATTCTTGGTTTAATAAAGGAAGGTATTATTTGTGAATAAGAGAATTGAACTGGCAAATACAGCAAAAAGAGAAGCTTTAAAATGCTTTCATGGAATGGTTATGAATATTCAATCTAATATAGAACCTATAATTAAACCATGGATTGTTGAGAATAAATGGTCGTTGGAAGAAGCTGATGGAAATTGGTGTGCAGCATTTGTGTATTACTGTTGTATGGAGTCGGGCTTTGCTTTTCCTATACGACCAAGGGGATGTATTTCATGCAATTTAGCAGGATGTGGTGCGTGGGAAGAATGGGCACAATTTGATAATCAAGTAGAGTATTTTAAAGCAAATGATATCATTCCTCGAAGTGGAGATATTGTAATATATGATGATGTGTTCAACGGAAATGAACACGACCATATAGGAATAGTGCTTGAAAATAAAGAAGATTCGATAGTTGTTGCAGAAGGCAATATTAATAATATATCTGGGGTTGTTGAAAGAATGAAAGATTCGCATATAAGAGCATATATTAGAATTTCTAATGAGTACGAGTATTGCGAAAAATAAGCGAAAGCGAACTTGCGTTCGACTTGCTTTTATGATATAATTTTATCAGTAGTTACTTTAACTACTGGCAATCGTGTACAGGTGGTTGACCTTCATTCTACATAGAATGGAGGTGATGCTTATGAGAAATAAATATGATTTCAAAGACTTAATGTCTTTTGGAATGTTCTTATTAGCAATGCTGACATTCATTTATTTGATATGTCATTAGTATAACAAAAAACCTCCCCTGTACTTTGAACGGTTAGGGAAGGTTTTTATTTCCAAAACGGTCAACCACACTGTGGCGATTGCCTTATATATACATTATAACAGATTTTTGTTTTTTTACAACCCTAAAAATTGTTTAAGGATATATCGGAGAGTAAGGAGGAGTATATGATAAGATTTGCAGCATTTTCAGATTTACATTATGACCATGTATTTGATGGGGATAGGCGTATAGATGAATTTATTAATAAAATCAAATCAGAGAGATTAAATTTTATTATTTCATTAGGGGATTTATGTTACCCAATAGAACAGAATAAACATATATTAGATAAGCTAATTAGCTTAAATATACCAGTGTTTTACGTTGTCGGGAATCATGATTTAGATTCTTTTTCACAAGAAGATATAATGAGTTTTTTAAATGTAGATTCGTTAAATTATTCGTTTATCATTGAGAATACTAAATTTATAGTAATGAATTCTTTTTACATGGGACAAAAGAAAATTTTGGATTCTCAACTTGAGTGGCTAAAACAAGAGTTAGACAATGAAGAGCAAAATTATGTAGTATTTTCACATCATAGTTTAGCTAATGATTTTAATAAAAGAGGTATTGAGAACAGAGATGAAATAAGAAAAATTCTATCAAGTAGAAAAGCTATTTTATGTATGAATGGGCATGATCATGGTACGGATTATAAAGTGATAGGTGGAATCCACTATTATACGTTAAATTCTATGTCATATATTTGGCATGGATTAAAGGAAGTATATCCTTATGGTGATGAAATACATAGTAAATATCCATATTTGAAGGATTTAATTTTATATAAAGATGCATTACATAGCATAGTTGAAATTGATAATGATTACATTAGGATAGTAGGTATGGAAAGTGATTATTTAAGCACTACGCCAGAAGATGTTGGAATATCAAATAGAAAGTGGAATGGGGTGTCAATAGAACCAAGGGTTATAGAGCTTGAAAAAAGTGTTGAGTCAGCATTAGATGAAGCGGATAGGATGGCAAGTGAAGATGATACACGACTATATCACGAAGAAGTATTTGATAATTTAAGAAGGAGGATTAGTGAATAATGCTATTGAATTAGCAATAGAGGAACGGATATCGTCAAGCAGAAATTTTTGGACAATATCATTCTTTAAAAGAAAGACGATATCCGTACTATCTATCGTATCTATATTATAATCTAAAAAAATTAATTCTCATTTTCCCATTTCATACCCCATTCATAACGAATTTTATCCATAATATTCATAACAGCGATAGTTTTTTCAGGTGTTTGAACATCACTGCAATATTTACCATTTTCTATACAATGTATGCATTCGCGAATCTGATACTCAAATCCATTAATTTCAAATGGACTTTCAATTACTTTATTACTTCCATCATTATATTCTATAATTACCTTTTGTGCTTCTTGGAAGTCTTCAAATTTCATAATGGCATTTGTTCCATAAATAACAGCTTCACGTGGCATATTTAATCCAATTGCCATTGATAAAGCAGCAGTCTTTCCTTGTGGATATTCTAAAATAACAGTTTCGATTTCATCTGTTCCGTACTCATTCATTTTAACAAATGATTTAATAATTTCAGGAGAATATCCTAGTACCATGCAGGCGAACCCGATTGTGTATATACCGATATCAAGTAATGTGCCACCACCAAGTTCATGCTTGAATTTTCTTATCTTTTTTTCTCCTTCTGTAAAGAATCCAAATACGGCTGATAAATGCTTGATTTCTCCTAATTCACCAGCTTCTAACAACGGCTTAACTATGTCATAAAGTGGAAGCATTTGAATCCAAAAAGCCTCCATTAAAAAGACATTTTTCTGCTTTGCTAGCTCAAATAAAATTTGTGCTTCGCTTGAATTTAGTGTCATTGGCTTTTCGCATAACACATGTTTTCCGGATTCAATACACATCTTGATGTTGTCAAAATGCATGCTGTTAGGTGTTGCTATATAAACAATATCAATATCTGCATCATGTACAAGTTCTTCATAAGAACCATAGTATTTAGAAATACAATACTGATTAGCAAATTCCTTGGCTGTTGTTAAATTTCTTGATGCACAAGCTATAAGTTTTGTTTCCTTGTCCATTTCTAAAAGTGTTTTTGCAAATTTATGTGCAATTGTTCCTGTTGCTAAAATCCCCCATCTAATCATAATAATACACCATTTAACCTTTCTGTGCTATATTCTTATAATACAAAAAGAACATATTAATTTCAAGGGGTTCTTTAGTGGTATATATACAAAATCTTATTGGTTTTTAATAGAATATTTGATAAAATAGAAAAAGGAGAAGAAGCTAGTGGAAATAAAAAAGCAACGAGGACAACAAGAATGAAAGAAATGGATATAAAAAGTCTAAAGCTAGTTGGACAAGGAAATACTGCTGAAATATATGAATATGAGAAGGATAAAATTATAAAGTTATTTAGGAATGGGATTACAAAAGAAATAGCGATTCTTGAATATGAAAAGGCAAAGTTTGTACAAGTATATATTTTAAATGCACCTAGAGTTTATGACTTTTTACAGTTAGAAGACCGTTTTGGTATTATTTATGAGAGAATTTATGGAAAAGATATGATTAGTGAAATGATAAAGTCTATAACAAAGATTAATTATTATTCAAAAAAACTTGCTCATGTTCATATGGGTATTCATAAAAATATAGTGCCATACGAAGAAAAATATTCATTAAAAGACAAGCTAATATATGATATTGATGCAGTTGAGGTTATTTCAAAGGAACAAAAAGAAGCATTGAAAAGGCACATTATGGAGTTGCCAGATGGAGAATCACTTTGTCATATGGATTTTCATCCTGGAAATATAATGATACAAGATGATGAGGCAATAATTATTGACTGGATGACAGCATGTGTGGGGAATCCATGTGCAGATGTTGCTAGAACAATTATTATGCTTACATATGGAGAGTTACCTAATGCAAATTTTTTTGTAAGAAAATTGGTGATGTTGTTTCAGAGGCATGTAGCAAAGGTATATTATTCGGAGTATTTAAAATGTAAAGAAATCTCTAAAGAAGAGGTTGAAAAATGGATGTTACCAGTTATGGCTGCACGACTTAGGGAGTGGATTCCAGATAGTGAGAAAAGAGTATTAATTGCTCTGATAAAGAAGAAGGAGAATTGTATTAATGAATGAAAATATACAAAAATTATTTGAAGATTATTTTAGTGAATTACAGGCAGATATGGTTTCAATATGTTTGGAATATGTCAATGAACAGGCAGAAGAAATATACATTTACTGCTCATATGAAGATGATACATATTCAACAGGATTTTTTTATAAGATTAATGGAAAAATGGTTAAACGCCACAAAATTAGTGAAGAATTACCTGATTGTGATGATTCAAGGGATATGCAAAGACGAGTGTTAAGAATTTTGATGGATGATTTAGAAAAGTTACAAGGTATATGTAAGGAGTATGATAAGCCTATGCCATGTGAAATGAAATTGACATATAACGTAGTAGTTAATAGGTTAGATACAAAATGTAAATATGAACCAGTATACTCTTTTAAAAATGACCTCACTGCTGATGATATTGAAAAGGCATGGTTTAAAGAGCTAGAAAAGAGATTGTAGGGAGCTATTTCCTATAATTTTAAAAGAATATAATCCGACAGGAGGATTAAAAATATGATAGATATACCTTTCTACAAATCATTTACCAAAATTGAACCAGTTAACAAAGGTTGGTCAAGCGACAAGAAATATTACATTGAAAACACAGACGGGGAACACCTGTTACTTCGCGTTGCTGATATATCAGAATATGATAATAAAAAGATTGAGTTTGATATGATGAAGAATGTAGCAGCTTTAGGTATACCGATGTCACAGCCAATAGACTTTGGTATTTGTGATGATGGTAAAAGTGTATATTCTTTATTAACTTGGTGTGATGGTAAGGATGCAGAAGAAATGTTACCATTATTAACTGAGACACAACAGTATGTTCTTGGTTTAAAAGCAGGTGAAATTCTTAGAAAGATGCATTCTATTCCTGCACCTGAAAGCCTAGAGAATTGGGTGGTTAGATTTAATCGTAAAACAGACTTTAAGATACAAAAATATAATGAATGTGGTTTACGTTTTGATGGTGATGAAAAGATAAAAGAATATATAGAACACAACCGTGAACTCCTTGAAAATAGACCACAATGTTATCAGCATGGTGATTATCATGTTGGAAATATGATTTTATCACCTAAAAATGAACTATCTATTATTGATTTCAATCGTCCAGACTATGGTGACCCATGGGAAGAGTTTAATCGTATTGTATGGAGTGCAACGATAAGTCCACATTTTGCAACCGGTCAGATAAATGGATATTTTGATGGACAGCCTCCAATAGAATTTTTTAAGTTACTTGCATTTTATATTGGTAGTAATACATTATCTTCTATATATTGGGCAATTCCTTTTGGTCAGGGTGAAATTGATACGATGATGAAGCAGTCACAGGATGTGCTTAGCTGGTATGACAATATGCAAAATCCAATACCAACATGGTATTTAAAAGATTTTTATATACAATATATTGATGAAGTGTCATATAAACTTAAAACTCCTTTTGATTTTTCCTTTATAAGTAAATATGGAAAAGTTTTTAACGTATTTGATGACCAAGATTCTGGTAATATATGTTTTGGTGTACAAAATGATGATGGAAAGTATTTTATTAAGTTTGCAGGTGCACCAACCGAACAATATGACGGTACACCAGAGGATGCTATTGAAAGGTTGAAAAATATCTTACCTATTTATCAGAATTTAATGCATCCTAATCTGATTCGTTTTATAAAATCCGAAGAAGTAGGTGGAGGTTTAGCCGCAATATTTGATTGGGTAGATGCAGAATGTATGGGACGTATGTATCCATTGTCACGTCAAAAGTTTATGCAGATGTCTATAGAAGCCAAAATTAAGGTTTTTCAGGAAGTGATGACTTTTCATGATTATGTTGCAAAATGTGGATATGTAGCAATTGATTTTTATGATAGTAGCATTATGTATGACTTTGAAAATAAAAAGACGATTATTTGTGATATTGATTTTTATACAAAAAGCCCCTATATAAATACTATGGGCAGAATGTGGGGCAGTTCAAGGTTTATGTCACCAGAAGAGTTTACAAATGGAACAAAGATAGATGAAGTTACTAATGTCTATACAATGGGGGCAACGGCGTTTGCACTGTTTGCAAATGATGAACGTACACTAGATGCGTGGGCATTGAGTGAAGATTTATATGAAGTGGTGAAAAAAGCAACAAGTGAAGAAAGAAGTAAACGACAACAGTCCATTAAGCAATTGATGAATGAATGGGAAAAAGTCTTGCCCAACAATTAATTTTTAAGATTCTTAATATTGTCAAAAAACAAACACAATTAAAACAAATTTTAAACACTACCTCCTTGTAAGATATAAACATATCAAGGAGGTAAATTAAAAAATGAGAAAAATGAGAAAAACGAGAAAAATAAAACCATTATTAATAGGAATAGTTATAGCGAGTATGATGCTTACAGGATGTAAATCAGAGGATGAATCAGAAACAGCATCTTTAGAAGTAGCATCAACTGTAACAGGAATGATTCAAAGTATTGAAGATAAAACGATTACAGTAGTAGCGTTTGGTAATGGTGGCCCAGGAGATATGGACTTACAAGGAACTCAAGGAGGAACACCACCAGATATGAATGATGGAGAAATGCCATCAATGGGAGATGGAGAAACACCACCGTCAAAGCCAGATGGTATGCCAGATGACATGTCAGAAAATCAAGGTGGTGGAGAAGAGACGACAGCATTCACAGTAAGCAGCAATACCACAATATTAGATGAGTCAAATAATAAAATTACAACAGATGACTTAAAAGTAGGTCAGATGGTTACAGTAGAACTTACAAGTGACAATGTTGCAGTTACAATCACAGTAACAAGTGGAGAAAACAATGGTATGGGCGGAATGCCAGGAGGAGATTCTTCCTCAGTATCATACGAAGCAGTAACCGAATATACAGCAGATGCAACAATAGATGATGAAAATTATGATTCAACAGGTACAGATGAAAATGCAATCCATGTTTTAGATGGAGCAAATGTAACATTTAACAATATTACATTAACAAGAAACTCTAGTGATAGTACAGGTGGAGATACCTCAAGTTTCTATGGTGTAGGAGCAGGTCTTCTTGTTACTAATGGAACAGTCACAATTAATGGTGGAACATTTACTACAGATGCAGCAGGAGCAGCAGGTATATTCAGCTACGGAAGTGGAATTGTAAATATAAGTGATGCAATTATTTCAACAAGTAAAAATACTTCAGGTGGTATCCATGTAGCAGGTGGTGGAACATTATATGCAAAGAACCTTACTGTTACAACACAAGGTGAATCATCAGCAGCAATTAGAAGTGATAGAGGTGGCGGAACAATGGAAGTAGATGGTGGAACATGTACATCTAATGGTATAGGTTCTCCAGCAGTATATTGTACAGCAGATATCAGAATAAAAAATGCAACATTAAATGCAACAGGTTCAGAAGCAGTTTGTATAGAAGGATTAAATAGTTTAACACTTACAGATTGTAATTTAACAGGAGATATGCCTGAGAATGAGCAAAATGATTGTATCTGGACAGTGATTTTATACCAAAGCATGTCAGGAGATTCGGAAATTGGAAACAGCTCATTTTCAATGACAGGTGGAAGTCTTACATCTAAGAATGGTGGACTATTCTATACAACAAATACAGAAAGTACATTTTATATTTCAGGTGTAGATTTAACATACTCTGACTCAAACGATTTCTTATTAAAATGCACAGGAAATAGCAATCAAAGAGGTTGGGGAACTAGTGGTGGTAATGGTTCAGATTGTACTTTTACAGCTGATAATCAGGAAATGAAAGGCAAGGTGATTTGGGACAGTATTAGTAATTTAGAGTTAAAATTAACTAATGGAACAAACTGGTCAGGAGCAATGATTCAAGATGAAAGCAATGCAGGAAACGGAGGTAATGGATACGCAAATCTAACAATAGATGAAAGTTCAACTTGGACAGTAACTGGTGACAGTACATTAACAGCATTAACAAACAACGGAACAATAGTAGATGATACAGGAAAGACAGTAACTATAAAAGGAACTGACGGTACAGTATATGTAAGCGGAACAAGTAGCTACACAATTACAGTAGTATCATATAACTAAAAAATAGATTTGAATAAAATGAAAGCTCAAGGTTTGTTAATAGGAACTTTGAGCTTTCTTAATTTAACAATCGTTAATTTGGTTATATAACTTTCTGATAAATAAAAAAAATAATTAATACAATTCAAATAATTTTACTAAAGGAGTAGATTTGTAATCATCAGAACCTTCTTTAATTAGAGTTTTTAGAAAATCTTTATTTTTCTTACTGAATATTGAGTTGAATTTTGATTTTAACATTTCTTTGTGTTCATCAGATAAATATTTTGAAGAAGAAAAATCATCTGATGTAACTTGGAAACTGTAAACTATTCTGTGATATAATTTATAATCTACTTCCTTCTCTAAATTAATATATTCTGTAATAGATTTATTTAGAGAATTAAAGTGTTCTAAAATTTCTTCATATTCAGATTTGGTATTTCGAGCAATTCTTTCTTCCTCACGAACCTTAGCTTTTTCTTTATCAATAATAATAATAATGAAAACAAAAATAACCATCAAGATTAAAGAAGAAATAATAAGTTTCTTTTTTATTTTTTTAATTTGAAGTTCATTTTGTACTTTGGCAATTCGTTCTTGTTTTTTTATGTAATTAAAATGAGCTTTGATACCATAACCACAATTAGGGCAAGAAACAGCTGTATCGGATACATTTTCCTTAGAACATTCAGGACATTTAATAAGTGCCATAATATATCTCCTCTCGCGTAAAACCATTTTTAATATTATAACATTTATTAAAGAAATTGTCTTTAGCGTTTTAGCATTAATGTGCTTATAAAAAAACTTTACTCTTCCATCATTTTATAGTTTATAATATAATAAATCAATAAATAAGATTTCGTATGAGGAGAGTAATTTAAAATGAATAAATATAATTTTGATAACCTTGATTGGAGAATAAAATATTATGAGTTATTATTAGAACGTAATTTAGAAAACATTCCAAAATATGATTTGCCAACGGGATATCGTTTCGTATTTTATAAAGATGGAGACCGTGACTCATGGATTGATATAGAAAAGTCTGCAAAGGAATTTGAAAGCTATGAGCAAGGCTTGAAAGCATGGAATAAATACTTTCAAGATCAAGATATTTATAAACGCATGGTTTTTATAGAAACAGATGATGGAAAAAAGGTTGCAACGGGGACAGCTTACTATGATATTCATGGTAGAGATAAATCAGGTGATGGCTGGATGCATTGGATTTCAGTTCGTCGTGAATATCAAGGAAAAGGTTTATCAAAACCGTTGATTTCCTATGTACTAAATACCATGAAGAATCTTGGGTATGTTCATGCAAAAATACCTACTCAGACAACTACATGGCTTGCTTGCAAAATTTATCTTGATTTTGGATTTACTCCTTTATCCCAAAATGCAATCAGTAGCCGTAACGGTTGGAGAATAGTAAAGACTCTTACTAATCATCCTGCTTTAGAAGATTTTGAATGTATTGATATAAATGAAATTCTTGAATTGAAAGGACAATAACATGGAATATAATTTACAATTTAACAAACTTTGTAATACTCTTGATTTAGGAGATTTAGTTTCAGCACCACTAGAGTTATCAGGTGGATTAATGAACAGAATGTTTATGCTTGAAACATCTAAATCTAAGTATGCAGTAAAAGCAATAAATCCAACTATAATGTTAAGAGCAGATGCAATGCAGAATTATATAAATTCTGAAAAAGTTGCAACTGTTGTTTCAAATAATATAAAAGCAATGTCAGCACTACATTTTAATAATAAAGCTGTTCAAACAATTGATGGACAACATTATTTAATTTTTAACTGGTGTAATGGAACCCATTTATTTGGTGATGATATTTCTATTGAGCATTGTGAGAAAATGGGAAAAATATTAGCTAATATACATATGACAGATTTTTCATCATCAGGATTGACTAATCTCGTATCTTCAAATGAAATCAATTATGATTGGAATTTTTATTTGAATAAAGGAATTGAAAGTAATGCTGTATGGTGTGATTTACTACAGAAGAATATTGAAAATTTATATAAATACAATAAGAGTGCAGAAAATGCCACGGTAACATTATCATCTGATATGGTTATTTCTCACGCTGATTTAGAACCTAAGAATACAATGTGGATTAATGATGAACCATATATTATAGACTGGGAAGCAGCAGGGTTTGTATGCAGATATCACGATATACTTGAAACGGCTCTTTATTGGTCAAGAGATATAAAAGGAAATCTTGTTAAAGATAAATTTATTACATTTATTAAGTCATATAAATCTGTGTGTAGTGATTTGGATAACAATTGGGAATATGCTTTGAATATGGGCTATTCAGGTATGCTTGGATGGCTTGAGTATAGTTTGAAACGTTCACTTTGGCTTGAATGTAGTGATGAAGATGAGAATAGAATGGGTACAGATCAGGTATTTGGTACAATTGATAACATTAATAAATACACAAGCGAAAAAGATGAAATAATCTCTTGGCTAAATGAAGTATAAGAATAAAAGAGGAGTAGCATATGGAAACAACAACCATCATTAATATTTCAATTGAAGCATTCAGTTTTGTTATTTCACTGATTCTATTTTGTTGCCTTTATTTTGGAGAAGATAAGCGTACTAAACTTGGACGCATTTTTATATGGATGCTTGTATTAAATATGATTACATTGGCTTTTTTTATTATGTCTGTAGCATTTGAAGGAGGTAAGCAATCTTTTGCAAGGCAAGCAGTCCTTTGGGGAAATAACTTTTATCATGTTTTTTGGCTTATTTTAAGAATTATGCTAAGTAAATATCTCTTTACATATGTCTCAGGAAAAACAAAGTCATTTTGTTGGTTTATGCCATATGTGTATGTGGTGATATCGGTAAATATCATGTTACTGGTAATGTCACATTTTAATGGGATAATGTATCATGTGGATGAAAATAATTTCTTTTGTCATGGTGCATTATACTTTGTATTTCCTATGTCAGGATATATTATTTATATTGTTGAATTATTTATTGTATTTAAAACTCGTAAGTTATTTGGAAAAGCAGATACGATATCGCTTATTAGTTATGAATTAATTCCTACAGTAATGTCTGAAATAGGAGGATGGATAGGAGTATTTATGTTGGATTCATCTATGACGATTGCTCTATTTATTCTATATACTCGTATCCAGCTAGAGCAAGGAAAGAAACTTAAGAAACAAGAAATGGAATTACAAAATGCTAGAGTAGAAGCAATGATTAGTCAGATACAGCCTCATTTTTTATATAATTCATTGACTGCGATTGCAGATGCTTGTGAAGATGCTCCAAAAGCAAAAGATGCAATTATTGATTTCTCGCATTATTTAAGAGGTAATTTAACATCTTTAAAATCTAAAAAACTTATTAGTTTTAACGAAGAACTAGATCATATAGAAGCATATCTTCGCTTGGAACAGTTACGTTTTGGTGAAATGCTTAATATTGTATATGATATTGGTCCCAAAGACTTTTTTATTCCAGCGCTAACGGTTCAGCCAATTATTGAAAACGCAGTAAAACATGGTGTAGGACGTAAGGTAGATGGTGGAATGGTTACTCTATTGACGCAGGAAACAGATACAGAATATATGATAATCGTTTTAGATAATGGTGTTGGATTTAATGTTGAGATGGGATATAATGATGAGAGGATACATATAGGAATTGAAAATGTGAAGTATCGTTTACAAATGCAATGTCAAGGAAGTTTGAATATTGTAAGTAAAGTGGATTTTGGTACTACTGTTACCATTCATATTCCAAAATAAATAGAAGTTGAACAAAATTAAAGTAAAGGAATAAGTTTTAAATGAGAATTATTGCAGTTGATGATGAACAACCAGCTTTACGTATGCTAGAAAAGGCTATTATAGAAGCCTTGCCAGAAGCACAGGTAACTACATTTATAAATATTACACAACTATTAGAGTATGCTAAAGAAAATCCTTGTGATATAGCATTTCTTGATATTAGGATGAGAGAAATGAATGGATTGCAGCTAGCTATAGAGCTTAAGGCGATTTTACCAAACATTAATATTGTATTTGTTACTGGGTATATGGAACATGCTATTGATGCTTTTAAAGTTGATGCTAGTGATTATCTGTTAAAGCCAGTGACGGCAAAAGATATTATAAAGGCACTTGATCATTTAAGAAATCCTATTACATTGCAGGGTAATGCAAGAATTTGGATGAGAACATTTGGCCATTTTGAAATGTTTGTAGATGGAAAACCTGTTATCTTTAGCAGTGCAAAGGCAAAAGAGCTGTTAGCTTATTTGGTTGATAGACAAGGTTCTACTGTAACAAAAAAAGAAATGGCAAGTATACTGTGGGAAGATGCAGAGTATACAAGAAGTAAACAGTTTGAACTTCAGGCTATTGTTACAAAAATGATAAAAACGCTTGCAGAAGTAGAAGCTGAATATATTTTAATTAGAGGTCACAGTCGCTTAGCAGTGGATACTTCAAAGTTTGAATGTGATTATTATCGTTTTATGGCGTGGGATATACAAGCTGTAAATGCTTATAAAGATGAGTATATGACAAATTATAGCTGGGCAGAGTTTACTAATGGGTTTCTATCAAAGAAATCCAGTTCTATTAGAAAAAAAGAAGTAATTACTTGATTTATATAACGATTAATATTAAAAAAGAATAGAATTAATTATATACAAAGCTTAGATAGTAAATATATGTAAAAGGAAAAGCAGGAACATTTATAAATTTTATAGAAATTATATAAGTGTGTTTTTAGAAAATGATAGATGGGAGTTTATGTCTATCTAAAGAATATTTTGTATAAATAAAGGAGAAAAAATAATGGAAAAAAAAGCAGTTGAGTTGTTAGGATTAGTTTTTAGATTACTTTTAAGATATTGGGCTAGAGACAGTAAAGTCTTAAGTCAAAATGTTGTAGACGTTGTACAATTTGCACAACAATGTGGTTTATCAGTATGGGATGCAAAAAAATTTAATAGGTCAATCGAAGATTTCATAGATTTGATGGCGGAAAATTTTTTAAATGAAATAGGAAACGAAATACAAGATGAAGAACGGAAGAAAGCAATTTTAAACCAAATCCAAAATGATATTAAAAAAATAAATATTAATGAAAAAAACATAATACTAGAGTTATCAAATTCAGAAGATTTACGTAATGCAATTATGATTCAATCACAAGAAGAGAGAAAAACATGGGAAGATGTTGAGGTGGGAATTTACACAAACTGTATTAGATATATTTCTAAAGCAGGCATTGATTTTGTTTCTAAATTACCAAGTTATACACCAGAAGCATTAAAAATTGTAATTCAAAGGCAAAAAGAATATCATGATGAACTTTTTGCAATTTTAACAGATATTCATTCAATGACAAAACTAATTAAGAGTGTTGATGTTACATTTCGTGAATATGAGAGTACATATAGAGAAAAACTTATTGAAAAATACAGTAAAGTAGAGATAATAGGAGCTGGATTAAAAGATAGAAATATTAGAAGATACGATATTTCTTTAGCATATGTAGAGTTAAATTGTATAGATGATGAATTTGATGAAGAAATTAATTTATCAAAAGTATTCTCTTATAGTAAAGTTGTATGGGTGAAAGGTGAGGCAGGATCTGGAAAAACAACATTTTTACAATGGGTTGCAGTTTGTGCAGCAAAAAATGATTATCAACAAATTGAGAATATTAGAGGCGCAGTTCCTATTGTAATAGGATTAAGAAATATTGATTGGCCAATTAGTTTAAATGATATTGTTAACAAGATAACTGTACAATATGGAAGTAATTGTCCAGATGGTTGGGTGTTGGAATTACTTAATAAAAGAAGAGCAATTTTATTGTTTGATGGTCTAGATGAAATATCTCAAAATAAGAGAGATGAGACCTATAATTTTATTGAAAATATAGTAGAAACGTATCCAGAAATTAAAGTGCTGTTAACGGCAAGAAATTCTGTAAGTGATCAAATTGATTGTAATAGTGCAAGCTATGAAATTGTACCAATGAAAATAGGTAATATTAAGAGATTTATCAAGTATTGGCATAGATCAGTATTACGAAGAGATGCACTTATTAATGATGAAGAAATAAATAAGTTACAGAAGAATTTAATATTGAAAATTGTAGAAATTCAAGCATTGAAATCGTTGGCAAGAAATCCATTATTATGTGCAATGATATGTGCTTTGAATTATGTAAATAGTGAACAATTACCAAATGAAAAAATGGAATTATATGATAAATGTTGTGAAATGCTTATGGATACAAGAGATACTCAAAGAGAAATTGATAGTAGTATTTATGAAAATATTCCTAAATTAGATTATAGCAGGAAAAGAAAAGTATTGGAAGAAATTGCTTATTGGATGATGAATGGAGGTATATCATCTGAGAGTAAGAATAATGTTAAAGATTATTTAAAACATTTATCAAAAGACACAAAAATTTTTCCAGACACAAAAGAATATAGTATTGAAAAATTATTGGATTTTTTTATTGAAAGAAGTGGAATAATCAGAGAACCAGAAGAAGGTGTTATTGATTTTATACATAAGACATTTATGGAATTTTTAGCTGTTAAAGCAATTTGCAGAAATTGTGCATGGAATGTCTTAGTAAAAGAAGCATGTAATGTAAATTGGAGAGAAACGATTCTTATGTGTTTTAGAGAAATGGGAAAATCAAATGTGGAAAGTGTATTAACACAATTAGTAGATTTAGGAAAAAAGAAGGGTGATAGTAGATATATTCTGATGGCATCTTTAGGTATATCAAATGCAGTTTTTCTTGCTAATAATGAAATAAAAAAAGAAATAGATAAACAAATTAGTTTGATGATACCTCCTTCAAGTAGCGATATTTATGAAATGTCACAAGCAGGAACTTATTTATTACCATTTTTGAAAGATTTACCCCAATATTCAAATATTGAAAAAGAAGAATGTTTAAATTTATTGGATTATTTAGATACTGAGGAAGTGATTCCTGATGTATTATCATATATTTCAGGTAATGGAAATTATGATGTAAAGAAATATGCAATAGACATTTTAAGCGAATATACAGAATCAGTGTTAGATGAGTATAATGTAAGAGAACAATTATTAGAAATAATAAAAATATCTATAAATGAAAAATCACTTACTATATATGAGAATATGTTGTATATATTAAGTACTTTTAAACTAACGCCTAAGGATATAGAAAAATTTGAAAAAGTTGAATCGTTAACACTTATTTGTGGAATAACAGAAGAAAGTTTATATACAGAAGGGAATGGGATTTTTGAGAAATTAAAAAAATGTAAAAAGGTGACTTTAATTGGCAATATTCAAAGATTAGATTTTCTAGTATCGTTTTCAACAATTATTGAATTAATAATAGATGCATTTGATATTTCAAAGTCAATACAAAAGTTTTCAACTTTTAATAATTTAGTAACTGTAAAAAAATTAATTATTAAGACAGTATATTTGAATTATATTTGTAATAGTGATTTGAACAGTATGAAAAATATAGAATCTTTTGAATTACATTGTTATGACAAAAGGATGGAGTTGAATTTTAATAATTTTAGTAATTTTAATAATCTTAAGAATGTTGTTATTGATGTACATGCTTTTTTAGCAGATGAAATAAGAATGCAAATATCAACATGGGAGAGTAAAAATAGTGATTTAAAGGTGCATTTGTATAATATAGATTATAAAGAATAATAAGAGAAAAAGAAATGTTATCAGTTTAAATTTATTTAGAGTATGAATATAAAAATTTATATATTATTTTTAATATTCAAGGATGATAATTTATACTCTTCTTAAATATTTGCAACTCATTCATCAAGTTTATATTCCGTTATTATATATTTGATCTTGTTTGTCGTTTTATTGTGTACAAGAATATAAAACTATGCTAAAATATCATTGTGAATCTAAGAAAGGAAAAGGAAATTATGGCTAAGATAGGTTTTATTGGAGTAGGAAATATGGGTTATGCGATGTTGAAAGGACTTATAAACGTATTTCCTAAAGAGGATATAATAATAACTGATGCAGATACACAGAAGATGATTGATACTGCAAAAGAGTTAAATGTTCAATATGTAGAGAGTAATGCAGAGCTAGCAAACGCTGCTAAATATATTATTATGGCAGTTAAGCCACAGTATTATGATACTGTTATTAAGAATATACAAAATGTAATTAAAAGTGATAATATTATAATATCGATAGCTCCAGGAATAAGTATAAAAGAATTACAAGATGGACTAGGCTTTGATTCAAGAATAGTAAGAGCAATGCCAAATACTCCAGCACTTCTTGGAGAAGGTATGACAGGTGTATCATATAATGCAAAATTATTTAATTTTGAAGAAAAAGATATAATAGAAAAAATCTTTAAGTCATTTGGTAAGGTTAAAATAGTAGAAGAAAGACTTATGAGTGCAGTTGTATGTGCATCAGGTAGTTCACCAGCGTATGTTTATATGTTTATTGAAGCCTTAGCGGATGGTGCAGTTATGAAGGGACTTCCAAGAGATATTGCATATGAGATGGTAGCTCAAAGTGTTTTAGGAGCGGCAAAGATGGTGCTTGAAACAAAACAGCATCCAGGTGTGTTAAAAGATGCAGTATGTTCACCAGGTGGAACAACTATGGCAGCGGTAGCAGCACTTGAAGAAAATGGATTTAGAAATTGTCTTATTAAGGCAACACAGGCTTGTTATGATAAAGCAGAAGGAATAAAAAAATAGGATGGGTGTAAATATGGAACCATTAAAACGATTAAATAGAGAATTAGTTTATAAAGGTGCAGTAATTGATTTTTATTGTGATACAATACAATTACCAGATGGAAAGACACAAAAGTATGACTTCATAGGACACAAAGGTGCGGCAGCAGTTCTTCCAGTTAAAGATGATGGAAAGATATTAATGGTAAAGCAGTATAGAAATGCTTTAGATAGATTTACTATTGAGTTACCAGCAGGCGCTAGAAATACAGCTACAGAACCTACTATTGAGTGTGCAAAACGAGAGCTTGAGGAAGAAACAGGTTATAAATCAGATAATCTAGAGCTTCTTATAAGTTTGAGGACAACGATAGCATTTTGTAATGAAATGATTGATGTTTATGTTGCGCGTGATTTGGTTAAAACGAAGCAAAACCTTGATGAAGGTGAATATGTTGATATATTAGAATTTGACATAGAAGAACTTGTAGAGATGGTATATAATTGCACAATTCAAGATTCTAAGACGGTTTCAGCAATTATGGCATACTATACAAAGTTATTAAAAAATAGAACTCTTTAAATAGGGTTCTATTTTAATTTTATTAATCATATACTGTTTCAAAAGCTAGCATCCAAAAAGTAGAAAGTAGGGACAAGTGTATGATTAGAGGATTTAGAAGTATAGGCAGCAGAAAAAAGACTAGGCTTAGAACAGTTGACCTTAGTAATGTTAAAAGTTTGTATGAGCATTATAGGATGCTGATATGGTTTTTTAGTGGAATTATATTAGCTTCATTTGTTATAAATCTTTTCTGTACGGGCTTTTATGATAGATTGGGAATATATAGTGAATATTTTACAAATAGGGTGAAAGATATTCAAATAGATAATAAGGGGCTGTTTGGGTATTGTATATGGCAAAAGATAAAGGAAATAGCACTTATATTGTTGCTATCATTTACATCATTTGGAAAGTTATTTCAAAACTTATATTGTGCATATAAAGGAGCAATAATATCTTTTTTAATTTGTGCATCAGTCTTAAAATATGGTATAGGTGGAGTTTTGATTTATCTTATTAGTATATTTCCACATTATATTACTTATGTAGCATTAATTGTTCTTGTGTTATTTATGGGTGTAGAAATAAATGAAAATATGAAGTCATTTAGAAAAAACAGATATATGGGAGTGAAAATATTTGATGGCATAAGGCAGATGATTTTAAGCAATAGTGGGAAAAATACATATAAGTCAAATGGGCATACGAAAATGTGGCTGATTATTCCAATAATTGTGTTGTTAATATTAATTACATCATATTTAGAAGCCTATGTAAATACAAGTATAATGACAAATATTCTCTAATAAAAATGCTTGATTTATGTAAACTATTTTGATATAATTAAAAACCTACGTTAGATAACGGATTAAATACTATTGGAGAGGACAAAAGTGCTTTTAGCACGAAGGAACTATAATGGAGAAAAAGGTTGATGAGTTCGTTGAATATGTCGGCAAAGTAAAAAAAGGGTCTAAGAATACTGTAGATTCCTATAGAAGAGATTTGAAAAAAATGGTTACATTTTTTAGAAAGCAATCAATTGAGTCGATAGAAAAGGTTAATGAAACTAATATAAATTCATATATGTTGAGTTTGGAAAAAGAAGGAAAGTCAGCAGCTACCATTACTCGTAATGTTTCATCTATGAAGATGTTTTTTCATTATATGCTTGTAAAGGGATATGTAAAAAGTGAACCGACTGAGATGATAACACCACCTAAAGTGGAAAAGAAAAATGTAGGTGTTAATTCGATAAATAGTATAGATAGGTTGCTTAGTCAGCCAAAAGGTAAAACACCAAAGGAACTTAGAGATAAGGCAATGCTTGAACTTTTATATGCAACAGGTATGAGAGTAAGTGAAATGATTGATGTTGAACTTAATGATGTAAATTTGAATATGGAATATATTGTTTGCAAAAATGGCAAAAAAGAACGAATTATACCATTTGGAAAGAAAGCAAAACAGGCTCTTAGTAAGTATTTGAAAGCAGGAAGAATAGAATTATTAAAAGAGCTTGATAGTGATTATCTTTTTGTAAATTGTCATGGTGGAAAACTTAGCAGGCAAGGATTTTGGAAGATACTAAAGGAATATGCAGATGATGCAGGTATAGAAGAAGAAATCACACCTCATACATTAAGGCATTCTTTTGGAGCACATCTTGTGGCAAATGGAGCTGATTTAAAAGCAGTAAAAGAAATGATGGGTCATGTAGATTTAGCATCAACACAAGTATATTTGAATGTAGAACCAAGTAGTATAAGAGATGTGTATGCAAAATCACATCCTAGAATATAGAAAAATAGATTCGACTTTTTGTCGAATCTATTATTTTTGATTAACTATCACTACTTGGCTCGAGTAGCTTCTTAACTAGACAAGCTCTGCAATGTCGTATAATAATTTTTCTGAATCACTCCAACCAAGGCAAGGATCAGTAATAGATTTACCGTAAGTTCCGTCGCCGATTTTTTGTGAACCTTCTTCTATATAACTTTCAATCATAAGTCCCTTAACAAGCTTTTTAGCATCGTTTGAGTAGTTACGGCTGTGTAACACATCTTTACAAATACGAATTTGTTCTTTGAAGAGCTTGTTTGAATTTGAATGATTTGCATCAATAATAACAGCAGGATTAACTAAATCTCTTTCGTTATATAATTCATTTAAAAGCATAATATCTTCATAGTGATAGTTAGGTATACACTGATTATGCTTGTTTGAAGAACCTCTTAAAATAGCATGAGTAAGAGGATTTCCGGTAGATTCTACTTCCCAGCCTCTTGAAAGGAAAGTATGTCCCATTTGAGCTGCTACAATAGAGTTCATCATAACAGATAATGTACCACTTGTTGGGTTTTTCATTCCACAAGGAACGTCCATACCACTTGCTACTAATCTATGTTGTTGGTCTTCAACAGAACGTGCACCTACGGCAACATATGAAAGTAAATCTGCAAGATACGAATAGTTATCAGGATAAAGCATTTCATCAGCAGCAGTAAGGCCAGTAGCTTCAATAGCTTTTATATGCATTTGACGTATAGCAATAAGTCCAGCTAACATATCTGGATTCTTTTCTGGATCTGGTTGATGAAGCATACCCTTATAACCTTCGCCAGTAGTACGTGGCTTATTTGTATATATTCTTGGAATTATAATTACTTTATCTTTTATTTCCTCTTGAACCTTTGCAAGTCTTGAAACATAGTCAAGAAGTGCATCTTCATTGTCTGCTGAACAAGGTCCGATAATAGCCAAAAACTTGTCTGATTTACCTGCAAAAACATCAGCTATTTCAGCATCTCTTGTAGCTTTAATCTTGACTAGATTTTCAGGCATTGGATATTGTTCGCGAATCTCTGAAGGACTAGGTAATTTTTTTAAAAATGTGAAACTCATGTTGTATCCTCTCTTTTCTATCTGTGACTTTAAATACTATATTTTAGCAATATGTATTACTAACGATATAGTATAATACACTTTTACAAAAATGACAATCAAAAAACGTTATTTAACTTTATTTTGTTAATTATAAATGCTATAATCAATGCATGAATGAAGAGGAGTGTGTTGATATGAATAGAGTGATTTGGTTGATTTTAGACAGTGTTGGAATTGGAGAAATGCCAGACAGCAAGGATTTTGGTGATGAAGGAGTTAACACTATTTGCCATGTGGATGAATATGTAGGTGGATTGAAAATTCCTAATATGAAAAAACTTGGTTTGGGTAATATTAATGGGGTTACACAGTTTGAGCGTGAAGAAAATCCAGTAGGTGCATATGGTAAATGTGCAGAGATATCAAATGGAAAGGATACTACGATAGGACATTGGGAAATGATAGGAATACATAGCAAAGAGCCTTTTCCTACATACCCAAAAGGATTTCCAAAAGGAATAATTGATGAATTTATAAGATTAACTAATATACCTGGCGTTTTAGGCAATTGTACAGCTTCAGGTACGGAAATAATAAAAGAATATGGAAGAGAACACAAGACTTCAAAAAAGCCTATTATATATACTTCAGCAGATAGTGTATTCCAAATAGCGTGTGATGAAGAAGTTTATTCATTAGAAGAATTATATAATATGTGTAGGATAGCAAGAGATATCTTAAAGGATGAGAATGCTGTAGCACGTGTAATAGCAAGACCTTTTATTGAAACACAAAATGGATATGAAAGAACAGCAAATAGGCGTGACTTCTCACTTAAACCAGATTCCCGTAATTTGTTAGTAAGATTATGTAATGCGAATATTGAAGTAGTAGGGATAGGGAAAATTGAGGATATTTTTGCAGGTGTAGGAATAACAAAAGCTATTCACACGAAAAATAATATAGAAGGAATGGAAGTTACTCTTAAAATGATGGATGAAGTTGGGGAAGGTCTTATTTTTACAAATTTAGTAGAGTTTGATTCTAAATGGGGACATAGAAATGATGCTTTGGGGTATGCAAAGGGATTGGAAGAGTTTGATGAAATATTGCCACAAGTGATTAATAGGATGAAGGATGATGACTTATTGATAATAGGAGCTGACCATGGATGTGACCCAACTACCAAGGGAACAGATCATACAAGAGAATATACTCCATTATTAGTATATGGTAAAAGTATTAAGTCAAATGTAAATTTGGGTATTAGGGATACATTTGCAGATGTTGGTCAGACAATTGCAGAAATATTTGATGTGGAACCATTATTAATAGGAAAATCATTTTTAAAAGATGTGAAGAAAGGCATGGATATATAAAATGAGAATGTACGATATTATTGAAAAAAAGAAGAACAAAAAAGGTCTTAGTAAAGAAGAGATTGATTATGTTATAGAAGGTTATACAAATGGAAAAATACCAGATTATCAAATGTCAGCACTTCTTATGGCAATATGCTTTGTAGGAATGTCTGATGAAGAAATATATAATCTTACAATTGCAATGAGAGATAGTGGGGAAATACTTGATTTAAGTAAGGTAAATGGAATCAAAGTGGATAAACACAGTACAGGTGGAGTTGGTGATAAAGCTTCTTTGGTATTAGGACCAATGGTAGCAGCTTGTGGTGTGCCAGTTGCTAAGATGTCAGGTAGAGGATTAGGGCATACAGGTGGTACTATAGATAAATTAGAAAGCTTTACTGGATTTGATATAGCTCCAAGTGGTGATGAGTTTATGGAACGTGTAAATAAACATAAAATATCATGGGCAGGTCAAACGGCAAACCTTGCTCCAGCAGATAAGATGATTTATGCGCTTAGAGACGTAACAGCAACAGTAGATAGCTTGCCACTTATAGCTTCTAGCATTATGAGTAAAAAATTAGCATCAGGAGCAGATGGCATAGTGCTTGATGTTACTTGTGGAAATGGTGCGTTTATGAAAAGTGAAGAAGAGGCAATAAAGCTTGCTAATATAATGATAGATATAGGAAAACGAGCTGGTAAAAAAATGTCAGCAGTTATAACAAGTATGGATGAACCTCTTGGAAATACTGTTGGAAATTCTATAGAAGTGATAGAGGCCATAGAAACGTTGAATGGAAATGGACCAAAGGATGTTTTAGAGGTGTCATTAGCACTGGGAAGTCATATGTTAGTAATGGGTGGCAAGTGTAAGGACTTAGAGACAGCTAAAAATATGTTATTGATGACAATAGAAAATAAAAGTGCACTTGATAAAATGGCTGAGTGGGTGAAAAGTCAAGGTGGCAATGAAAAGATGGTATATGATACATCTTTGTTTGAAATAGGTAAATATGAAGTTGATGTAATATATGAGGGAGATACAGATTACTTTGTAAGTGAAATTAATACCACACAGATTGGATTAGCAACATTGTCTTTGGGTGGTGGAAGATTAAAAAAGGATGATGAAATTGACTTGTCAGTAGGCGTTAGAATTATTGCAAAAGTAGGAAAAAAAATAAAAAATAAAGAAATTATTGCAAAAATATATTCAAATAATAAAGAAAAGGCCTTTGAGGCAATGAGGATAATTGGAAATGCTTATACTTATTCACTTGAATGCCCTAAAATAAAGGCTTGCGTTATAATGGAAATATAATAAGAAATTGTTAGAAAAATGTCAAAATGACTATCTTTTTTGTTTTAAATGTGATAAAATACTAAAAAGAGACCAGTGAACAAAGGAGAACCAATATGGGTAAAATTAATTTACAAACAGAAAAGTGTGTTGGCTGTAATTCCTGCATGCGTAATTGTCCTGTACAAGATGCAAATATTGCACGTTATGATGAAAATGGTAAGATGATAATATATATAGATGAAGAAAAGTGTATTAAGTGTGGAGAATGTATTAAGTCATGTTCTCATGAAGCAAGAGATTATAGTGATGATACACCAGAATTTTTAAAAGCGTTAGATAATGGTGAGAAGATTACAATTATTGTACCACCAGCTGTAAAGATAGCCTTTGATGGAAATTGGCGTCATGTTTTACAGTGGCTTAGAAATGTAGGTATAAAAGCTATATATGATGTAGGTTATGGAGCAGATATATGTACTTGGGCTCATGTAAGACTTGTACAAAAGAATCCAACTGCAAAAGTTATTACACAGCCATGTGCAGCTATTGTAAACTATATTCTAAAGCATAAACAAGAATTAATACCTATGTTATCACCTATACATAGCCCTATGGCGTGTACAGCTGTTTATATGAGAAAATATTTAGGTATTACAGGTAAGATAGCAGCATTATCACCTTGTATAGCTAAAAAAGATGAATTTGAAGCAACAGGACTAATTGATTACAATGTAACAATGGCAGAGCTTAAGAACTATTTTATAAGTAAAAATATTAAGCTTCCAGATATAAAGATTTACTCAGAATTTGAGTTTGATGATCAACAAGGTTGGGAAGGTTCTGTTTATTCAAGACCAGGCGGATTAAGAGATAACTTGTTAATTCATGCTCCAAATCTTTCAGTTATTAATTCAGAAGGTGTACATAAGGTATATAAAGAGTTTGATGACTATTTAGCAACAGATAAAGATTTTAGACCAACTGTATTTGATGTTTTAAATTGTGAATTTGGTTGTAATGGAGGACCAGCAGTAGGTCAAGATTATCGCTGCTTCCATATGAATCATATTATGAAAGATGTAGAAACTTATACAAGAAAGCAGAGAAAAACCAATACAAACAAAGCAGGTATAGACCAGCAGTTTGCAGCTTTTGATAAGAAACTAAATCCTCAAGACTTCGTACGTATATATCAGAAAGATAGTATCAGAAAAGTTGAACCAAGTAGAAAAGATATTGAAGATGCATTTAAAAAATTAGAAAAGGTAACAAGAGAAGAGCAAAACTTTGATTGTCATGCTTGTGGATACCATAGTTGTAAGGAAATGGCGGAAGCTATAGCTAAGGGAATTAATATTCCAGACAACTGTAACCAATATGTAATGCATAAAGTAAAAGAAGAAAAGGCACAGATTGCTGTTATTAATGAAGAAGTAGTTAATCTTACTGATGAGCTTAAGGATATATTCTCAGTACTTGCTTCTAATATCGACCAAGCAAAGGCAAAGGCAAATCTTATCGAAGAATTAGGTAATGAAAATTATAAGGATATGGATGAGATTACAAATAGTATGAATGCCCTTGCGACATTAAATAAGAATATTACAGATTCGATTTCAGTTATTAACACAAACATTGGAAAATACAAAGAAATGACAGATTCTGTAGAAAGTATTGCTCAGAGAATTAACTTACTTTCACTTAATGCTTCTATTGAAGCAGCCAGAGCAGGCGAAGCAGGAAGAGGTTTTGCAGTAGTAGCTTCAAACATTAGAGAATTATCAGACAGTTCAAGAAAAGCGGTTGGTAGCGCGAAGGATACTGAAAAAGATGTACATGATTCTATTGATGAAATCAACAATGTTGTTGAATCTTTAGCAAAAGATATGCAAGGCTTAATGAACGTTGTAGGAGAATCACAAGAAAGCGTTAAAAAGACACAAGTGGGTGGAACTGAAATAGGTGAATCTATGCTCTTAGTAGAACAGCTATCAGAAAAAGTAATGAACATGATCGACAAAACAAGAGAAATACTCTCTCAAAATTCTTAATTCAACAAGAATTAAAAGTAATAAAAGTTGAAAGTAGTAAGAGTTAAAATCAATAAGAGTTAAAATCAAAGAAGCGAAAGAAGTAGTTACATACCAATCAAGAATAAGAAAAATCGTTGTGCTATCGCAACGGTTTTTCTTATTCTTGCAATCTTCGGCGCCGGCCGAAGATTTGTGAATAATATAACAATATTACTTGTATTATTTACCCATAAATGTTATAATATTTAATAGCGTTTTATAAGCAAATTCATTTAGGAGGAAATAATTTTATGGCAAGAAAAATGAAAACCATGGACGGAAATACAGCAGCAGCTCATGTCTCATATGCGTATTCAGATGTTGCAGCAATCTATCCAATTACACCATCATCAGTTATGGCGGAATTGTCTGATAAGTGGGCAACAGAAGGTAGAAAAAATATATTTGGACAAGAAGTACTTGTTCAAGAAATGCAGTCAGAAGCAGGTGCGGCAGGTGCAGTACA
>JAVBRI010000041.1:0-9937 GCA_031548165.1 Lachnospiraceae bacterium
TCATCATATGTAGAAGTACCTCCTTTTTGATACTTCTATTATATCATAAAATCGCTCTAAAGTCTTGCGCTTATTGGCTTTAGAGCGGTTTTGAATGACAAAATCCAGAGCATAGGCTCTGGACTTTGTCTACAGTCTGAATAAGGGCTTTCGCCCTTATTCTCTAATGTTTGAAATGACGCATACCTGTAAATATCATCGCAATACCATATTCATCACATTTCTTAATTGAATCTTCATCTCTCACAGAACCACCCGGCTGAATAATAGCTGTGATTCCTGCTACATGAGCTGCCTCAACACAATCATCAAATGGGAAGAATGCATCTGAAGCTAATACAGCTCCCTTTGTAGCATCTTCATTTATTAATTCTGCTGCATGTTCAATAGACTGCTGTGTAGCCCATACTCTATTTACCTGTCCAGGTCCAATACCTACTGATTGCTTATTCTTTGCAAGTGCTATACCGTTTGATTTAACAAACTTAACCATCTTCCATGCAAACATAAGGTCTTCCATCTGCTCTTTTGTAGGTGCTACCTTTGTAACCACTTTAAGTTCATCTTCTTCTATTAATTTACTATCAATTGTCTGAACTATAAGGCCACCATTTACCTTCTTTAAATCATAAGCTTCTGGGTTTTGTGGTACTTCTATATCTTTAAGCTCAAGAACTCTAACATTCTTCTTCTTTGAAAGTATTTCAATAGCCTCATCTGTATACGAAGGAGCTACAATAACTTCTAAGAATACTTTTGACATCTTCTCTGCTAATGTTGCATCAACTTCTCTATTAATTGTAACAATGCCTCCAAATATAGATACTTTATCTGCTTCGTAAGCTTTATCCCAAGCTGTATTTATATCATCTGCTGAACCAACGCCACATGGATTTCCATGCTTACAAGCTACTACTGTAGCTTCTGTATACTCTTTTAATAATTCTAATGCTCCATTAGTATCATTAATATTATTAAATGACAATTCCTTACCATTTAATTGTTTAGCATCTACTAATGAACCTTTTAATTTTCCAATCTCACGATAGAAAGCTGCTTTTTGATGTGGGTTTTCACCATATCTCATATCTTGAACCTTTTCAAATGTCATTGTTAATGTTTCAGGAAGTTCAAAATCATTTCTTTCTTTTTTCAAGTAATTTGCAATCATTGTATCGTAGTTTGATGTATGCATAAATACTTTTTGCATTAAGTAAAACTTTGTATCTAATGAAACGCTTCCATCTTCTTTAAGCTCCGCCAATACCTTATCGTAATCTCTTGGATCTACCACTACTGCTACATCTTGATAATTCTTTGCTGCTGAACGTAACATTGTTGGTCCACCTATATCAATGTTTTCTACTGCTTCTGCTCTTGTAACATCATCTTTTAATATAGTAGCCTTAAAAGGATAAAGATTTACAATAACCATATCTATTGTTTCTACACCTAACTCTTCTATTTGTTTCATATGTTCTGGATTTGAACGCATTGCTAAAAGACCTGCATGTACCTTTGGATGAAGTGTCTTAACTCTTCCATCTAAGCATTCTGGAAAACCTGTTATTTCTGAAATTTCAATTGCTTCTACACCATTGTCTTTTAAACTCTTGTATGTTCCTCCTGTTGATATAATTTCAACTCCAAGTCCTACAAGTTCTTTTGCCAATTCCACAATTCCTGTTTTGTCTGATACACTAATTAATGCTCTCATTTCTTGTTCTCCTTCACGTTTAATTTTTACAAAAAAACCACCTAGGTATTTGCCAATAGTGGTAAACGCCCAGGCGGTCGGCTAAAGGAATCTGATTCAAATTCCATACTTATGCTGCACTCCCTACAGGTCATCCTGCATTATCCGCCAGTCGTGCAACCGATAAAACTATTATATAATAAGTTAACTAGTTTTTCAAGCCTAAAAATTCTCTTTCAAAATCATTATAATGCATAGGCTTTCCATAGTAATACCCCTGTATCATTGATACATTCATCTTTTTAAGTGTTTTTAGCTGATCTTTTTTCTCTACACCTTCTACGCACACTTTAACATTAAGTTGATCCGATAATTCTGTTATAAGCTTAACAAATGTCTTTGAATAATCATCATCTACAATGTCAGTTACAAATGATTTATCTACTTTTATAATATCAAAACTCATTTGTTTAATATAATTAAGTGACGAGTAACCTGTTCCAAAATCATCTAGTGCTATTAATACACCTAACTTTTTTAATTCAGCCAAAACAATCTTCATTCTGTTTACATCATTTATAGCTAGAGATTCTGTAACTTCTAACACTAAGTTTTGAGGCTTAATACCTGTTTGCATAATAATACTTCTTATATTCTCAACCACATTATTTTGCATCAACTGTACTATAGATAGATTAACATTTATGTGTGCATCTACTCCTCTATCACTCCAACGCCTATTTATTCTGCATGCTTTCTTTAAGAAATAATCACCTATTGGATTAATTAAACCTAAATGTTCTGCTAACGGAACAAACTCTCCTGGACCCAAAAATCCTAGATTATCACTATTCCATCTTATAAGAGCTTCTCCACCTATACACTTTTCATTATTCATTGCGAATATCGGCTGTATAAACACTTGAAACTCATCACACCCTAGTGCTACTGCGCTGCGCATATTCTTCTCTATATCTAATCTTTTTATCACAGTGCCTTCATCTTTGGCATTGTAATACACCATTCTATTTTTCCCTAATTTCTTTGCATCGTACATTGCTATGTCAGCTTTTTTTATAAGCTCATTTACATCCGTGCCATCTTCTGGGAAAATAACAATACCCATACTCATTGTACAGTAATACTCTGTATTACCTAAATACCACGGCTTATTAAAAAGTTCTCTAATGGATGTTAATATTCTATCTGCCACATGACACATATCTGGTTCAAGAAGTATAACAAACTCATCTCCACCCATTCTATAACAGCTATTTTCAATACCTTTTATTTGTTGCAAACCTAATGAAACCATCTTAAGTAACATATCACCATATTGATGACCCAAACCATCATTTATATGTTTAAAATCATCTAAATCAAGAAACATTACCATACCTTCTTTAGATTCTGCAATAGCTTTCTCAATATTTTCTGTTATATCTGCTTCACATCTCATACGATTATATAAGCCTGTAAGAAAATCATTATTTGCTTGAAATTCTATTCGCTTTTCATATTTTTTCTTTTCTGTAATGTCTGTTACTATACAAAGCGATACACTTCTTCCATCCACCCATGTTATATCCACATTCTTAATTGTATACCATGCATTTGTCTTTATATCATAGGTTTCTCTAAAATAACTACTCTTCGCCATATATGGACACTCTTCACAGTTTGTCTCACCCTCACAACCTATATTATATTCTAGACATTTACTTCCAACCTGACTCGTTCCAAAAACTCTATTCATATATTCATTACAAAATAATATTTCCTTTGTTTTTTTATCTATTACATATAGACCACTTCCTACATTATCTAGCACGTCATTAAGTGCATTGTAAGAACTAGCCAATGAATTTTGCGTTATCCTTTTTGATAAAATGCTCTGTATCAAACGACACACATCTGCAATAAATGAAATAACTTGTACATCCCAAATCATCTCGTTTGAGTCTGAAAGTACCACTAAATACATCGCCGCCCTATTATTCAATGAGATTGCACGTTCAATCATACTAGTAAAACCTAATGCCTTTAAAACTTCATCATATCTAGATATTTCCCCCGTAGATACAATTTCCATCTGCTTTAGTTGTGTCTCACTACCTTTTGATGCAAGTTCTAAAAACTCATTCCACTTTGCATCATTTTCTACATCTTTTGCATAATTTCCTACAGATATATATTTTTCTTGCTCAGCAACATATTTACATATTCCAACTAATGGAGTTCCTAGATATGCTGCTACCACTTCAGATATCATTTCAATAATTTCATCAATACTATGTTCATCTTCCAATAGCTGTACTATTGATGTTATCGCTTCATTACGACGTAGTTCTTCTTGAACTTCATTCAATAAAACTTTTTGGTTTTTATCACCCACAGTATTCTTCAAAGATATATCTTTGCTCATCCTTTCTCCCATCCTACCCATAAATTTTTACATTAATATTATTTTAACATATTATTCATATTGACACAACCACAAAAAACTCGCCGCTTTCGCGACGAGTTTTATACTCAAAAGTCAAATCTATTTATACACAAGAATGCCAAAGCATTCTTGCATAGTTCGCTGTTTTTTAGCGAATCTATTATTATTAGGCATCAATACTATAGTTTGGTGCTTCCTTTGTTATATGTATATCATGTGGATGACTCTCTTTAAGTGATGCTGCTGAAATCTTAACAAACTTTGCTGTTTCCTTAAGTGTTTCAATATCACCTGCTCCACAATATCCCATACCAGCACGTAAACCACCCATAAGCTGGAATACAGTATCTTCTACTGTTCCCTTATAAGCAACACGTCCTTCTACACCTTCTGGAACTAATTTCTTTGCATCTGTCTGGAAATAACGATCCTTACTTCCGTTTTCCATAGCTGCGATAGAACCCATTCCTCTATAAACTTTATATTTTCTTCCTTGATATAATTCAAATGTTCCAGGACTTTCATCACATCCTGCAAAGATGCTTCCCATCATACAAACATTTGCACCTGCTGCAATAGCTTTTGTCATATCACCAGAATACTTAATTCCACCATCTGCGATAATAGGTACATTGTACTGTTTTGCAACTTCATAAGCATCCATAACTGCTGTTACCTGAGGAACACCAATACCAGCTACAATTCTTGTTGTACAAATAGAACCTGGTCCAATACCAATCTTAACTGCATCTGCTCCTGCTTCGATTAATGCTTTTGTAGCTTCACCTGTAGCTACATTTCCTGCGATAACCTGTAGCTTTGGATATTTTGCTTTTATCATACGAACTGTATCTATAACATTCTTTGAATGACCATGAGCTGAGTCAAGCACTACTACGTCTACATGAACATTTACAAGTGCATCTACTCTTTCCATGATATTTCTCGTAATACCAATAGCCGCACCGCATAATAATCTTCCCTGCTCGTCCTTTGCAGCAAGTGGATATTTAATCTGTTTTTCAATATCCTTTATTGTAATCAATCCTTTTAAGTTGAAATCATCATCAACTATTGGAAGTTTTTCTTTTCTTGATTTTGCAAGTATTTGTTTAGCTTCTTCAAGAGTTATTCCTTGTTTAGCTGTTATTAAGCCTTCGCTTGTCATTGATTCCTTTATTTTCTTTGAAAAATCTGATTCAAATTTCAAATCACGATTTGTAATAATTCCTACAAGTTTTCCATTTTCTGTAACTGGCACTCCTGAAATTCTAAATTTTGCCATTAAATTATTAGCATCTTCTAATGTATGCTCTGGTGATAAATAAAATGGGTCTGTAATAACGCCATTTTCTGAACGTTTTACTTTATCTACTTCTTCTGCTTGTTCTTCTACTGGCATATTTTTATGAATAATACCAATACCACCTTGTCTAGCCATAGCAATAGCCATTCTATGCTCTGTAACTGTATCCATACCTGCACTCATCATAGGAATGCTTAGTTTAATTGTATTTGTTAAATTTGTTGATAAATCTACTAAATTAGGCGTCACCTCTGAATAACCTGGAACCAATAATACATCATCAAATGTTATTCCTTCACCAATTAACTTGCCCATTGTAAATCCTCTCTTTCTTACTGTGATAATTTTTCTTTTTTTGTAGTTATAATTAAATGATTATAAATGATTTTATATTCACTGTCAACTATATAAATTTAACCATTTTACTAATTTTTTACTTTATTAGGTGCTGATGTTTTCATAGCCGAAAGCATTTCTGTAGTCATTTCAAGGTAAACCTTTGCACTTTCTGCTCCATAAGCTATTATTAATAAATATACATTATCTAAACTTCCACCAGAAGTATAATCCATTTTTTTCATATTTTCATTTCTATTATATCCTGCAACATATGTGCTTTCAATTGGTGCTATCATCTCACATTTTGTAATATCAAACTTTGCTGCTTGCTTTCTCTTTGACTTTCCATAAATGCAATCTATTGTCAATTCACCATTAACCAACACATACTCATACTCTAAATCTGTCATAATAATTATATAATACACTAAGTATGCTAACCCAAAGATTGCTATTGCTGCGAATGTAATTCCTAAAATCACCAATGCAATATATGCTACAAATATACACCCTACAATCGCTGTCATTCTTATCATCATCTGTGTATTACTGGTTTTCGCCTTTACCATATGTTCAACATATGTATCACCCATTATCTTTTCCTCCTTAAAATCATATTGTGTTTAATGAATATAGTAACACAGTTTTATAAAAAATGCACTGCCTAAATCTCTTTTTTCTGCCTCTTTTCTGAATACATATGTGAATCTACATCTCCTAAAAATTCATCTATAGAACTATGCTTCAAAGCATCATATTTAACATATCCCATACTACATGATAATTTGTATCCATATTCATTATTCTCCGAATATTTTTCAAACGTATCTTGTATCATTTTATACATATTTTCTACTTCTTCTATGCTTTTTCTTTTTACTACCATTACAAATTCATCACCACCAAGACGTGCCAAAAAGTCACCTTTAACACAAATCCTTTGTAAAAAACCTGCCGCTATTTTCAATGCTTTATCACCCGTTTGATGTCCATGTGTATCATTTATCGTTTTAAAATCATCTAAATCAATAAAAACAAGAAATATACTTTGTTCTATATCGTGATTGGAAATTATATGTCTTAAAAAACGTTCAAATGCACGGCGATTATTTAGATTTGTCAAACTATCTAATGTTATTAGTTCTAACTGACGTTGAACAAACATTATAAGCAATCCTATTGCTGTACTTATTGGAATAAGTGACATTTTATAAAAAATCATCTGTAAAAACACGCATACAATAGGTGGCACTGCAAACAATGTAAGTCTATATGCATCTTGGCGATATATTCTACTTTTTCTTTTAGCCTTAATTAAAATCAATATCAGTGAACATATAATATATCCCCCTATTAAAATAGTATAAACATAATAATACTTTCCTCTATTATAAATATTCTGATCATCATAATAGTAAATCCATTTAAATTTTATACTCATTAGCATTAAAAAAGAAAACAGTACTGCTGGACTAATATAGCATATAAAACGTTTCTTTCTATTTACTTTATCCATAAGTTGAAAATCACAATATACCAACCACAATGCACACATAAGAATAATGCCTATAAAATAACACATCAAAAAAATATGTGCAAATTTAAACATAATATTATTTTTACCATCTACACCCCAAGATAACGCATCTGAGATTAATACAACTGCATTTATAGCTATCAATGAATTAAATATCTTCCGCGTATATCTCTCATCATTGACATACATTGCTAATCCAAATAAAAATATAATTGCTAATATCGCTAAGCCTATTACATCTATTTCTATATATGCTTGAATGTCTACTGTATCCATTACATTACCTTCCTGTTTTTTCTTTATTATAACACTTCTTCATAGTCATAACAATTAATTTTTACTTTATAATCAAACATGTATATTCATTATTCATATGTCAATACTACAATTAATTATTTTTCAAACTAATGGCAAGAAAGGATTTATATATGGGAAAAAAAGAAAAAAAAATTGATTTAAGTAAAATAACACCTGAAGAACAATTAAAATATGAAATAGCAGAAGAATTAGGCCTACTTCCTGATGTATTAAAAAGTGGTTGGAAATCCCTTTCTGCAAAAGACACTGGCCGCATCGGAGGACTTGTTTCAAAGCGAAAAAGAGAACTTTCAAAGCAAAGCTTTGAAAAAAAAGTTTGATGCCTTTGCATCAAACTTTTTTATTCTTTCAAACGAACTTGTTCGTTTTATTCTACATCATTCCCATTCCAGGGTTAGCTGGCATAGCTGGAAGATCTTCTTTTATAGTTGCTACTACTGATTCTGTTGTAAGAAGTGTTGAAGCTACACTTGTAGCATTTTGTAATGCACTTCTTGTAACCTTAGATGGATCAAGAATACCGGCATCCACCATAGATACATATTTTTCTTCATAAGCATCGAATCCAATCCCTACTTCTGATTCTTTTACTTTATTAACGATAACTGAGCCTTCAAGACCAGCATTTGCTGCTATTGAGAATAATGGTGCCTCAAGTGCTTTTAAAATAACGTTTGCTCCTGTCTTTTCGTCGCCTTCAAGCTCATTAACTAATTTCTGAACTTCTTTTGATGCATGAACATAAGCAGAACCACCACCTGCGATAATTCCTTCTTCAACTGCTGCTCTTGTTGCATTAAGAGCATCTTCCATACGAAGCTTGCTTTCTTTCATTTCTGTTTCTGTAGCAGCTCCTACACGAATAACTGCAACTCCACCTGCAAGCTTTGCAAGTCTTTCTTGAAGCTTTTCTCTATCAAACTCAGATGTTGTTGATTCAATCTGCATTCTTATTTGACTTACTCTTGCTTCTATTGCTGATTTATCACCATATCCATCAACGATTATTGTGTTTTCCTTTTGAACCTTAATTGATTTTGCTCTACCAAGTTGCTCTAATGTTGCTTCTTTAAGGTCAAGTCCTAATTCTTCTGATATAACTGTACCACCTGTAAGTGTAGCAATATCCTTAAGCATTTCTTTTCTTCTATCACCATATCCTGGTGCTTTAACTGCTACTACTTGGAATGTTCCCCTTAATTTATTAACTATTAATGTTGTTAAAGCTTCACCTTCAACATCTTCAGCAATAATTAATAAACGAGCTCCTGATTGAACTATTTGCTCAAGTACTGGTAAAATCTCTTGAATATTTGAAATCTTCTTGTCTGTTATTAAAATATATGGATCGTCTAATGTAGCTTCCATCTTATCCATATCAGTTGCCATATAAGCTGAAATATATCCTCTATCAAACTGCATACCTTCTACAAGGTCTAATTCTGTGAGCATTGTCTTTGATTCTTCAATAGTAATAACTCCATCGTTTGATACCTTTTCCATAGCCTCTGATACCATCTTTCCAACTTCTTCATCTCCAGCTGAAATAGATGCAACGTTTGCTATCTGCTCTTTTCCGTTTATTTTGCTGCTCATTTTCTTAATAGATTCTACAGCAACATCTGTAGCTTTCTTCATACCTTTTCTAAGTACAATAGGATTTGCTCCTGCTGCAAGGTTCTTCATACCTTCATTTATCATAGCTTGAGCTAAAACTGTAGCAGTTGTTGTTCCATCACCAGCTACATCATTTGTCTTAGTTGCTACTTCTTTAACAAGCTGTGCACCCATATTTTCAAATGCATCTTCAAGCTCGATTTCTTTTGCAATTGTTACACCATCGTTTGTAATAAGAGGTGAACCATATGATTTATCTAAAACTACATTTCTTCCTTTTGGTCCTAATGTAACTTTTACTGTATCTGCTAACTTATTTACACCTATTTCTAATGATCTTCTAGCTTCTGCGCCATACTTTATTTCCTTTGCCATTACTAAATCCTCCTAAAATTATTTTAATACTGCAAGAACATCTTCTTCTTTAAGAATAATATATTCTTCCTCTTCAACTTTTACTGTATTTCCTGCATATTTTGAATAGATAACTGTTTCGCCTACTTCTACTTGCGCTTTAACATCTTTACCTATAGCAACAATCTGTGCTTCTTGTGGCTTTTCCTTTGCCTGACCTGTCAATACAATTCCTGATTTAGTTGTTTCTTCTGCAACTACCTGCTTAATAACTAATCTGTCTCCTAATGGTACTAATTTCATGAAAATGCCTCCTTTATTATT
>JAVBRI010000037.1:0-14231 GCA_031548165.1 Lachnospiraceae bacterium
GAATGGTTTTGACAATGAAAGCATTTTTAAGGTTGCGAATTCAAGGTTAGGATGGTACAAGAGATGTAGTATGGATGTAGTGAACTACATTTTGAGTCCTATGTTACTAGAAACAAAAATAAAGGACGGAGCAGGTTTGCTCAATCCTTTAAATTACTATCTAAGAAATGTTGGAATATAAATTGTAGAGCCGTATACGAGACCCGTACGTACGGTTCAATGAGAGGGAAATAATACTTGCTATTATTTCTCTACTCTATTGGTATGACAGTACTTTCTTCGCTTTATTGGGTTGTACAAAATTTCTATTTCTTAAAAAAAAAGAAAGTGGCTTAAATTTATTGAAATGAGCATATAAATAATGTATTATACTAGTAACGATTTGAAAATAGGAGGAGACGTCATGGAATCAATGTTTTGGTTAATAACATTTATAGTGCTTATTGTCTTTGAAGTGATAACACTGGGCTTAACAACTATATGGTTTGCCGGTGGAGCAATAGTGGCATTCTTGTTATCATTAGCTGATGTTAATTTGGGAATACAGATAGTTGTATTTTTTGTTGTATCAAGCTTACTTTTGTTTTTTACAAGACCACTTGCATCAAAGTATGTAAACAAAAACACTATAAAAACCAATGTAGATGAAATTGTTGGCAAGACGGTAAAGGTAACGGAAACTATTGATAATTACAACGAACTTGGACTAGTAATGATTAATGGATTAGAGTGGATGGCAAGAACAACAGAAAGTGGAATGATAATTCCAAATGATACGTTGGTTCAAGTTGTAGAAGTGCAGGGCGTAAAGGTTATTGTACAGCCTATGAATTATATTAAAAATAACTAATTAGCTTTTAAAGCAAAGGGAGGAAGAAAAGATATGAAGTCAATTATGGCAAGCACAACAGAAGTACCATCAAGTATCATTGCAACAATTATTATTATAATAGTATTATTGATAATAATAGCTAGTTGTATCAAAATCGTACCACAAGCACAAGCATTTGTTCTTGAAAGGCTTGGAGGATACAAAGAAACATGGTCAGTAGGATTACATTTTAAGTTACCTATACTTGATAAGGTAGCAAAGAGAGTGATTTTAAAAGAACAAGTAGTAGATTTCCCACCACAACCTGTTATAACAAAGGATAACGTAACAATGCGAATTGATACAGTAGTATTTTTCCAAATAACAGATCCAAAGCTTTTTGCATATGGTGTTGAGAATCCTATTATGGCGATTGAAAACCTTACAGCAACAACACTTAGAAATATTATAGGTGATTTAGAGCTTGATGAAACACTTACATCAAGAGAAACAATTAATACAAAGATGAGAGCATCTCTAGATTTAGCTACTGACCCTTGGGGAATTAAGGTAAACAGAGTTGAGCTTAAAAACATTATGCCACCTTCTGCAATTCAAGATTCAATGGAAAAACAGATGAAGGCAGAACGTGAAAGAAGAGAAGCTATCCTTATTGCAGAAGGAGAGAAGAAATCAACAATCCTTGTTGCAGAAGGAAAGAAGGCATCAGTTATTCTTAATGCAGAAGCTGATAAACAAGCACAGATACTTAGAGCTGAAGCTACAAAAGAGGCTACTATTAAAGAAGCTGAAGGTCAAGCACAAGCTATACTTGCTATTCAACAAGCAAATGCAGATGGTATTAAGTTCTTAAAAGATGCAGGTGCAGATGATGCAGTACTTAAATTAAAAAGCTATGAAGCTTTTGCAAAGGCAGCAGATGGTCAAGCAACAAAGATTATTATACCATCAGAGATACAATCATTAGCTAGTACAGTTACATCTATAGCAGAATTAGCAAAGAAATAGATTAATTAATTACAAAAAAGTATGTCCGCTTGTGCTTGAGGGTATAAGCGGACTTTTGCATATAAACATTTTGTTATTGATATTATTGGAAAATTGGGGTAGAATAGACATATTATTTGTAAAGGAGATACGCATATGAATACATTGAAGGGACGTAGCTTTCTCACGTTAAAAGATTTTACACCTGAAGAAATAGGATATTTGGTGGACTTTTCTGCTTATCTTAAAGATAAGAAAAAAAGAGGAATCAGAGTTGACGAACTTAAGGGAAAAAATGTTGCACTTATATTTGAAAAGACAAGCACAAGGACAAGATGTGCTTTTGAAGTTGCGGCTCACGACCTTGGAATGGGAACTACATACCTTGATCCAGCGGGTTCGCAAATCGGTAAAAAGGAAAGTATAGCGGATACAGCAAGGGTTTTAGGCAGAATGTATGAAGGTATTGAATATAGAGGCTTTGGTCAGGAAATAGTAGAAGAACTTGCAAAATATGCAGGAGTTCCAGTTTGGAATGGACTTACAAACGAATATCATCCAACACAGATGATAGCAGATTTGCTTACGATTAAGGAACATAAAGGCGAATTTAAAGGACTTAATTTAGTGTATATGGGTGATGCAAGATATAATATGGGAAATTCATTAATGATTGCATGCTCAAAAATGGGAATTAATTTTACAGCATGTACTTCTAAAACATATTTTCCAGATGAAACTTTAGTAAAACAGTGTGAAGAATATGCAAAAGCTTCAGGTTCAACTATTACATTGACAGAAAATGTAACGCAGGGAACAAAGAATGCAGATGTAATTTATACTGATGTTTGGGTTTCAATGGGAGAACCAAGCGAAGTTTGGGAGAGTAGAATAAAAGAACTCTTACCATATCAAGTGAATAAAGAAATAATGGAAAATGCAAAAGAAGATGCCATTTTTATGCATTGTTTACCAGCATTCCACGATTTGAAAACTACTATAGGAAAAGAAGTGTACGAGAAATTTGGACTTACTCAGATAGAAGTGACAGATGAAGTATTTGAATCAGCAAAATCAGTAGTGTTTGATGAAGCTGAAAACAGAATGCATTCTATTAAGGCAATTATGGCAGCAACACTTGGCATGGGCATGGAGGATTAGATTGAGTAGTATGTACAGTAGCAAACACAGAACCTTTAGACATATTGGTGTTGCGATTGATGTAATTAATATAATGTTAGCAATTGCAATTATAATATTAGGAATAACATTAATAATAGATGTAAATAAGTATATAGTTTTATTTCCAGTATTATTTACATTATCAGCAGCTATGAATATAATATTGGCGATTAAGCATTACAAGATGTCCGAGATGTCAAGATCATTGATTCTAGGTATTGCATCAGTAGGGCTTATTGTTATTAGTATTATAGGATATATAACAGTATGTTAAAAACAAAGGTGCTAGAAAGCTTAAAAGAGAATAGAAATTATACATCAGGTCAAGAGCTGTGCGAGAAATTCGGTGTTTCTCGTACTGCAATCTGGAAGGTTATTAACCAGTTAAAAGAAGAAGGATATGAGATAGATTCTGTAATGAATAAAGGATACAAAATATGTTCATATCCTGATATTCTTTCCAAAAGCGAAATTGAGAGTACATTTTCAAAAAGCGAAATGATTAATAAAGTAGTTTTTTTTGAAGAAACAGATTCGACTAATATTAGAGCAAAGATATTAGGAGAAGAAGGATGCGAAAGTGGAACATTAGTTGTAGCGGATTATCAATCTAGTGGACGCGGAAGACGAGGAAAAGAATTTGAATCTCCAAAAGGAGAGAGTATTTATATGACTATTCTTTTACGACCAGATTTGTCTCCAACAAAAGCTTCTATGCTTACTATACTAACTGCAATGGCAGTTACAAAAGGAATAGAGGAAAGCTGTGGATTAAAAGCGGATATAAAGTGGCCGAATGATATTGTATATGATAATAAAAAATTGTGTGGAATACTCGTAGAAATGAGTACAGAACGAGATTTTATTAATTATGTAGTGGTTGGTGTTGGTATTAATGTAAATAATAGCATTGTATCAGATGCACTTAAAGATGTTGCAACATCAATAAAAATGTCTACTTCAAAAGAACAAAAAAGAAGTGTTATAATGCTAAATGTCATAAATACATTTGAGAAATATTATAATGAGTTTATGAGGGTAGGAGATTTATCCTTTGTAAAAGATGAATATAATAAATCATTGATACATTATGATAAATCTATTGTCATTATTCAAGGAAAAGAGAAATTTGAAGCGATATCAAAGGGAATAGATGATGATGGTGAATTGATAATTGAAAAAGATGGAAAGACTTCAAAAGTTATATCTGGTGAAGTTTCAGTAAGAGGAGTATATGGTTATGTATAACGATACATATAGTAACATTGATTATAAAAACAAAAAAGTTTTATGCGGCTCAAATAGCTATGAGCAAAAATACTATTTTAACGAAGAATTTGATAAACTACCCGATTATATCAAAGATGAATTAAAGATAATGTGTGTACTATTTACGGAGGATGTAGGTGGAATTTTGACATTAGAATATGATGAAGATGGAACATTAGAGTTTAGTGTTTTATGTGATGAAGGTGATTTGCTATTTGATGATATTGGATGTGGCTTAAAGATAAAACAATTGCAAAATACTAAGGCAGAAACTCTAGAGGCTCTGGAAGTGTATTACAAGGTATTTTTCTTAGGAGAAGACTTAGAATGCTAAAGATAGGTAATGTAGAAGTTCAAAATAATATTGCACTTGGACCTATGGCAGGAGTTACAGACCTGCCATTTCGAATGCTTTGCAAGGAACAAGGCTGTGGACTTATGTATACAGAAATGGTCAGTGCAAAGGCAATATTATATAATAATAAAAACACAGATGAATTGTTATGTGTAGATAAAAAAGAATCACCAGTGGCAGTTCAATTATTTGGTTCAGATAAAGATATAATGGCAGACATTGCATCAAGAATTGAAGATGGAAATTATGATTTTATTGATATAAATATGGGATGTCCAGTACCTAAGATAGTAAACAATGGTGAAGGCTCTGCTCTTATGAAAGACCCTAAACTTGCTGGTGAAATAGTAAATAGTATGGTTAAGAAATGCAAAAAGCCAATTACAGTAAAATTTAGAAAAGGTTTTGATGATGATAATATAAATGCTGTAGAGTTTGCGAAAGTAATGGAGGCAAATGGGGCGTCTGCGATAACAGTGCACGGAAGAACTAGAATGCAGTATTATTCAGGAGAGGCAGACTGGGATATAATTAGGCAGGTGAAAGAAGCGGTTAAAATTCCTGTTATAGGAAATGGAGACATTACTAAGCCAGAAGATGTAAAGCGAATGATAGAAGAGACGGGCTGCGACGGCGTTATGATAGGACGAGCAGCAATGGGTAATCCTTGGATTTTTAAAAGATGTAATCACTATTTAAAAACAGGAGAAATACTAGATAAGCCAAGCACACAGGAAATTCTGGATATGATACTAAGGCATGGAAAAATGCTTATAGAATATAAAGGGGAATACACAGGAGTACGCGAAATGCGAAAACATGTGGCATGGTATGTAACAGGAATGCCATATGCAACTCATATTAGGAATAATGTTAATCTGGTTCAGGATTATCACGAATTAGAAAAAATGCTAAGAAGTACATTAAAAGATGTATAAGAAAGGAATTAAAGTAATATGATAAGTAGTGGTTATAAGAAAGTATTATGGGGAGTTCTAATAAGTGGTCTACATATAAATCTTGACGGAAATTTGTTTATATCGGGCTTTTTGGGACAGTTTCAAATACTACCTAGCTTCATAGGATATTTTATTATTTATCTAGGTGTAAAGGAGTTATTTGAAGAGTGTAAACTAGAGTATATGGAAAAACTTAAGAAAGATGCGATGAGGTTATTAATAGCTTCATGTGGATTATGGATATTTGGATTGTTTCTTCCATATACACTTGAGATAACAAAGGGAGTGATGGTTTTATTTTATCTGATAGAACTTTTATTTTATGGAGATTTTCTTAATAAGACAATTAAGTATTATAAAGAAAATGATATGGAAAGGTATGCAGATAAACTTAGAAAGAATAGAATGACATTTATTAAGGCATTTATGGCATTGATAGTACTACATTTAGTTGGAATGATACCAGCGATTGCTATGTACATTGAGTTTACATGCATTTCACTTATGTTTGTATTGAAACTATGGTTTACGATGCTTATACAAAAGCTTACGTTTGGACTTGACAATAAAATGTGATGTATTATATAATACACTATTAGTACTATAAAATAATTAAAATGTATTGGAAAAATGATAGGAGAACAGGGAAATGGCTGAAAAGAAAAATATATTAACATATGCAGGGTTAACAAAATTAGAAAATGAATTACAGGATTTAAAACTTGTAAAAAGAAAAGAAGTTGCTGAAAAGATTAAAGAAGCAAGAGAACAAGGCGATTTATCAGAAAATGCTGAATACGATGCAGCAAAGGATGAGCAAAGAGATATTGAAACAAGAATCGAAGAAATCGAAAAAATACTAAGCAACGCAGAAGTAGTAGATGAAGACGAAATCGATTTAAAGAAGATAAACGTTGGATGTAAGGTAACAGTTTTAGATAAAGAGTACAAAGAAGAAGTTGAATTTAAGATTGTTGGTTCAACAGAAACAAACAGCTTAGAACATAAAATCTCAAACGAATCACCAGTAGGAATGGCTCTTATTGGTAAAAAAGTTGGAGATAAGATTAAAATAGATACAGAATATGGAGTAATCGAGTACAAGGTACTTGATATTCAAAGAGTAAATTAGTATATAGTATACGTAAAATTGAAAGGAAGTAACAATGTCTGAACAGAATACACAACAGGATTTAAACGCATTATTAAAAGTTAGAAGAGAAAAGCTTGCGGATTTACAAGAAAGAGGTAAAAACCCTTTTGAAATAATGAAATACGATGTAAAGCATCATAGTGCAGAGATTAAAGAAAATTTTGAAACACTTAAAGATACTGAAACATCAATAGCTGGAAGAATTATGACGAAGAGAGTAATGGGTAAGGCATCTTTTTGTAATGTACAAGATTTAGAAGGTAATATTCAGATATATGTTGCTAGAGATGATATTGGCGAAGAGTCTTATGCGGACTTTAAGAAGTATGATGCTGGTGATATAGTAGGTATCAAGGGTAGAATATTTGAGACAAAGACAGGTGAGAAGTCAATTCATGCTACAGATGTAGTTTTACTTACAAAGAGTCTTCAGATATTACCAGAAAAGTATCATGGTCTTACAAATACGGATACACGTTATAGACAAAGATACATAGATCTTATTATGAATCAAGAAGTAAAGGACACTTTTGTTAAGCGTTCAAAGATTTTAAGTGAAATTAGAAGATATCTTGATGGACAAGGTTTTATGGAGGTTGAAACTCCTGTTCTTACAGCAAATGCAGGTGGAGCAGCAGCAAGACCATTTATGACACATTATAACTCACTTGATGAGGATGTAAATTTAAGAATTTCACTTGAACTTTATCTTAAGAGATTGATTGTAGGTGGAATGGAAAGAGTATACGAAATCGGTCGTGTATTTAGAAATGAAGGTCTTTCAGTAAGACATAATCCAGAGTTTACACTTCTTGAGTTATATCAAGCATACACAGATTATTATGGTATGATGGATTTATGTGAAAACCTTTATAGAACAGTTGCACAAAATGTTCTTGGTACAACTAAGATTACTTATGGTGATGTAGAGATAGATTTATCTAAGCCATTTGAAAGAATTACAATGCTTGATGCTGTTAAAAAGTATGCAGGTGTTGATTTTACAGATATAAAAACAGATGAAGAGGCTAAAAAGCTTGCTGATGAGCGCGATCTTCATTATGAAAAGAGACATAAAAAGGGAGATATTCTTAATTTATTCTTTGAAGAATATGTTGAAGATAAGCTTATACAACCAACATTTGTAATGGATCATCCAATCGAGATATCACCACTTACAAAGAAAAAACCAGAAAATCCAGATTATACAGAAAGATTTGAACTTTTCATAACACAAAGAGAAATGGCAAATGCTTATTCAGAGTTAAACGACCCAATCGACCAGAGAGAAAGATTTATGGCTCAAGAGGAGTTGAAGGCTCAGGGTGATGAAGAAGCAAATAGTATTGATGAAGATTTCCTTAATGCTTTGGAGATAGGTATGCCTCCAACAGGTGGTATTGGAATCGGTATAGATAGAATGGTAATGTTGCTTACAAATTCAGCAGCTATTAGGGATGTATTATTGTTTCCGACGATGAAGACACTTGATAAATAAATCTAGTATTTATGAGGGTTTGCAAGGCATCGAATAGTCAGTTGACCACTTTTTTGACTACTTTTTGACAGGAAATTGATAGACCATAATTAGTGATAATTATGAATAATTTCAATTTCTCCTATCCAGACAATTAAGAGTTTGCACTTTAAGGACACTTTTCAAAAGTAATTTTGAAAGTGTCCTTTTTTGCGTTGTAGTTAAGTTAATAGTTGTTAATTAAAACCTACTGGTAGCTATTACAAGCATTATGATTATATTGCAACAGTTAATAAATCTCAAACAAAACTACAATAATTCATAAACAAAGAGCTGATATTATATCGTTATCAATAACAAGGAGGAAGGACAATGCCGGAAATAGTAGTAGATGGATTAACAAAAGATTATGGTCATGGAAGAGGTGTTTATGATGTATCTTTTAAGGTTAATAAAGGAGAGGTATTTGGATTTTTAGGTCCAAACGGAGCTGGTAAATCAACAACTATGCGTCATCTAATGGGATTTTCAAATTCTGAGGATGGCAATGTATATATTAAAGAAATGTCATGTTGGAAAAATCATGCAAAGATTATGGAATCTGTAGGATATTTACCAGGAGAGATTTCGTTGCCAGAAGGACTTAGTGGCGTAGGATTTTTAGAAATGATGAGAAATTTAAGAAAAAGTGATGTAGATAGAACCGAAGAATTATTAGAAACATTTAAAGTAAATATCAACGAGTCAGTTAAGAAAATGAGTATCGGAGAAAAGAGAAAGTTAGCTGTAGTAGCAGCATTTATGAGTGATCCAGAAATACTTTTATTAGATGAGCCAACAAGTGGATTAGATCCAGTTATGCAGGAAGTATTTATAGAGTTTGTAAGGCGAGAGAAGGAACGAGGAAAAACAGTACTCCTTTCCAGTCATATTTTCAGTGAAGTAGAGGCATTGTGTGATAGGATAGCAATTATCAAAGATGGGAGAATCGTTTCTATAGTCGATGCCAATGATGTAAAAGAATATAAGCGCAAGAGCTTCAAAATAAATTTTGAAAGTCTTGAGGAATTAGAAAAATTTAAAAATGAAGAGTTTGAAGTAAGGGGATTTGATGAGACTGAGTGTTGGATATCAGTTATATGTGAAAACGATAAGTGTGACAAACTCATTAAAACGCTTATGAATTACAAAGTTTTGATGTTTATAGAAGATAGTCAGACACTAGAAGATTATTTCATGCACTTCTATAAAAATGAACATAGCTTTGGAGGTTTATCAAAGCGAAAAAAGGTGGCAAAAAGCAGGAAAGGAGTCCGAGATAATGGATAAAAAGATGATTGAAGTTAACAATCTGACGAAAGATTATAAAAATGGAAAAGGGATTTTTGATTTCAACTTTGATGTACATAAGGGAGAGGTTTTTGGAATTATAGGCACAAATGGAAGTGGAAAAACGACTACTATGCGACATTTGATGGGATTTATAAAAGGTGATTCTGGAAGCGTAAGTATAAATGGAATGGATGCGTGGAAAAAATCTGCTGAAATAAAAAAGCTTGTAGGTTATGTTCCGGGGCAAATTGACTTTCCAGATGTAGGAACAGGGACATCATTTCTTAGAATACAGGCGGATATGCTAGGTATCAAAGATTTAACATTTATGAATGAGCTGATTGACCGATTTAAGATAGATATAACGGCTCCATTGAAGAGGATGAGCAAAGGGATGAAACAAAAAATGGCATTAGTGGCTGCATTTATGGCACAACCGGAAATATACTTATTGGATGAACCTTCAACTGGGCTAGATCCACTTATGAGAGACACAATGGTTGAACTGATTTTAGAGCAAAAAAGTCTTGGGAAAACGGTATTTATGTCAAGTCATATATTTAAAGAGGTAGAAGACACTTGCGATAGTGTTATGTTTATTAGAGACGGAAAGATAGTTAATACCGTGACAAGAACACAGTATGAAAGTAATCCTAGAGAATCCTATTTATTTGTTGTGGCTTCTGAGGAAGAATATCTTAGTTGTAGAACAGAAATTAATGAATTTATAAAAAGGTATGCTAGTGCTGATATACAATGTTACAGAAGACATAAGCATCATCAGTTCACAGTAAATATACCGGTTGGATTGATAAATGAAACGTTTGCAATGTTTTCAAAATATAAAATTATAGAATTAAACAGTGAAAGTTTCTCATTAGAGAAATACTATACAAATGTAATAGAAAGAGAGGAAGTTTAATATGTTCAGTTTACCTTTAATGAAGCAGTCAATAAAATCAAATGGTGTTTTATGGGGTGTATTCACAGTAGTTATGGGAGTTTTATTAGCTCAATTTGCGTCAATGGAAATGACACAATTTTTATTGTTCTTAATTCAATATGGAATGATGGCAATGATTTTGCCGGGAATATATATTCTTATTAGTTCAAATAAGTTGTTGGCAGGTCAGGTAGATCGCGGTTCTATGGCATATGTATTATCTGCGCCTAAGAGCAGGAAAAATGTAGTAGTCACTCAAATTATTTATTCTGTTGTAAGTATTTGTGGTATGTTTATCATCTCTACAATAATACATATTATTATTAATAACGTCTCTCCAATTACGTTAGGTCAAGCAGGAATTACAGATCCAGCTTTAATGGCAAATGATTTAACAACAATCATGATTGGAAAGGTCAACTTCTCAGCTTTAGTAGTTTGCCTTGCAATGGGCGGTGTATGCTTTATGTTTTCTGGTATTTTCAATCAATCTAAGCATTCTATTGCATTTAGTGGAACATTTGTGGGCGTTAGCATACTTGCAAATATGATGGCTATGTTTGGCTCACTAGGAGTAGAAGTACTTGAAAACTTTAAGTATGTATCAATCTGTACACTCTATGATTACAATTCAGTAATTGCAGATTCAAATGATTGGATTATTAAGTCGTCAGTGGCGATAGCTATTGTGGTAGTAACATATTTGATTGGCTCAATTAGCTTTTGTAAGAAGGATTTACCATTGTAAAATTGAACAAATCTGTGGGTGTTGAGTTTTATTTGTGGATTGGGATTAAATTTCAAAAAGAATTTGACCGATAATAGGTTTAAAAGTTGATGTAAGAAATGGTTGTGTGTGGTATGATAGTAGTACAAATCAGAATTTGATGGTAAGATTTTGATTGCAGATAATTCATATTATGGGAGGAAATATTTTGAAACGGAATAAAAAAATTCTAATAAATATTTTGTCGTCCATTACGCTTTTGAGTGCTTTTATAAGCGGCAAATTATTAGCGAGTGCAGCTACTGTGGTTTGGTTAGCTACTCATGTTGCTTTAGGTGTCGCTTTTTTCATTTTAGTGTTTGTGCATTTACAAATAAATGGGCGTGGTTGGATTGATGCAGGAAAACGTCTATTTATGGATGAAAAGTATAAAAAGGTTAGAGGCAGATATATAGCTGACTGGTTTTTGTTGATTGTGTGGAGTATTGTGTTGCTCACAGGATTTTCGGCAATTGAGTATAATCTTTATGGCGAATACTTCTTATTGGGGTTGGGAAAGGCACATGCCATACATCATATAGCGTCCCTTTTAGGCGTAGTTCTAATAGCTACACATATTATTCAACACAAAAAGCAAATTAAGTCATATCTAGTTAAGAACAATAAATAAGTATAATGCGTAGTTGTCAAATTCAAATTTTAGGAGGCGTTTTATGTTTAACGAAATTTGCATATACGAAGCAAAACTAACAAAGTTAGATGAAATAGAAGAGTTGATGAAAGAAGTAGCTGAATTTTATTTAAGTCAAGAAGGTGTTATTGACGTTCACTATATAAAACGTACTCATAGGCAAACGGATTTTAATGCAGTTAAAGAGGGTGAGTTACCCGTTCGCCTTACAAGAAATGTGGGTAAGGTAACCTATGTTCTATACTGGGTATTGGAAAATGAGGAAGTACATGCAAGGGTATCAAAGCTTGGTATAGAGAAGTTCTACAAACGATGGAACCGTTGTTTGACTACAATGCCTAAAATAATATTAGGTGAAAACATTGTTTAGCAGTAAATCAGAATTGATGGAGGTAAGGATGAAAAAAAAGAAGATGGGAATCCGCCATTTGGTTGTTACGAAAAATATCCGATAAAAGAGGCAGCATTGTTAATGACATCAGCAGATAGCTATTTCTGTACATATGAGCAAGCTGTATCATACTACAAATTTACCATTATAAATTATATTGGTTTTGTGATAAAGGTATGGTATTAGCAGGTGGCTGTGGAGATACAAATGGAAGACCTAACCAACTGAGAGGTATAAGCCAAAAACTTGTACCCCTCTATTTTTGTGCAAAGAAAGGGGCATGGGATGTCATAAGAACAAATATGGAGATAGACAATAAATAAAAAGTGTCTAACAATGGAGTAATGCAAAGTATTGTAAATTGACTTAATTAATTATGTTGTTTACAATAAATTATGTTGGACATATGTCTAAATATGTATTATTGTAAATGGAGGATATATATGAAAATAGCAATTATTACAGGCGCATCTTCAGGATTGGGAGTTGAATTTTCAGAAGCCATTATAAGAAAGTTTAACGATTTAGACGAAATTTGGATTATGGCAAGGCGTAAAGAACTGCTAGAGCAATTTGCAAGTAAGCATAAAGGTATTAAAATTCGTGTATTACCAATGGATATAGCAAATGAGAATTCTTACACAGAATTGGAAAGATTATTAAAGAAAGAAAATCCCGAGGTTGAAATTTTAATTAATAATGCAGGATATGAGAGGTCAGGAAGATTTGACAAACAATCAACAAATGATATCCTGGCAATGATAAACTTAAATGTAAAGGGTATGACCATGATAAATTATTTATGTATTCCTTATATGTCACTTGGAAGTATTTGCATTATTACATGTTCTATTTCATCATTTGTACCAATACCGAATCAAGCAGTATATAGTGCTTCAAAAGCGTATGTATATTACTTAGGAAAGGCATTAAGGGAAGAATTAAAGGATAAAGGTATCAGTGTATTATTGCTTTGCCCTGGGAATATGGATACAGAGATGAATCCAAAGAATAAAATGAGGCAAAGTGAAAGGATAAATAAGTTACCATTTTTGGATATGCAGGTAGTGACAGAAAAGGCTTTAAAAAAGGCTAAGACGGGAAGTGCAGTATATACACCGGGGATATTTTATAAATTTTATCGGTTGATTAGTAAAATATTACCATCAGCATTTATGATAAATATAGCAAAAAAATTTTATTAGAATTAATGGAGGTTTTCATGAAATATGATTTAAGTAAAAAAACAAATCGATTTGCAGAGAGAACGTTGGCTGCTTTTTCTGAGACTTTGTTTACACTCTTAGAGCAAAAGCCCTTTGAAGAAGTTACAGTAAATGAACTTTGTGAAAAATGCAATTATCCTAGAGCTACATTTTATAATTATTTTCAGGATATATTTGATTTGTTGGAATATTGTTGGCAAAGCATAAGTAAAGAACTTCATATAGCGGAGTACAAGGAATTAGAAACAAGTGAGAGAACACAGGTGCTGTTTGAACGACTTTATTCTTATTTCGAAAAAGAAGAAAATAAAGTGAATCAGATTATGTCTCATAATGATATAGACGGCTTATTAGCGCAATCTCTAAAACGCTATATGCTATTACAAATCAGAGAAATCATGATGGATTGTCCACATGGTATAAAGAATGACATTCCCTTTGAAATGATAGCGACACATTATAGTAATACGTTACAACTAATCTTAGAATGGTGTTTTTTTAAGAAAGAAACGATATCAAAAAAAGAGGCTAGAAAGTGCATTAACTATTTGCTTGGAACATTAGAAAAGGAAGACTAACTATTAAAAGTCAAGTCTAAAATAATATTTTTTGAATGAATTGCACAGATGCATTTCAGATAGATTTAGAACTGGAAATAATTTTATTGAACATTGAAAACTGCATGACAAATAGAGCATCTTTGTAGG